>CBFHYJ010000019.1:0-24140 GCA_965659945.1 Sedimenticolaceae bacterium | reverse complement strand
TTGCTCTGGCCGCCATTAGTATTAATCCTCGCGGCGAGTTTTTTGTCCGCTTGTGATAACGCTGTGCTGAATTCGCCATATCCGGCAGATGCTCCGAAACAGTCCATTTTTTATAGCTCTTTCACTGAGCGTCCCAAACATCTAGATCCTGCACGCTCTTATAGTTCAAATGAGTGGGCCTTTATCTCGCAGATCTATGAGCCACCTCTGCAGTATCACTTTTTAAAGCGTCCGTATGTGCTTGAACCGCTGACGCTTAAGGCGATGCCAACAGTAACCTACTTAGATGGCAAAGGTGAACAGGTAAATGCTCAGCAAGCCCTATACACAGAATATGAGTTATCACTAAAGCCGGGCATTCAATTTCAGCCACACCCTGCGTTCGCTAAAAAACAAGATGGCTATCGCTATTGGCCAATGTCTGAATCTGAGTTGACGGATAAATACACCTTGGATGATTTTAAAGAGCAGGGCGATAGGGAGTTGACGGCCGACGATTATGTTTTCCAGATAAAACGTCTGGCTTATGCGCCTAATCACTCACCGGTTGCTGGATTGATGTCTGAGCACATTGTTGGATTTGCAGACTTTATGAAATCCTCCAAAGAGCTAAAACCAAATCAGCAAGGCTGGGTGGATTTACGTGATCAATCTATCGAGGGCGTTACATTGGTTGATCGCTATACTTGGCGCATTCGTATTCACAAGACTTATCCGCAGTTTGAGTATTGGTTGGCGATGAATTTTTTCGCACCGATGGCGTGGGAAGTGGAGCGTTTTTATCAACAGCCTGGAATGGAGTCGCGAAATATCACGCTGAATTGGTATCCAGTGGGTACAGGTCCTTTTGTGCTGACTGAGAACAACCCAAACCTTCGTATGGTGCTCAGCAAGAATCCAAATTTCCATGGTGAGCGTTATCCGACAGAAGGTTCAGTAGTCGATCGTCAATCTGGCATGCTCGATGATGCGGGTAAGGTAATGCCGTTTATCGATAAGGCGATTTATAGCTTGGAGAAGGAGGCTATCCCGCGCTGGAATAAATTCTTGCAGGGCTATTATGACAACTCCGGCATTGCTTCAGATAGCTTTGATCAAGCTATTCAATTTGGTGCATCGGGTGATGCCAATTTGACCGACGCGATGGCGGAGAAGGGTATTAAGCTCAGTACCGCGGTAGAAACCTCGATCTTCTACATGGGCTTCAACATGAAAGATCCAGTCGTCGGTGGGAACCCTGATGATCTAGCTGATCAACGCCGTGCACAAAAATTACGCAGAGCTATTGCCATGGCATTTGATTGGGAAGAATACATCTCAATCTTTTTAAACGGTCGAGGTGAGATAGCCCATGGCCCCTTACCGCCAGGCATCTTTGGTTACAAAGAAGATGAGGCTGGTCTTAATCGCCAACTTTATGAATGGCAAAATGGATCAGCTAAACGAAAATCAATAGACCAAGCGAAGCAGTTGCTTGTAGAAGCTGGTTATCCAGAGGGTCGTGATCCTACGACGGGTAGTGCGCTGATCTTGTATTACGACACAACTCAATCTGGACCAGGTGCTAAGTCTTTATTGCAGTGGTACCGCAATCAGTTTGAAAAATTAGGTATTGAGTTGATCATTCGATCAAGTGATTACAATCGCTTCCAAGAGAAAATGATGAAAGGATCGGCGCAGATCTTTAGTTGGGGTTGGAATGCGGACTACCCGGATCCTGAGAATTTCTTCTTTTTACTGCATGGGCCAAATGGCAAGGTTGATGCAAAAGGGGAGAATGCAGCGAACTTCTCCAGTGCAGAATTTGATCGTCTGTTCGATCAGATGAAAAGCATGCCAAATACAGAAGAGCGACAGCAGGTGATTGACCGTATGGTTGAGATATTGCGTGAAGAATCTCCCTGGCTGTTTGGTTTTTTCCCAAGAGCCTATAGTTTGCATCATGCGTGGTACCGCAATGCATTGCCGCACCTGATGGCTAATAACACGCTCAAATATAAACGTATCGATGGTGATCTTCGTTCACAGCAGCAGCTAGCATGGAATCAACCGGTGATTTGGCCACTCGTTGTTCTGTTGGTATTACTGATCGTTGTTTTATATCCAGCGGTACGTGATTACCGTGCGAGACAAAGGAGAGCAGCGCGATGATGGCGTATTTGATTCGTCGCATGTTTTACGCGATCCCTATTTTGATCGGCGTTAATTTGTTGACCTTTGTGCTTTTCTTTGTGGTGAATTCAGCTGACGATATGGCGCGACTTCATCTAGGTAATAAGCGAGTCACTGACACCGCTATTACAGAATGGAAGGTTGAGCGTGGATATGACAAGCCTCTTGTATGGAATTCGCAAGCGAATGGTATGGATGCATTTACCGATACGATTTTTTATCAAAAGTCGGTGAAGCTGTTTGCCTTTGACTTTGGTTCATCAGATAGCGGGCGTCACATAGGGTACGACATTGGTCAGCGGATGTGGCCAAGTTTGGCATTAGCTATTCCCATCATGATCGTTGGGCTTGCGGTGAATATCACCTTCTCGCTGATCTTGGCATTTTTTAGAGGGTCGCCCTTGGACTTCTGGGGAGTTGTCTTATGTGTGGCGATGATGTCGATCTCAGGGCTTTTCTACATTATTGGTGGACAAGTCTTGCTTGGAAAATTGTGGAGTCTGTTCCCGATATCTGGTTATGACGTTGGATCAAATGCTGCAAAGTTTTTAGTCTTGCCGGCATTGATTGGCGTGGTTAGCGCGATAGGATCGGGATCGCGATGGTATCGCACCTTATTCTTGGAAGAGATCAACAAAGACTTTGTTCGTTCTGCGCGAGCAAAAGGCTTATCTGAGGCGTTAGTGTTAGCTAAGCACGTGTTTAGAAATGCCTTAATACCTATTTTGACAGGCGTTGTGGTGGTACTACCGACTTTGTTCATGGGTAGTCTGTTGTTGGAATCCTTCTTTGGTATTCCAGGCTTGGGTAGTTACACCATTGATGCAATTCAGTCGCAAGACTTCGCCATTGTTCGTGCAATGGTGTTCCTGGGTGCTGTGCTTTATATCGTCGGTTTATTGCTTACCGATATTTCCTACACCTTGGCTGACCCGCGGGTGAGGTTGGATTGATGCCGTTTCAGCCAGTTATCTTGCTTACTGATGCATTCATCTTTTTACTGATCATTATGGCGGGCTTCTTGGTGTGGCATGTACGCAGACACGAGCATTTACTCGAAGCATGGCGCCAAGTAGGGAAGCGCAAGGTAGCGATGTCTGCCGCTGTTGTATTGCTGTTTTATGTGGTTATTGGTGTTTTAGATTCAATGCACTTTCGCGCCCTCGCGGAGAATGCAGACAATAAGGCCCAGTACGACACCAAAGTATTGAGCGTGTTGGATTTAGCCTTAACGCGACTGCGTGAGCAAAAGGAAAAGACCTATTCAGCACCTTTCGCTACACATCTTTACAGTAAAGAAACCATTGAGACGCCAAACGGAACGCAGCGTGATTACCCGCGGCTAGTTTATGGTGGTTCGCATCTTGAAGAAGATGAGACGGTTGCTACGGATGTTTTAGCTACGTTGATTAAAAGTATTGTATTGGGTGTCGCGCTGACCGTTGCACTCTACTTATTAACCTACAGGACGGCGGCGAGAGAGCGCTGGGCTAAGAGAGGCAAGAGTTCTCATCAAGTTGTTTGGGTAACGTTAACGGTGCTGATGAGCTCGTTGGTTGCCTTGCTTTGGCTATCTGAGAGTTATCATGTTCTGGGTACGGACAAAGTCGGTGAGGATGTTTTATACCAAGCGATTAAAAGCATTCGCACAGGTGTTGTGATTGGCAGTTTGACCACCTTGGTGATGCTGCCGGCAGCCATCATCTTGGGCGTCATGGCGGGCTACTTCAGGGGATGGGTAGATGATGTGATTCAGTATCTTTACACGACGTTAAGTTCAGTGCCTGGCGTATTGCTCATCGCTGCGGCTGTATTGATGATGCAAGTCTATATGTCAAACAATCAGGCTGAGTTTAATACGGTGCTTGAACGCTCAGATATGCGCTTATTCTTTTTATGTTTGATTTTAGGTATCACTAGCTGGACGGGCTTATGTCGTTTATTGCGTGGTGAAACGCTTAAGTTAGGTCAGTTGGAATATGTTCAAGCGGCAAAAGCGTTTGGGGTGAGTGACTGGCGAATTCTTTTGCGCCATATCACGCCGAATGTGATGCATATTGTTTTGATTGTGATTGTGCTCGACTTTAGTGGCTTGGTGTTAGCTGAAGCAGTGTTGTCCTACATTAATATCGGTGTTGATCCCAGCACACATAGCTGGGGCAATATGATCAATAGCGCTCGTTTAGAGTTAGCGCGTGAACCCGTTGTCTGGTGGTCGTTGTTGGGTGCCTTTGTCTTTATGTTTATTTTGGTGCTAGCAGCCAATTTGCTTGCCGATGCAGTGCGTGATGCTTTTGATCCGCGCTTAAAGGATCAGTCATGAGTTCAGATAGTGTTTTACAGGTAGAGAATCTCTCGACCCAGCTTGGCGATGCAGCTCAGCCTGTGAATGCTGTCAGTGATGTCAGTTTTGAGTTGCAACGTGGAAAAACGTTTGTGCTTGTAGGTGAATCGGGCTGCGGTAAATCCATGATTGCCTTATCACTGATGCGTTTGTTGCCACCGTCAGGCCGTATCTTTGGCGGTGAGGTCATTCTTAATGGCACTTCGTTACTGGATCTTTCTGAAGAAGCTATGCGAAAGCAACGTGGTGGCGCTATCGGCATGATTTTTCAGGAGCCAATGACATCGCTAAATCCTGTGATGCGTGTTGGTGATCAGGTGCTTGAAGCGGTAAAGCTGCATGACCCCGGTTCTATCTCTACGATGAATGCACGTGTTGTTGAATTATTCCGCTCTGTAGGTATTCCTGAGCCGGAACGTCGTGTGAGTGAATACCCTCATCAGCTTTCTGGTGGCATGAAGCAGCGCGTCATGATTGCGATGGCGCTCGCGGGTCGGCCTGAGGTGTTGATTGCAGATGAGCCTACGACCGCGCTAGATGTCACCATTCAAGCTCAGGTGCTTGAGGTGCTGCGTGAAGTACAGCGTCAAACAGGCATGGCGATCTTGATGATTACACACGATTTGGGTGTCGTTGCAGAGATGGCAGATGAAGTTGGTGTCATGTATGCCGGTCAGCTCATTGAGCGAGCATCTGTAAAAGACTTTTTTGCTTCTCCTAAGCATCCCTACAGTCAAAAGTTATTCAGATCATTACCAAGCAACGATAAGCGAGCGGAGTCTTTAGAAATTATTCCGGGTATCGTGCCTGCGTTGAACCAACGTTTTTCTGGCTGCCGTTTTGCAGAACGTTGTGCCTTACGTGAACAGCGCTGCGATAGCGAACTACCTGCTTGGCAGGGTGATGCATCGACAGGCTATCGCTGTCATCTTGTTGCTGATACGCAGCTGCCTGTGTCGAGCGGTCAGTTAGAGACGCCAATAGTTGAAAATACAGCCTCAGCTTTGGTTGATATTCGTCAGTTGAAAGTCCATTTTCCCATTCGTAAAGGGGTGCTTCGCCGCACAGTAGGGCATGTTAAAGCCGTCGATGGTGTCGATCTCTCCATAAAGAAAGGTTCGACTGTTGCATTGGTCGGTGAGTCTGGTTGCGGTAAAACAACGGTTGGTAAAGCGCTCTTGCAACTGTTGGATGTAGCTGAAGGTGAAGTTAACTTTGATGGTCATGATTTGATGACGCTGAGTGGTGAGGCTCTCAGAAAGCTACGCCGTGAGTTTCAAATTATTTTCCAAGATCCGGCCTCATCCATGAATCCGCGCATGCTGGTCGAAGATATTGTTGCGGAAGGTTTGATTGCACAAAATATTGAGCCTGATCGCGCCGCACGTCGACAGCGCGTTATTGAACTACTGAACCAAGTGGGTTTACCTGAATCTGCTTTATTGCGTTATCCACATGAGTTCTCAGGTGGTCAGCGACAACGTATTGCGATAGCGCGCGCATTGGCTGTATCCCCAAAGTTTATCGTGTGTGATGAGCCAACTAGTGCATTAGATGTCAGCGTTCAGGCACAAGTACTTAATTTGCTGAAGCAGTTGCAGCGTAATCTTTCGCTTAGCTATTTATTCATCACGCATAACATTTCTGTTGTGGCATATCTCGCTGATGAGTTGGCGGTGATGTATTTGGGGCGTATTGTCGAATACGGCTCAGTGCAGCAAGTATTGCAAGCTCCTCAGCATCCTTACACGCAAGCATTGCTAACGGCCGTACCAGTCGCAGACCCAAGCAGAGAGCGGAATGTGATTCGTTTAGAAGGGGATTTGCCTTCGCCATCGAATCCACCTGCGGGTTGTCATTTTCATGAACGTTGCCCGCTGGCTGATGGGAAGTGTCGAGAACGTTATCCCGTCACTGTTGATTTAGGCGAAGGGCATAAAGCAGCCTGTTGGCGCTTAAATAATCACGAATAAGGTTTTACGTACACCGTTAGGTTTTGACCTGGCTTGATGTAACGACCAACGCTATTCCAGCGTTTCAAATCTTTGATCTTCACATCAAATTGTTTTGCGATTTTGTATAAAGAATCACCACGACGCACCGTGTAGTTACGGCGAATGCGAGGTAGCTTAATGGTTTTTCCCATAGAGGCTACAGCAACAGAATCTGATAGCGGGATGATGAGTGTTTTGCCAGTTCGAATAATATGATTCTTTAACTTGTTCGTTCGTTGTATCGCTTTGACAGAGACATCATGTTTATTAGCGATATGACCTAAAGTCTCGCCTTTTTTAATTTTATGCTGAGTCCAGCGTATGCGTTTGTCTTCAGGAAGCTTGGCAAGCGCTTCTTTAAAGTCAGCTGCTTTTTCAATTGGAATTAAAAGTTCGTGCGACTCATCAGGTGAGGTTGCCCACCGGTTATGTTCTGGGTTCAGCATGATCAAATCTTCAACGGGTTCTTCAATCAGATCAGAAGCAATCTTTAAATCAATCTGGCCATCGACAATGACTTTTTCAAAGTAAGGCTCATTGGGAATGGCAGGTAGCTCAAGCCCATACTGTTCAGGGTTCTTAATCACGGTAATCAGAGCGATCAGGCGGGGCACATACATGTCTGTTTCGCGTGGCAGGTCCAAGTTCCAAAAGTCAGTCGGCTTGTTCTTTTTAGCTGCACGTTTGATTGAGCGGCTGACGCGACCATTGCCTGCGTTGTAGGCGGCAAGCGTATGCAGCCAATCACCATCAAATTGTTTGTTTAGAGTGTCGAGGTAAGCGAGCGCAGCTTCAGTCGAATCTGTAATGCTACGACGTGGTTCACCCCACCAATCCTTCGTCATACCTAACATACGACCGGTCGCAGGCATGAATTGCCAAAGGCCTGCAGCACCATCACGCGAATAGGCAAAAGGTTTAAAGCCACTCTCGACCGCGGGGAGTAATACAAGCTCAGCGGGGAGTTGGTTTTTCTCAACCTCTTCGGCGATGTAGAACAAGTAGGGTTGGGCTCGTTTAGTGAGAGCTTTAAATGCCTCGGGGCTATTTTGTAGTCGTTTGATCTCTTTCTTTACGCGAGGGTGATCGGATTCAGCTAGAGAGAAAGAACGACGTAAGCGTTCCCAGATATCTGCTGGAGGCAATGTGGCCTCGGGTTGATCAACAGTCGTTGTGACAACGGTCTCTATTTTTTCAATTTTCTTCTGTTCTTTTGGCTCTGATTTAACCGAGCTGGATTTGATATCGAGTGTATTACAGCCACTGAATAACAAGCTGAAAACGACAGCTTGGAAGAGACCGGCTTTTTTGGCAAAGTGAGTCATAATCATGGAGCGTCATTTTACGTAAAACCGGAAAGAGTCTCTAGGTTGAAACAGCCAGCAGCCCATTGTCGTCGTCCTCTTAAATCCTTGGTGTCAGCCTTAAGGGAGTGGTTTTCAGGGCCTGCAGGTCAACGACTGGCGATCATGGAACGACGGATGATTATGCGTCTTTCTCAAGATGTCTTTGGTTATCAAGCCATTCAGGTACATGATTTTGGTGCGGGCGAAGCATTACTCGAAGATTGTCCGGTCAAGCGGCGTTGGGTTCTGGATTTGAGTAGTAGTGAGCATTCAGTCATGTTGGCACTCGGCGAGCAATTGCCCGTAGCAACAGATTCCATTGATTTAGTCTTATTGCCTCATAGTTTGGACTTCGCGATTGATCCTTACAGTGTGGTGCGTGAAGTAGAGCGTGTACTAATACCCGAGGGGAGAGTCATTGTGGTGGGATTTAACCCCATCAGCCTCTGGGGTCTTTGGCGCATAGTATTACGTTGGCAACATAAGGTGCCTTGGTGTGGCCATTTTGTTTCTTATCGTCGCGTTGTGGATTGGCTAGCGGTATTGGGTTTCGACGTTGAGCAATCGGATGTTACGGCATTTTCACCGCCAGTTAAACGAGATAGCTGGGCAGAGAAAATGACATGGTTTGAAACACTTGGTTGTCGTATATGGCCAATGTTTGCGGGTGTTTATGCGATTCGAGCGGTTAAGCGCGTTTCCACGGTGAGACCGATTAAAATGCCATGGCGAGGTTTGCGCGTTTTAAGACCTTCGCGAGCAACATCCCCAATAGGCACTCAAAGCGTGATAGAAAAGCGAAATGAACACAAAGGTTGAGTTATTTACTGATGGCGCTTGTAAAGGCAACCCGGGCAGAGGCGGTTGGGGTGCTTTATTGCGCTACGGTTATGCAGAAAAAGAATTGTTTGGTGGAGAGCAAGATACAACCAACAATCGAATGGAGTTAATGGCAGTGATTAAAGGCCTTGAAGCGTTAAATCGCACCTCGGCTGTCACGGTCACGACCGATTCTAAGTATGTAAAAAATGGCATTACTGAATGGATTCACAATTGGAAGCGTAATGGCTGGAAAACAGCTGCAAAAAAGCCAGTTAAGAATGAGGATCTGTGGCGCGAATTGGATGATATGGTCGCTAAACACCAGGTGACTTGGCAGTGGGTTAAAGGTCATGCTGGGCATGAAGAGAATGAACGCGCAGATGAGCTGGCGAATCGCGGCATAGAGGAATTGGATTGATGGATGAGTTAAAGCGTCAATTGGTACTGGATACTGAGACGACCGGTCTGGAGCCTTCGCAAGGTCATCGCATCATTGAAATTGGTGTGGTCGAAATGGTCGATCGCCGTCTTACAGGTAATAACTTTCATATCTATTTGCAGCCTGATCGTGAAATTGATGCTGGCGCGATTGAAGTGCATGGCATTACGAATGAATTCTTGGCTGATAAGCCTCGCTTTGAAGACATTGCGGAAGAGTTGGCTGATTATCTTCGTGACGCGGAAGTCATTATTCATAACGCGCCATTCGACGTCGGCTTTATTGATGCTGAGTATCAGCGTTTGGAAAATGGACTGACCATGGGGTCGCTTTGTGAGGTGATCGATACCTTGGTGATGGCTCGTGAAATACACCCAGGTCAGCGTAATAGCTTGGATGCCTTATGTGGCCGATATGATGTAGATAATAAACACCGAACCAAGCACGGTGCATTGCTCGACTCTGAGATTCTTGCTGATGTTTATCTTGCGATGACAGGTGGCCAGAAGTCGCTGGGTTGGGAAGCGGATGATGATCAAGAGAGTGACTCGAATACGAAAGGTATCCGCCGTGTTAATCGTGACGGTTTGTCGCTCAGGGTGTTAAAAGCTACCAACGAGGAGTTGGCTGTACACGAAGAAAGGTTGAATGCAATGGCGTCTTCCGGGACAACACCCGTGTGGCGTCAGGATGCTTTGACAGACTGACATTCAGTCTTATGGTTGATTACACCTTTTAAGCCATCCATATCTAATATCTCGATGTGTTTTCTTTCAACCTTGAGTAGGTTGAGCTCTTGGAATCGAGTAAATAAACGACTCACTGTTTCAAGTGCTAGGCCGAGGTAGCTACCGATATCTTGGCGCGACATGGGTAAAAAGAAATCAATCGATGAGAAACCACGACGCTGGAAGCGTTCAGCTAAGCTCACAATAAAAGATGCGAGTCGCTCTTCAGCGGTACTGTGGTTGAGTAGAGCGATCATTTGCGATTCGTTACTCACTTCACGGCTCATCAGACGCAGCATTTGATGTTGAAGGCTAGGGAGGTCCTTTGAAAGATCTTCAAGGCGCTCAAAAGGCATTTCGCAGACAGCGGTTGTTTCTAGGGCTTTCGCGAAACAGCTGTGTTTATTCGATTCAATCGCATCTAGGCCCAAGATTTCCCCAGGTAGATGGAAGCCAATTACACGTTCTTGCCCCTCGTCATCTTGAACGTAGGTTTTTACGGCACCGGTTTTAACCACATACAGATTTTTGAAGCTCTGCTCCGGCGAGAATAAGAACTCATTGCGTTGGTAGGGGTGATTACGCTTAATGATCTCGTCGAGACGATCAACATCCTCGCCATCCAACCCGTAGGGCAAGCAGAGTGCGCCCAAAGAGCAGTTTGAGCAGGCAATTTTGATGTTTCGAAGTGAAAAGGATGTGTCAGACATGGAGCAAAGTTAATTATTGTTTTGTGTAACTTAACATCTTCAACTTTTTGGCGTCTAAAAAAATAGCCGCAAAAGCGGCTACTTATGATTTAACGGAAAGGATTAAATCGGTCGAAATCAAAACCACGCTTTGGTGGAGCCCCCCACGGCGGCATACCATTGTAGGGCATTGCTGGTGGGCCATAAGGCATTTGGTTCGGCATTTGGCCTGGTATCGGGTAGGGCATTAAATTGCTAGTTTGGGGCGGCGCATAAGGATAGGCGAATTGCTGCGCTTGTTGTTCCATCTGTTGGTAATAGTTGTTAGCGCTGTTTCCGCGGAAGTCGCCTACGGAGTTACCCCTTCCGCGCATGTCCATACCGAACTGGCTTTGCCCTTCGCTGTTTGCATTGCCATATTGCTGTGCGTTGTTATGCCCTTGACCATTGCCGTAACCCCAAGGTGCGAAGCTATTAGCCTTAGATGCGCCGGTAAAAATCAAGCCGAATAGCAACAATATTCCAGCGAATAGAATGCTGAGTGAGATCGATCGGTACATGGTTCCCCCTAGATTTCCAAAGTGGCCGATGGGTGACTCTAAACCGCCTTCACCTTATATCCTTTATAGCTGAATTGGTGGAAAAAGCTAGCACTTTCAAGGGTTTTGAGGCAGGTGAGACTTAAATGAAAAATTTATTAAAAAGCTTGCTCCCAGATTGAGTCATCGGGGTGCGTCTAGTACAATTGTCGCCCGTCCGATCATCTTCTCACGTTGACGCAAAGTAAGGCTTCAATGACTAAATTTGTATTTATCACGGGCGGCGTAGTTTCGTCCTTGGGCAAGGGTATTGCCGCAGCTTCATTGGGCGCTTTATTAGAGGCGCGTGGCCTTAAAGTCACCATGATAAAGCTAGATCCGTACATTAATGTGGATCCCGGCACCATGAGCCCATTTCAGCACGGAGAAGTCTTTGTGACGGCTGACGGTGCTGAAACAGATCTCGATCTTGGTCATTACGAACGTTTTATTCGTACTACCATGGGTAAATCGAATAACTTCACGACGGGGCAAATTTACGATCAGGTCATCCGTAAGGAACGTCGTGGTGAGTACTTGGGCGGTACCGTTCAGGTTATTCCGCACATCACCAATGAAATTAAAGATTCTGCGATTCAAGGTGCAGGTGATGCTGATGTCGCATTAGTCGAGATTGGCGGTACGGTGGGCGATATTGAATCCTTACCGTTCCTTGAGGCGATCCGTCAGATGGGTGTAGAGATGGGGCGTGAAAATGCCATGTTTGTGCATCTCACTCTGGTGCCTTATATCCCAACCTCTGGTGAGGTGAAAACCAAGCCAACTCAACACTCAGTTAAAGAACTTCGTTCGATTGGTATCCAGCCCGATATATTGATTTGCCGTGCGGATCGCCCAGTACCTGATGGTGAGCGTAAGAAGATTGCGTTGTTTACCAATGTTCAGGAGCGCGCGGTTATATCTGCCATCGATGCTGATTCGATTTACCGCATTCCGTTGATGTTGCGTGAGCAATTATTAGACGACATCGTTGTTGACCAGCTCCGCTTAGATGTACCACCGGCGGACTTAACTGAATGGCAAGCGGTTGTTGATGGTCTTGAGAACACCACGGGTGATGTCAATATCGCCATGGTGGGTAAGTATGTTGAATTGACTGAATCGTACAAGTCTCTTAACGAAGCATTGATTCACGCAGGTATCAAAGCGCATCAGAAGGTCCATATTCATTACTTTGATTCAGAGGATTTTGAGTCGGGTGATTTATCAGCACTGGATCCGATGGATGCTATCTTGGTACCAGGTGGTTTTGGTGAGCGTGGCGTTGAAGGCAAGATTCAAGCAGTTCGTTACGCCCGTGAAAATAAGATTCCCTATTTGGGTATCTGTTTAGGTATGCAGGTGGCGGTTATCGAATATGCGCGCAATGTTGCGGGCATGAGCGATGCGCACAGTACTGAATTCAATAAGACGACAGGTCATCCCGTTATCGCATTGATTACCGAATGGCTGAATGCTGATGGCTCGGTTGAGCAGCGCGATGAAGATGCCGATATTGGCGGCACTATGCGTCTCGGTGCACAGCAGTGTCAGTTGGCTTTAGACAGCATCTGTCGCGACCTTTATGGCGAAGATGTCATCGAAGAGCGTCATCGTCATCGCTATGAATTTAATAATTCTTATCGTGATGCACTTAGCGAAAAAGGTTTGAAATTTGCGGGTACATCAATTGACGGTAAGTTAGTTGAAATTATCGAGATCCCAGACCACCCGTGGTTTGTGGCTTGTCAGTTCCACCCAGAGTTCACCTCAACACCTCGATATGGCCATCCTTTGTTTAGTGGCTTTGTCGATGCAGCGGTTAAGCACCGCACTGAAAAAGGATAAGTGACATGAATTTGTGCGGCTATGATGTAGGCCTCGATAAACCAATCTTTTTGATTGCAGGTACCTGTGTTATCGAAAGTGAAAAATCTGCGATGGAAGTCTCTACGCAGCTTAAACAAATCACTGACGACTTGGGTATCCCGTTTATTTACAAATCATCTTTTGATAAAGCTAATCGTTCTTCGCATAACAGCTACCGTGGCCCAGGCTTAGAAGAGGGCTTGCGTATTTTGCGTAAGGTGAAAGAAGAGACGGGCTTACCTGTGTTGACTGATGTGCATGAAGACACGCCGTTAGATGAGGTGGCAGATGTGGTGGATGTGCTACAGACGCCTGCATTCTTGTGCCGCCAAACTAACTTTATTCAGAATGTGGCTAAGACCGGGTTGCCAGTGAATATTAAAAAAGGTCAGTTTTTAGCACCTCACGATATGAAGAACGTAGCGGATAAAGCGCTCGCGACGGGTAACCAAAACATTATGGTTTGTGACCGTGGTGTGAGCTTTGGATACAACACCTTGGTGTCGGATATGCGCGGCCTTGCTGTAATGCGTAACACCGGTTGTCCTGTGGTGTTTGATGCAACGCATTCGGTGCAACAGCCTGGCGGCCAAGGTGATAAGAGTGGTGGTGAGCGTCAACACGTTCCTGTGCTTGCGCGTGCTGCGGTAGCTGCAGGTATCTCAGGCTTGTTTATGGAAACGCATCCAGATCCAGACTGTGCCTTGTCAGATGGTCCAAACTCATGGCCATTAGGACGATTAAAAGAATTATTGACGGTGTTGAAAAACTTAGATGACACCGTAAAGCAAAACGGGTTTATCGAAAGCTCGTTGTAAGTAAAGCAGGCCAAAAGCCTGCGAGTAAATGGAGTAAGAATGTCAGAAATTATTAAAGTTCGCGCCAGAGAGATCCTCGATTCGCGCGGCAATCCAACAATCGAAGCCGATGTATTCACCGCAGAAGGTGCGATTGGTCGCGCAGTAGCGCCATCAGGTGCTTCTACAGGTTCACGCGAAGCTTTAGAGTTACGCGATGGTGATAAGTCACGCTACCTTGGTAAAGGTGTGCAGAAAGCTGTTGCCAATGCTAATGGCGAGATTGCTGATCTTGTGACGGGTATGGATGTCACCGCACAAGCAGATATCGATGCTGCCATGATCAAGTTGGATGGTACTGAGAATAAATCTCGCCTAGGTGCAAATGCGACCTTAGCGGTATCACTTGCGGCGGCTCATGCGGCAGCGCAAGAGCAAATGATGCCTTTGTATGAATACTTGGGTAATGGCACATACAAAATGCCAGTGCCAATGATGAATATCATTAACGGTGGTGAACACGCTGATAACAGTGTTGATCTTCAAGAATTCATGATTCTGCCAGTGAATGCGGGCTCGGTTCGCGAGTCTGTGCGTTACGGTGCTGAAGTGTTCCATGCACTGAAATCGGTGTTGGGTGCTAAGAAGCTTGCGACAACGGTTGGTGATGAAGGTGGCTTTGCGCCTAATTTGCGTTCTAACGAAGAAGCTATCGAAGTTATTCTTGAAGCGATCACTAAAGCAGGCTTTAAAGCAGGTGAAGATATTTATCTTGGTTTAGATGCAGCAAGCTCTGAGTTTTACAAAGATGGTAAATACGTTCTTGCCTCTGAAGGTAAGAGCTTTGACTCTGCAGGTTTTGCAGACTTTCTAACTAACTGGGTTGATCAATATCCAATTATCTCAATTGAAGATGGTATGGATGAGGGTGACTGGGATGGCTGGAAGATTTTGACCGATAAGCTCGCTGAGCGTGTGCAGTTGGTAGGTGATGATTTGTTCGTAACTAATACTAAGATCCTCAAAGAAGGTATCGATAAGAACATCGCGAACTCGATCCTGATTAAGTTCAATCAGATTGGCACCTTGTCAGAGACTCAAGCAGCGATTCGCATGGCACATGAGGCGGGTTATAGCGCGGTCATGTCTCATCGCTCGGGTGAAACTGAAGACACTACGATTGCTGACCTTGCAGTAGCAACAGGCACTGGTCAGATTAAGACAGGTTCATTGTCTCGTTCTGATCGTGTAGCTAAGTACAACCAATTGATGCGTATTGAAGACGTATTGGGTGAAGAAGCAATCTGGCCAGGTAAGTCGGCTTTTCCCTGCTTTTAATTAAGCGTTTAGCCGGTATCATGCCTCTTGTGTCCTCGCGTTGTGACGTGAGTGATGCAAGAGGCATTTTCTTTTGTGATTGTTGAGATGAATTGGCAATACCGCAGTGTGTTAATCGTTTTAGTGCTGATCTTTTTAGGCCTGCAGTATCGTCTGTGGGTAGGTGAAGGCAGTTGGGCTGAGGTGCGTGCGCTTAAGCAACAGATTGCTAACCAAGAGCGCCAATTAGATCGCTTACGCCAGACCAACCAGGCGCTTCAAATCGAGGTGGATAGCTTAAAAAATGATGCCTCTGCGATTGAAGCTAAAGCGCGCAATGATTTGGGTCTGATTAAAAAAGACGAAACCTATTTCCAAATCGTTAATGAAGAAGGCTATAAGCGTGACTGATGTAAGGCGTTGGGTGGTTATTCCGGCGGCTGGTGTTGGATCGCGTATGCAGTCGGATATTCCAAAGCAATACCTTCAGCTGAATGATCGGTATCTCCTAGATCACACTATTGAGCGTTGCCTGACTCACCCAGGCATAGACGGCTGTTATGTGGCTTTGTCTGCGGATGATGCGTACTGGGTTGAATCGGAGTTCTCTGATCATCCGGATCTTGTGCGCGTTGAGGGTGGCTCCCAGCGTGCTGACTCAGTATTGAATGCTCTTAATGCTTTGACATCTCGAGCAGATGATCATGATTGGGTGTTAGTACATGATGCTGCGCGGCCGTGTGCGCGTCGTGAGGATATCGCTAAGCTGATTTTGGCAGCCGAAAAGCATGACATGGCAGCTATTTTGGGTGTGCCGGTATATGACACGATGAAGCGTGTAGATCCAAATGAATGTATTCAATCAACCGTATCTCGAGATCAGTTGTGGCATGCCTATACGCCACAGATGGCCAGATTAGGGATTCTTCGCGATGCCTTGATGCGCGCATCGGCTGCAGAGGTTATTGTCACCGATGAGGCAAGTGCTTTAGAGGCGATGGGTGTGCCAGTGCAAATGGTGGAAGGTCATTCGGATAACCTTAAAGTGACGCGACCTAGTGATCTAGCGTTGGCGTCTTTTTATCTCAATCAGCAGTCAAGCTAAGCACCTGCATCGCATTAGAGGTGGTTATCTCAGCGATCTTCTCGACGCTTATCCCTTTAATGCTCGCGAGGCTTTTGGCTACCTCGGGAAGATATGCTGGACTATTGCGCGAGTACTGGTGTTCAGCGCCCGTCAGATCAGGCGCGTCAGTCTCTAAAACAAAAGCTTCTTCAGGCAGTGCTTTGGCAAGTGCGCGAAGCTTTGTTGACCGCTCATAGGTCAACATGCCGCCAAACCCTAATTTGAAGCCGAGATCAAGATAGCGATGGGCTTGATTGATATCACCATTGAAGGCATGACAGATTCCGCCTGTGAGTTTTTGTGCCTTAAGGTGTTTAAGGATCTCATCATGTGATTTTCGCGCATGCAGTATCACAGGTAGTTGATGTTCGGCAGCGATATCGAGCTGAGCGGTAAAGAAGCTTATTTGGCGGATTTTATTGAGCGTCTTAATCGTAAAGTCCAGTCCAATTTCACCAATAGCCGTCGGTCGCTCTTGGTTTATTGCGTTGCTAAGGTCATCTAAATGCTCATCATGATGCTGATCGATAAACACAGGATGTAAACCGAGTGCAGGGTAGAAACCGGCGTGAGCTCGACATAACACTTGTACTGCTAAAAAGTTAGATTTCGCAATCGCTGGAATCAAAACGTAGTTAACGTCACTGCTCAGCGCATCAGCGATAACTTGATCACGATCGAGATCGAAGTCCTCAATATCCAGATGGCAATGTGTATCAAACAACGTCATGTCACTAGTTTAACGGTATTATTGGGTAAAGGATTCTGGAGATCAGTATGCGAATTGGCCACGGCTTTGATGCACATCGTTTTGGTGAGGGTGACTCTGTCACCATTGGCGGTATTTCCATCCCTCACACTCAGGGCTTAATTGCGCATTCCGATGGAGACGTTTTGATTCACGCGATATGCGATGCGATTCTCGGTGCGATGTCCTTAGGGGATATCGGAAACCATTTTCCTGATAATGATCCAGTATTCGAAAATATCGATAGTGCCGAATTACTCAAAAGTGTCATGCAATCGGCTAATAATAAGGGCTATGTCGTTGGAAATCTTGATTGCACAGTGATTGCGCAGGCGCCACGCCTTGGGACACATATTCCTGCGATGCAAACAAAGCTCTCTGGGTTGCTCAATGTTGGGATTGATGCAGTCAATGTCAAAGCAACGACGACTGAGAAGATGGGCTATACCGGTCGCGGCGAAGGTGTCTCTGCGCATGCGGTTGTATTGATGCAGCCACAATGACCTTCCCTGATGATGCCACCGTGGCATTGCCAAGAGCGCATGGCGATCCCTTAAGTGCCGCAACAATTCGTTCCACGCCTGAAGATTTTATTGTTATCGAAGATTTGGGGTATGCCTTCTCGGGCGAGGGTGAGCACGTCATCCTCACCATTGAAAAATGTGAGCTAAACACGCTTGATGTTGTGCAAACACTTGCCAAATACGCCAATGTAAAACGTATGGCAGTTGGCTTTGCGGGACTTAAGGATCGTGTTGCTGTGACAACGCAATCATTTAGTGTGCATTTACCCGGAAAACCGGATCTTGATTGGTCCGTGATTGAATCCGATTCATTGAGAATCGTTGCTATAACAAAACATCATAAAAAGATTCGTCGCGGTACGTTAAGGAGTAATACTTTTTCCTTAATCCTTCGCGATATTGATGTGGCGAAAGAGTTGATTGAGCAAAGGCTCAGTCAGATTCAACAACATGGCGTGCCAAACTACTTCGGTGCGCAACGCTTTGGTCGGTTTTCATCAAACCTGACAAAAGCAGATGCATGGTTCAAAGGTGAGGGTCGGCGACCTAAGCAAGAGCAGGCCAAGATGTTGATCTCTGCGGTGCGCAGCTATTTGTTTAATCAAGTTCTTGCTGCGCGAGTTGAGCAAGGAAATTGGAATGTGCCCTTAGTTGGCGATGTGGCCTTGTTGGCTAATTCTCGTGCTCAGTTTCATGTCGAAGCGAATGATGGTGAGTTGCCATCTCGTATTGCGCTCGATGATGTGCGTTTATCAGGACCATTGCCGGGTGATGAGAGTCGAGCAAAGTGGCCGGAAGGTGAGGCTTTGGTCCTTGAGCAGAATGCGCTTGATGATGCGTTAGCGCATTTTTGGATTGAGCAATTAAGGCAGCGAAGAATTGAGCGTGATCGCCGTGCCTTACGCGTCATGCCTGTGAATGTCTCTTACGAATGGTTAGATGCTGCCAGCTTCAAGGTGAACTTCAGTTTGGTCAGCGGCGCTTTTGCGACTTCGGTGTTACGCGAGATCGTTACGATTTAGTCGTTGCGGTATTTACGCGACAGTAAGGCATAGGTTGCGCCAGATCCACCATCCCAGCTAGGTGCGGTCACAAAGGCGAGCACAAATTCTTTTTGGATTAGCCAGTGATAGGTTTTTTGTTTGATAACTGGCTGGTTGTTCTCCGAGCCTAAACCTTTGCCATGAATAATGCAGATACAGCGTCGCTGTTTGGCTATAGATTGCTGCATAAAACGAGTAAAAGCAGATTTTGCTTCTTTCACCCGCATGCCGTGCAGATCTAATTTTTCTTCAGGTGGTATGACGCCGCGTTGTAGATCTTGAAACACACGTATCTGAATGCCCGGACGACGAAATTCAAAGAAGTCGGGAACATCAACGCTCAAATCCGCAAGATCATCTTCCTCGTTGGAGCCATCACCTAAATTAAGTGGCACCGGTTTTTTGCGTTCACGAAAAAGGCCCTCATGATCGTCATCAAGGGCTTTCACATCGGACATGGCTTTACGAAAAGCCGCTAGATCGTCATCCTCACTCATGCGTTAATTTGACCTTGAATTAACGATCGGTTCAATCACGATCGTGAGTGATTCGCCCAACTTTCACGGCTTTATGTTTAAGTGTGGGTTGTGGTGAGAGTTTGTACAGGTCTCCATTTTCGCCACGCATTTGTGTGGGAATACCAATCTCTTTCGCAATCCCTGCATTGGCGTTGATATGGGTAGGCGTGCCGTGAACGGGCAAGGCGATTTTGGGCTGGACTAAACGATAGAGCTCTTTTAATTCGTCTTGGCAGGGGTGGCCTGAGGCGTGAATCGGCGCACCATCAACATCGGCTGATTCGATAACGGTAACGCCGCGACTGCTGAGTTGTTCAACCAGTGAGGCCACGTCCTTTTCATTGCCTGGTATCACTTTCGAGCTAAAGATAACGGTATCACCCGGTTCCAACTCAAGATCACGAAAGGTTCCATTAGCCATGCGGCGTAGGGCGGCGCCAAATTCACCCTGACTACCGGTTGCAATGCCAAGGACCTCAATTCGTGGCAGATAGCCTAGATGACGACCATCCGCGAGGGACAAATTATCCGGCCATATGCCTGTGCGTCGTGCGGCGGTATACATGTTGCGCATCGATCGACCGTAAACAGCGCCATAGCGTCCAGTTTTCAGAGCAATCTTGCATAGGGTTATTAAGCGAGCGAGGTTGCTGCCAAAGCACGCCACAATAACGCGGCCCTCAGCTTTTTTGATCAAGGGGAGAAGTCCATCGTAGCAATCACCTTCAGAGATGCTGTGACCTGCAACCGTCGCGTTAGTTGAATCACATACCATCGCGGTGATGTTTTGATCAGCGAGTGCTTTGAATTGATTTTTATCGAATGGCTTGCCGAGTACAGGGTCGGCATCGATCTTCCAGTCAGCGGTATGGAATACCTTACTTTCACCAGCGCTGATCACTAGTGCATTGGGTTCTGGAATGGAGTGGGTGATATTCATCCATTGCACTTCAAAATGACCAATGTTCGTGATGTCACCCGATTGCACTTCAACGATCGGTACTTGGTGAATGAGATCGGTTTCAGACAATTTTCGACGCAAGATCTCTGCAGAAAAGGGTGTGGTGTAGACCGGACACTGAAGTTCTTGCCATAGGTAAGGTACAGCGCCGATGTGGTCTTCATGCGCATGCGTAATCACTAAGCCGACTAACTGATGTCGTCGAGACGCAATGAAGCTCGGATCAGCGGAGACAACACTGTTGCTGCCATCTGCCTGAGGGTTTGTTTTATCAAACATGACCCCGCAGTCGACCATCAACCATTGGTCGTTATGACCGTAGAGGTTCATGTTCATGCCGATCTCACCGGTTCCACCGAGTGGTAGAAACCAGAAATCACGTTTTCCAGGGTTAACTTTGGATGAAAAAAACATGACAGTGATAGTAACGGGGTCTGCGACTCGGGAAACAATGAAAATTACCCTGATGACCTGAATTGTTGATCCCAAATGTCGCTTTCCTCTGACGTTGAGGATCGATTTCAGGGATAATCAAAGATCGATTTAAAGGAATGCCTTTTTAGTTTTTTATGCGCATTTTGCTCAGTAATGATGACGGTTATACGGCCCCAGGCTTGCTCGCTTTGCGAGAGGCTTTGCGTCCCCTCGGGCAGACTGTAGTGGTGGCGCCAGATCGTGATCGTAGTGGTGCCAGCAACTCATTGACCTTGGAAATGCCGATCCGTGCCCGTGCGTTGGAAGACGATGTTTACCGAGTAGAAGGCACGCCAACTGATTGCGTGCATTTAGCGATTACCGGTTTACTCGATGAGGAGCCGGATATTGTTGTGTCAGGTATTAACTCAGGCCCTAACATGGGTGATGACGTGATCTATTCCGGGACAGTAGCTGCAGCGACGGAAGGTCGCTTTATGGGCTTGCCAGCCATCGCTATCTCAATGGCATCTGCAACACATGATCCTCAGTATTACGAAACCGGTGCGCAGGTGGCTGCTGAGCTTGTGACACGTCTTATGAATGAGCCGCATCCGATGGGTGACAAAATCATCCTAAACGTCAATGTGCCTGACGTACCTTATGCGCAACTTGCAGGTTTCAAAAGCACGCGCTTAGGTCATCGCCATAAAGCGGAGCCTGTTGTTAAAGGTGAGGATCCGAGAGGTCGTTCAATTTATTGGGTGGGTGCTGCCGGGCCCGAGGCGGATGCGGGCGAGGGCACTGACTTTCATGCGATTCGCGAAGGCTTTGTTTCAGTCACGCCAGTTCAAGTCGATTTAACCCGACATGCAGTGCTAGATGATTTAGCCCATTGGCTGGATAAATGAGTCACTCAGGTATCGGCATGACATCACAGCGCACGCGAGAACGCTTGATAGAGCGTATTCGAGCTCAAGGTGTGCGTGATGAAAAAGTGTTGTCACAAATACTCAACACGCCACGTCATCTGTTCATTGATGAAGCCTTATCGAGCCGATCCTATGAAGATACGGCGCTTCCAATTGGTAAAAGCCAAACCATTTCTCAGCCATACATTGTTGCGCGAATGACCGAAGCGCTTTTAGAGCATGGTCCTTTGGAAAATGTGCTCGAGGTGGGTACGGGTTCAGGCTATCAGACAGCGATTTTATCGCCGCTCGTGCGTCGCGTTTACACTACTGAGCGAATTGAAAGCTTGTTATCTCAAGCACGCTCACGCTTTCATCAATTGCGCCTAATTAATATCCGTACACGCCATACCGATGGTGGCTTAGGTTGGCCGCAATATGCGCCATTCGATGGCATTATCGTAACGGCAGCGCCTTTGGGTGTGCCGTTAGCGCTTGTGCAGCAATTACGCGTCGGTGGTCGTATGGTGTTGCCTGTGGGTGATAAAAATAAACAGGCCTTGGTTCGAGTCACAAAGACTGAAGATAGTCATGACATTGAGATGTTGGAAGCAGCGAGTTTTGTTCCTTTGTTGGATGGGGTGAAGTAATGCGTTTATTTTCACCTTTATATAGACGTGTGATGCAGTGGTCACGACATGACAAGGCGCCATGGTTTTTAGGCGGATTAAGTTTTGCCGAATCCTCCTTCTTTCCTATTCCACCCGATGTGATGTTGGCGCCAATGAGCATGGCAAAACCAACGTCAGCGATTTGGTTTGCAACGTTAACCACCATCACCTCAGTGCTTGGCGGTATGGCGGGCTACCTGATTGGTGTGTTCGCCTTCGATATGATTCAACCAATGATTGCCGAGTCAGCACTTTATTCTGCAGCTTACGAGTCAGCTACTCAGTGGTTTGCTGACTATGGTGTGTGGGCAATCTTGATTGCAGGTTTTTCGCCAATTCCCTATAAGATCTTCACTATCACTGCCGGTGTGGTTGGTATGGCTTTTTTGCCTTTTGTGATCGCATCTGTGATTGGTCGTGGCGCGCGTTTTTATTTGGTCGCACTCTTGATGGCGTGGGGTGGCCCTGCCATGGAAGAGAAACTTAATCGCTGGGTTGATGGCTTAGGTTGGGCTGTAGTGGTTCTCGTGATAGCGGCGATTGTTTATTTAAGAGGATAGGTTTGGTTTGCGAGGCTTGGTACTCAAAAACATCATTGTGATTATGGCGGTTCTGCTCAGTAGCTGCACCTCTAGCTGGCAAGCGCCTCTCGAAACGCGATCTGGCGGTAAGCGTATTGGTGAGCCTTCACCTAAGGCTTATGAATCAGCTAATGTGATGCCCAACAGCGATACCTATCAAGTGCAGCGTGGTGACACTTTGTATGCTATCTCATGGCGCACAAATACCGATTTCAAAGAGCTCGCGAATTGGAATGAGATTGAATCGCCTTATGTGATTTATTCGGGCCAAGAACTGCGTCTAACACCACCGAAGAAAGTCGCTAAAACACAAGCGATTCATCGCTCGAGTAAGACACGATCTTCAACACCTGATCGCGTTAAGCCAAAGTCCCGTAAGCCGGTTGAGCTTGATAAGGTTTCTGTGGGTAATCCCCGATGGTTGTGGCCTAGTAAAGGGCGTGTAATCAGTACTTTCAATGCGCGTGATTCGCAACGAAAAGGGCTTAAGATCAGTGGCAAAGAAGGCTCTGATGTTGTGGCAACTGAGGCTGGACGTGTTGTGTACGCGGGCAGTGGACTGGTGGGCTATGGCAGGCTTATCATCATTAAACATAACGAGAACTACTTGAGTGCTTACGGGCACAATAAGGCACTGCTTGTCGAACAAGGGCAAGCGATCATCAAAGGACAAACAATCGCGCAAATGGGGCGGATCAATGATGCTCAAGCGGGATTACATTTTGAGATTCGGCGCAACGGCAGACCTGTTGATCCGATGAAGTTGCTGCCACGTTAATCAGATTGCGTGCAGTGGATGGGGTTTGAATGAGCGAACAATCCGATGCCACCGATGAGGAACTTGATGACAACTTAGTAGAGGATGTTGTTGATGAGGCGTCTGGTGACAGTAAAGACGATGAAGAATCATTAAGCGGTCGTCTTGAGTCGAGTATCGAGCGAGAGCTGGATGCAACGAGTTTATATCTCAGCGAGATTGGTGCTTCTCCCTTACTCACTGCCGAAGAAGAAGTGAAATACGCCCGCCTTGCGCAAAAAGGCGATGAGTCAGCTCGACGCAAGATGATCGTGTGTAACTTACGTCTTGTGGTGAAGATTTCTCGGCGCTACTTGAATCGAGGTTTAGCACTTCTTGATTTGGTTGAGGAGGGCAACCTTGGCTTGATTCGCGCAGTCGAAAAATTTGATCCTGAGCGCGGCTTCCGTTTTTCAACCTACGCGACTTGGTGGATACGTCAAACCATTGAGCGCGGCATAATGAACCAATCGCGTACTATTCGTTTGCCGGTTCATGTTGTCAAAGAGATCAATGCTTATTTGCGTAAGTCACGTGAGCTTGCGCAATCTTTGGATCATGAACCATCTGCGGAAGATGTGGCAGAAGCGCTTAATGTTGATGTTCAGGATGTTAAACGATTGATGGGACTCAATGAGCGCACGCCATCGATGGACGTAGCTTACGGTAAAGACAGTGACCGCCCAGGGCAAGGTATCCGTTCAGGACAAGGTCACCATCGATGGCAAGGTGCATGTGGATGGAAATGTGGG
>CBFHYJ010000018.1:0-25518 GCA_965659945.1 Sedimenticolaceae bacterium | reverse complement strand
AGGCAAAACCTTCTGCCACATTGGCGTATCGCCCTTGTTTGAAACCATTACCGACCTGTCACACATTGAGCCTGTAATGACTCAATTACTAGACGATCCGGTCTATCGCAAGCTCCTCAAGGCACATTCAACGCTGCAAGAGGTCATGCTCGGTTACTCAGACTCTGCCAAAGATGGCGGTATCGTCGCTTCCGTGTGGACCCTATATCAGGCACAGCAAAAAGTTATTGCGCTAGGCAAAGAGCGCGGCATTCGCATTCGCCTCTTCCATGGTCGAGGTGGCACCATCGGTCGTGGCGGCGGCCCTACTCACCAAGCAATCACATCTCAACCTGCAGGTACTGTACTCGGTCAGATTAAGTTCACCGAGCAAGGTGAGGTTCTGTCGTATAAATACAGTAACCCTGAAACCGCCGTGTTCGAACTCACCATGGGCTTGACCGGTCTTATTCAGGCAAGCCGCAACTTAGTCGAAAAGACCAAGCCAGATGAGAAACTATACGCGAAAGTCATGGAGCAACTACAACTCCAAGGTGAGAAGCACTACCGTACGCTCACCGAAGATGTGAAAGGCTTTATCGATTACTTCTACGAAGCAACGCCGGTCTCAGAGATTGGCATGCTGAATATTGGCTCACGTCCATCGCACCGTAAAAAAGGCGACCTTTCTAAATACTCAGTTCGCGCCATTGCGTGGGTCTTTGGTTGGGCACAGTCTCGCCACACCCTACCTGCTTGGTATGGTCTGGGTATCGCACTGGAAGCCTATGCTGGAAAATCAAAGCAACGACTGGATGAGTTGCGTCGCCTTTATAAGAAGTGGCCATTCTTCCGCAACTTACTCAGTAATACACAGATGGCTTTGTTTAAGTCGGATATGGATATTGCACGCGAATATGCGGACCTGATGCAGAATCAAGAAGAAGCCGATGCGATCTATGCGCTGATTACTGAAGAGTATCGACGCTGTACTGAGTGGATCTTAAAGATCGCCGAGCTAGACGAATTGCTTGATGATAATGATCTATTGAAGCGCTCTTTAGGTCGTCGAGAGCCCTATCTCGATCCTCTTAACCATATTCAATTGGCCTTAATTCGTCGTTATCGCGATCAAGAACAAGACGAAGATGAGCGTGAGCGACAACTCGATCCACTGCTTCGTAGTATCAACGCTATCGCCGCTGGCATGCGAAATACGGGCTAATAAAAAAACCGGCACCTGATTTTAATTCGGTGCCGGTTCTTTTTTACTTGGCTAAATGCGCCTCGAGATCATCACATCCACCGATATGTTGACCATCAATAAACACCTGAGGAAAAGTAGACTGCCCCGTGAGTGCTCGGATACTCGACTCAGGGATATCTTGATTCAATACCAGCTCGTCATAGTCCATTTGAGCATCGTTTAATAATGCTTTTGCCTTGGCGCAGAATGGACAACCCTTTTTAGTAAGAATCGCCACATCAGCCGGCTTTTTGGCATTAGGCGCAATGAAGGCCAACATGGTGTCAGCATCAGAGGCTTCGAGAGGCGCGCCTGGTGCAGCTGTTTCCATAAACAACTTTTCGATAACGCCGTCTTTAACCAACATTGAGTAACGCTTTGAACGTTCACCAAAACCGACCACAGACAGGTCAATCTCCATCCCCATTCCACGCGTAAACTCTACGTTACCGTCAGGAATAAAACGGATGTGCTCAGCACCTTGGTCTTCTTTCCATTCATCCATGACAAAGCCATCGTTAACCGACAAACAAATGATGTCATCAACGCCATGAGCCTTAAGTGCACCAGCAAGCTTGTTATAGCGAGGCACGTGAGTTGACGAGCAGGTCGGTGTATACGCACCTGGCAGCGCAAACACGACTACTGTTTTGCCTTTAAAAAGATCATCAGTGGTCACATCCACCCAATCGGTATCTGCTCTTACCTTAAAGGTGACATTCGGAACTGCTTGTCCTGCATCTAATGCTGTCATTGTTATCTCCTAAAATTATTGGTCGTAGTACTTGTAAAGTGCACTATGATCGAGCGCACCTAACCCGTTTTCAATTACGTGTTGGTAAAGCTTCAGATTTAATGCCGTTGCCGGTAGCTCCACACCCAGCGCAGCTGCGAGGTCTAACGCTTGCTGCATGTCTTTAGCTTGAGTCACCACTTTGCCACCCGGTTCAAAGGTCTGATTAATCATGCGGGTGCCGTGCTCTTGCAAAATGCGCGATGACGCATGGCCACCCATGAGTGCTTGTTGGGCTTTCTCAAGATCCACACCCGCCTTTTTAGCCACGGCTAGCGCCTCAGAGACAGCGCCAATGGTGAGTCCAACAATCACTTGATTCACCGCTTTAGTCACCTGTCCTGAGCTCACAGGCCCGACATGTGTGACTAAGCGTCCCATCGCCTCAAATACTGGCATCACAGCATCAATATCCGCTGACTCACCGCCGGCCATGATGGATAAGGTCGCCTCTTTTGCCCCTATCTGGCCGCCAGAAACCGGCGCATCAATATAGCTAGCACCCTTTTCTGCTACACGATGTGCAAACTCGCGTGTTGCCAGAGTTGCCGTTGTTCCCATATCAACAATCAAGCTGTTGGCATGAACACCTTGTGCCACACCTTGCTTGGCAAAAAGCACCTGCTCTACCGCCGGCGTATCCGCCAGCATCAAGATCACCAGATCAACCTCAGCAGCGACTGCGGCAGGATCAGCCAACACAGTGACCTGCGTATTTTTTATCTCATCAATCGCAGCCGAGCTACGATTAAACACACACAACTCTGCCCCTGCGCTTAGAAGATTAAGACACATTGGCTTACCCATCAGACCTAGACCGATAAAACCTACGCGCCACCCTGCCAAGGGTCTAGAATCATTGTTATTTGTCATTACGGGACACTCGAGACATCATGCTGAACATCAAACGACTTGATCTCAACGATGCTAAAAAATTGATTGAGGGCGCCAAACAAGAATCGATCGCCATGGGTATTCCCATGTGCATAGCAATTACTGACGAGTCGGGTAACTTAGTCGCTTTCGATCGCATGGATGGAGCCAAAGTCGCTAGTGTGATCTTGTCGCAAAACAAATCGATGACTGCAGCTATCTCACGCAAAGGCACACACGAATATAACGCTGCATGTGTACCCGGCAATCTCGCCTTTGGTTTACATACAGCCTTTGATGGACGTTTTTGTATTGTCGGTGGCGGATTGCCAGTAATAGTTGATGGTGAAGTCATCGGTGGTATTGGCGTTAGCTCAGGAACCCCAGAACAAGACATGCAATGTGCGCAGGCTGGGCTTGATCACTTTTTTACAAAATAGTCATTTCGACTTCTTTTCATTAAAGCTAGACCAAAAGTCATAGATTGCCATCAAACAAACGATCACGATAACAATCACCAGATCAATATCGAATTCTGTCATGATGAAAGGCACCACACCCAAAAAAGCAATTAATAAAGCTACTGAAAGAAACGCTAGAATCTTATCAATCATTTTATTCAGCCTCGGCTAAACATTAGCCTTCAAGATTTGCTAAGTAATTTTCTAACCAACGAGCGGTTCGCAATAAACGACCATCCGCATGACGTCGATCTATCAACTGCACACCAACCGGCAACCCTTGTGAGTCACTCAATAAAGGCAAGGTCACCGCTGGTACGCCAGTTAAAGACCACAACACGTTACATGCTGCTGTACCGGTGCTCTCTAAACCCTTTGGCGCAGCACTTGTCGCAGCTGGGGTAAGAATCGCATCATAGCGATCGAAGATTTCTTCGAGACCGGCATACAAGGTGTCACGCCATGTCAGCGCCGAAAGGTAATCGGTCGCGCTAATCTCACGCCCCTCTTCTATTGCAGCACGTGTTTCCGGTGAGAGCTGGTCAGCACCACGGTCATAGTATGGGCGCAGATTATGCGCCATCTCAGCCAACATAATACGGCGATGCATAACCGGCGCTTCATCAAAGATCGATGGCAAGGTCATCTCATCGCATGAGTCACCCAAAGCATCCGCTAATTCAGCAAAGCCATCAGCCGTATCTTGGTCGACATCAGCCCAAGCCGAGGTTTTCACAAAGGCAAATTGAGGCTTAACTGGCGGTGCTTCTTGAAGCGTTTCAAGCAAGCGTGGTGGTGCCATAGGAGCTACATCCGGATCCATACCATCAAACCCTGCCATAGCATCAACCATCAAGGCAGCATCTTCTAGCGAGCGGGAGAAAGTACCTACCGTATCGAGATGGGGTGAACAACGCAGTACACCCGTACGAGGCAACAAACCATACGTTGGTTTAAAGCCAATCACACCACAATAAGCAGCAGGACGAATAATCGATCCACCAGTTTGGGTACCTATTGCACAAGGCACCATGCCTGCTGCAACCGCTGCCGCAGAACCTGACGATGATCCACCTGGTGTATGTTCGGGATTAAAAGGATTACGGGTTTTACCAGGTGCTAAATACGCACACTCAGCGGTAACCGTTTTACCCATGATCAATGCGCCTGCGGCACGCAAACGCGTAACCACCGTCGCATCTTTCTCTGTTTGCCGAGCATCATCCAGTGCATTGCCATTTCGTGTTGGCTGATCAGCGGTATCAAAGATATCTTTGATGCCCACCGGAATTCCATGCAAGGAACCTAAAGCTCGACCGCTATCTCGATAAGCCGCTAAGGCGCCGGCTTGTCCGCGCGCATGCTGTTCATCTAAGAACTCCCACGCCTGCACAGACTCTTCAGTGGCACCGATCTGCTGCAGACTCGCTTCCAACACATCAGCCACTGACTGACGACCGGTTACAATCTCTTCACGCAACGTGAAAGCGTCGATCTGCGTTAACTGCTCATTACCCATTAGCCATACACCGCATTAGGTAACCAGAAAACGATATCTGGGAACACGTACAAAATAACCATGGCAAATATCACCATCGCCAAGTGTGGGTAGTTACCCTTGAAAATTTGATTCAACAACACATGTTTCGGTGCCACCCCTTTCAGATAATAGGCGGACATGGCCATGGGGGGCGTCAGGAAGGAGGTCTGCAAGTTCAACGCAACCAAGATACCGAAGAACAAAGGATCGATACCAAAGTGCGCCAGCAGTGGTAGGAAGATCGGTACGAAGATAATGATGATCTCAGACCACTCTAATGGCCAACCCAGAACGAAGATGATCAACTGCGCCAAAATCAAGAAAGTAATTGGCGAAATTTCTAAGCTGGTCACAAACTCACTGATGATGTGCTCACCACCAAGATATGAGAAGACTGATGAGAAAGTCCAAGAACCGACAAACAGCCAACACACCATTGCAGTGGTTCTAGCGGTCAAATAAACCGACTCGCGCAAACGCTGCCAGGTAAAGGCACGATAAACAACCGTCAATAGCAACCCACCAAGAGCACCCATCGCCGCCGCCTCAGATGGCGTTGCTAAGCCAAACAAAATCGAACCTAATACCGCAAGAATCAGGAATGCGAGTGGAAATACTGAAGTTGCTAACTGTATGAAGATTTGGGTCGTTGTGTACTCACCAATATCTTCCTTAGTTGGCTTAGGACAATCCTGCGGGCGCAACATTGCGCGCACGATTACATAAACGATGTATAAACCAGCTAACAATAAACCAGGGAATAAGGCACCTGCATACAGCTTGACGATAGAAACGTTAGAAGCTGCTGCATAAACGATGAGCATGATTGATGGTGGAATCAAGATACCCAAGGTACCGCCTGCACAGATAACACCCGACGCTAAGCTTGTGTCGTACTTAGCTTTAAGCATTGCTGGCAATGCCAACAAACCCATCAATGTCACTACCGCGCCCACGATACCGGTTGCGGTTGCAAACAAGGTACAGGTGATCAGTGCCGCTACCGCCATTGAACCTGGCACACGTCGTGTTGCAATATATAAAGTATGGAAAAGCTTGGCTACGATGTTTGAGCGCTCGACCACATAACCCATAAAGAGGAATAGCGGTACCGCAGTGAGTACATCATTTGCCATGACCGAGAAGGTCTGGTTAACAAACAAGTCAAAAATTTGATTATTGAAGAACCCGTCAAAGTAAGCACCCGAGAGTACACCCTCATCTTCAACACCTTTACGCACTAATCGATCATAAGCACGCCACATCCGATCGGCATCGAAATAGGCGTAGTAACCAAAACCGATACCCATTGCCATCAAGGTGAAGGCAACCGGGAACCCCATCAAAATAAAGATGAGGAACAAACCCAACATCAAGAGCGCTATTACTGGATCTGACATGGCTTAGCTCCTCTGTTGAGTACGTTTCGCTGCTTCAGCTGCAGCTTCTTCTTGTTCACGAAGCAACTGAACCTCAGTTTCTTCAACATCTTCTGCTGCGAGCAACCACTCGCCAGTTTTCATGCAATGAATGGCTCGAAACACCTGCGCAATACCTTGGATGAGTAACAAAACACCCGCGACAACAATCACCGTTTTAAATTGGAAGATAGGAATGCTCACTGGGCTATTCACACTCACCTCGAGATAACGCCAAGAACGCTCGGCATATTTCCAACCGGCCAAGATCAATGCCAGAACGCCCGGGAAGAAGAAGATGAGATAAAGCACAAGCTCAACTTTGGCTTGAGTCTTAGGTTTCCATAGTCGGTAAATAAAGTCTCCGCGAACATGGCCTCCACGAGATAAGGTGTAAGCACCACTCATCATGAAGAGTGTGCCGTAGGCAATGTAAGACATGTCGAATGCCCATGTGGTCGGTGCGTTAAAACCGTAACGGACAAGAACTTCATAGCCAGTACCAATAGCCATGAACATAATGAGCCAACCGAATGCTTTACCAAACCAGGCAGAGACTCGATCAGCGAATTCGATGTAAGCCAGCATCACGCCAACTCCTTATAACGCTTTTATAGAAGGCAAATAGCCAACGGGGCGTATAAATACGCCCCGTGGCCAATGCTGATAAGAACTCAGATTAGAGTTTCAACTTACCAGGGAAGTAGTGGTTGTAAGCCAATGCATAGTCAGGAGCATTCATTAGCTCGTAATAAGCCACACGCTCTACCCACTCACGCTGAGACTCGATAGTCTTCTTCATGAATGGATCGGCTTCCAAGGTTGGGATGATTTCGTCCCACGCCTTCAATTGCGCGTCTAGGATGTCCTTAGAGGTACGCTCAACCTTAACACCATGGTCTTTCTGCAATGCTTGCAAGTCAGCTGAGTACTCGTTCATTGCACGCGCTGTGTTTGCGGTACTAGCTGCTTCAACACCGTACTGAAGGATGCCTTTGAGGTCATCTGGCAAGTCAGACCATACATCTTTGTTGAAGATGAACTCGAAGCTTTCAGATGCTTGGTGATAAGAAGATAAGTAATAGTTCTTGGCTACGTCATGCGCACCGAAGTCCATATCAGAACTTGGGTTGTTAAACTCAAATGCATCGATAACGCCACGCTCCATCGCTGGAACGATTTCGCCACCCGGTAGTTGAGCAACACTCATACCCATTTTATTCATTACATCAGCTGCCAAACCAACCGTACGATATTTGAAGCCTTTCAATTCTGATGCTTTATTAACTGGATTTTTAAACCAACCGAATGGTTGTGCAAACATTGGGAAGCCCATGAAGCCAACCACGTTTAAGCCCATAATATCTTGTGTCAACTCACGATAGAGCTCTTGGCCGCCACCTGCGTAGAACCATGACAGCATAGTAGTTGCTGAACCACCGAATACCGGACCTGTACCAAACAAAGACGCTGCTTTGTTTTTACCATACCAATAAACAGGTACAGAGTGAGCACAATCAATAATGCCATCGTTAACTGCATCCATTACTTGGAAAGCTTTAACAACTGCGCCAGATGGCAATAAATCAATCTTTAAACGACCACCCGACATACGCTCAACACGGTCACAGTAGTCTTTGGCAAAGCCTTGCCAAATGTTTGATGCACCCCAAGAGGTCTGCATCTTAAGAGTGATTGGTTTGTTTGCTGAAACGATCGCTGGCGCGCCAACAGCACCAACCGCAGCGCCTGCTGCAGCTGCTTTTAGAAATTTACGGCGACTAGTATCTGCGCCTTTCTTCTGATCAGACATTTAATGAATCCTCACTTTGGTTTTTTTAATTACCGCTGGCGCGGCACCTTTGGTTTTTTAAGGCTGTCTTCTATGTACAACCTTTGCCGTACTTTAGTCTTAAAACGGTGCACGTCAATGAATTTCTAATTCATAATTACAGCGAATTCTTATACACCAACGGCTGTAGGCTAAACGAAAAGCCTTATGTCACTTAGGTCAGTAAATCTTGGGGAACTTTTCCTACAAAAACCGCATCGAGATTGTCCAAAACACGGAAGCCCATCGCATCACGTGTCTCACGTGTCGCGCTGCCGATATGTGGCAAAAGGAAGCAGTTATTCAACTCGCGATAACGCGGGTCGATAGCGGGCTCGTTGTTAAACACATCCAAGCCTGCAGCAAAAATTTTATGCTGCTGCAGCACTTCAATCAGCGCATCATCATCAACAACAGCACCACGTGCGGTATTCACTAAAACAGCATGCTCAGGCAAAAGCGCAAGCGTTTCGCTGTTAATAAGGTTTTTCGAATCTGGATTCGATGGACAGTGAATCGACAAGACATCACACAAAGGCAACATCGCTTCTAACGATTCATGAAAGACCGCACCCTGCGCCTCATCATCAGAGAGTGGGCGACGGTTGTGATAATGAATCTCCATATCAAACGCGCGAGCCCGTTTAGCTAACACACGCCCTACTCGGCCCATACCCACAATACCAAGACGCTTACCCGTTATTTGTAGACCCAAACCATCAAACGCTGTCCAGTCAGCCCAAGTATCTGTTCGAATACTTCGCTCACCCTCATAAGCACGACGAGACGCAGCTAACATCAACAGCATCGCGATCTCTGCCGTCGCGTCATTTAGAACATCTGGTGTATTGGTGACAATCAGACCTTTGTTTTTAGCCGCAACCAAATCGATGTGATCTGTCCCCACTGAAAAACTACAGATAGCTTTCACACGCTCAGGTAAAGCAGCGATAACGTCTGCTGACATGTGCTCGGTATGACACGGAATAATGGCATCGACGTCAGCTGCCAGGGCGAGCAGCTGCTCTTTACTATAGATCACGTCATCTTGATTGAAGATCGGGTCGTAATCCTGAACCAAACGCGCCTCAACATTGGGTGGTAACTTACGACCAACAAGAACACGTGGCTTAGCTGACATGGTTATTCCTTAATCAAAACTCACTGGCGGCGGCTTAACACCCAAACCTGTTGTTTCACTGACAATTTTTACCGCCTTATCTTTACCCTGCTGTGCAGCCGCACTGAGCGGTAAATCATCCGCTGGTACAGCCCACTCCTCCTGGCGCATGTAAAGTGTTTGCGTTGGGAAGGCGTATTCAACACCGATCTCTTTTGCGATACGCAAGCAATCGAGCAAGAAGCGATGGCGCTCACGGTATTCTGTTGGCGTATCTGGTGTCTCAAAGAACACGTTAATCAAGATATCCAAACCGCTACCACCGAGCTCATGCAGATAAACATGAAAACGGTCTTTAACCATATAGGGATGCTGACGAATCAGCTCACGTACACCTTCACAAAACGCTTCGATCTTTTCTGGTGGCGTGTCATACGTCAGCGAGAATGCAGTTTTATAGCGACGACGTGCGCGAGCACGCATATTGTCCACTTCTGCGGTAATGAACTTGGCATTAGGCACTGTGATTAACGAATCATAAAAGGTACGAATCCGCGTACTACGGAAACCCATGTGCTCCACAGTACCTTCAACACCTTCAACCACGATCCAGTCACCTTTCGTGAAGGTGCGGTCCATCAATACAGTGATAGAACCGAACAAGTTTTGCACCATATCTTTTGCGGCCAACGCAAACGCTAAACCACCAAGACCAAGACCCGCCAACAAGCCCGTGATATCAATACTTAAATTATCCGCGATAAAGACAATGCCGATAACCGTGACAAAGATTTTTAATGTGCGCGGAATCAATGGCACCAACACATCATCAATCGTGGTGTCAGTTACCTTGGCTTTACATAGCAACCATGCGGATAAAATATCGACAAAACGATACGCTGCCCAAACCGCTGCAAAACTTGCAAAAGCTTTGACTGCTACTAGCAAAATCAGCAGAGCCGTTTCTGGCAGACCGATCGCATGGATACCCATCCACCAAACAGCCGCCATCAACACTAATCCGACGGGCCGTAAACGATTATCTTGATTTTCTATCTCTTGATACTCATCACGCTTTTGACGCGCAATCCAATTACGCAGTGCGCGGCGCAAGAAACGCGTCATAAACCAGTCAAACACAACACCCAACGTAATGACGATCAAAAGTGCCAACCAACGCCAGTTTTCAATCAGAAAGACCTCGTGCTTCAAGCTTGCTGGCATAGCGCGCTGCAAACGAATCTCCCAAGGCAAATAACTGGCATTACCTGAGCCGAATTGCGGCTGCTTTTCTTCTAAAGCCGTAAATACCTTTGGAATGATCTCAATACTGCGTGCATCAAATAACCAACGTCCATCTGTTTGTTTTTGAAGACGCACAACGCCTTGTTTAAAACGACGCACATCAATCGCAGAAAGCTCAGTTTCCTCGGGCACACTTGTCGCAGAGATGCCGCCGGTGCGATCGAAAACCTCGATCATCTGCCAAGCAAGGGTTGGACCACGTTCACGGCGAACCAACGCATTAATCGCTGAGAGATCTAAGGCTTTAATCGCATCTTCAACGCGCGCTTTTTCTCCCGCTTTGGCATCGTTCATCGCCTCAAGGAACATGCCTAAAGTCGCTCGCGGCGAAATCAGTTCACTGGGTGGCGCTTGGGGTGCTACGACCTCTTTTTCAGCGTCTTCAGCAAATGCAGCACTTTGGAATAAAACGAAAAATGTGAGTAAGAAATAACGAAAATTTTTCATAGGATGATGTGCGCTATTTAGCGAGCGCAAGTAAATTCAATGTTATCGATTAAACGAGCTACGCCTAGTTTAGCCGCAATTAAAATAACGCCTTGCTGACTTTGATCAGTGAAAGGCAACAAAGTGTCTGCATCCAAGACATGCAGATAATCTGGTTCAAAACCCGCTTTAGCTAGACGGCGCTGGCTATCGGCAGAGTGCTGCTCAAGCTGAGAAAGATCCTGACTAAATGTTTCGGCCAGCTTTTTGAGTTCCGCATACATCATTGGTGCAATTGCACGTTCATCTCTGGCCAGATATTGGTTACGTGAACTCATTGCCAGACCGTCATCCTCACGCACCGTCGGCACGCCAATAATTTCTATTGGCATCGCCAAGTCAGTCACCATGCGACGAATCACCGCGAGTTGCTGAAAGTCTTTAGTGCCAAACAAAGCCACATCAGGCTGTACCATATTAAATAGCTTGGCGACGACCGTTGCTACCCCGACAAAATGCCCTGGGCGTGATGCACCACAATACAAATCACTGATTACCGGCACCTCGACCTTGGTTTGATCAGAGAGCGGCTTGGGGTACATGGTTTCCACACTTGGGAAATACAGCAGATCGACGCCGACCGATTCGAGCGCCGCAATATCCGCATCGAGAGTGCGCGGATATTTATCCAAATCCTCATTCGCACCAAACTGCATTGGATTAACGAAAATACTGCAGATAATGGTCTGTGCATATTTGCGCGCTTCACGCATCAAAGTCAGATGCCCTTCATGCAAATTACCCATCGTTGGGACAAACGCGACGCGACCGAGTTGTTTTGCAAGTTGTGTGGCGATTCGCAGCTGCTCAAGCTGCTCGATCATCTTCATGCTGGAATATGTTCTGCCGAAGGAAACTGACCTGCTCTTACCGCTGAAACATATGCGCTTAATGCTTCTTCAACGCTGCCTGTATCAGCCAAGAAATTTTTCACGAAACTTGGAATGCGATTCACACTCATGCCGAGCATGTCGTAACACACCAACACTTGGCCATCAGTGTCTTTACCTGCACCAATACCAATCACTGGGATTGCCAACTCTTGGGTAATCGATTGCGCTAAGGCCTGTGGAATACATTCCAACACCAGCATCTGCGCACCCGCTGCTTGCAGGGCTAAGGCATCGGCAATCATTTGATCGGCTGCTTGGGCTTCTTTACCTTGCACGCGATAACCACCTAACTGATGAATCGATTGCGGCATTAAACCCAAGTGGCCACATACAGGCACTGCACGCTCGGTGAGATGACGAACCGTTTCAACCTGAGGTGCGCCCCCTTCGATCTTGACCATCTCAGCACCACCTTCTTTCATCAGGCGACCTGCAGTATCTAAAGCTTGCTGTTGAGTGCCGTGACTCATAAACGGCATATCCGCGATCACCATGGCTGACTGACTTACACGCGAAACATTGGCGGTGTGATACACCATGTCATTCACACTTACAGGCAATGTGCTGCCATGACCTTGAATCACCATACCTAGGGAATCACCCACGAGCAGCGTATCCACACCCGCTGTTTCAGCAAGGCGCGTCATACTTGCGTCATAACTGGTAAGCATGGTGATTTTTTCACCCGCTTGTTTCATCTTATTCAGATGACTGATGGTAATTTTTGCCATGGTGTTTCTCTTCAGGGCTTACGCCAACTAAGATGCTCAGTTTAAACGATGCTGCCCTGCTTCGCTGATCTCAGAAAGCAGCTCAGACACCAGTCCAAAACCTGGTAGTGCAACATCGGTATTCAAATCCGCAAGCGGCCTTAAGACAAAGGCACGCCAATGCATCTCGGCATGCGGCACGATTAGTCGTTCGTTTTGTATGACTTGATCGCCGTAAAGCAGCACATCAACATCAAGGGTGCGAGAACCCCAACGCTCGTGACGCTCTCGACCATGAAGATTCTCAATTTCCTGGCACCACTCCAAGAGCGCTATCGACCCCAAGGTGGTTTCGATCTCGAGTACCGCATTAATGTAATCCTGCTGCCCTTCTGGACCGACAGGGGCACTTTGATAAAGCGGTGAGCAACGTGAATGTGTAACTTCTGGGTGAGCTGCCAACTCTGCAACCGCTTCGGTTACATGCGCGACTGGGTCACCTAAGTTACTGCCCAATCCAAGATAGGCAATCAAACCACTCATGCATCACGCTTTTTAGAATTATTACGACGACGGCGACGACGCTTAGGCTTGCCATCCCGGTCTTGGTGCTGTGTAGGCTCAAGCTTGCCTACTTGGAACTCGGTCCACCACTGAGCAACTTCAGCATCAACTTCACCCGCTTCTGAGCGCAACAACATAAAGTCATAAGCTGCACGGAAACGTGGATGCGATAATAAACGCAATGGTCGCTTACCACGTGTTTGCAAGAAACGATGCTGCAAAGACCAGATCTCACGCATTGGCGTACTAAAACGACGCGGCAACGCTATGCGCTGGAGCTGCCGATCAAGAATGTCATTCACTGCTGCATGCAAGGCCTGATAAGCCGGCACATCATCTGCCTCATACGTTGCTGCACGATCACGCACAGGGCCCCATAACAACACCGCGAATAAAAATGCAGGTGTGACCGGTTTGCCTTCGTGGATACGACTATCGGTGTTTTCCATACCACGGCGAATTAGTGTTGCTGTGGAGGGATCGTTATTCTCAAGTGTTGCCGCGGCATCAGGAAATAAACAGGGCAATAGATGATAGTGCTGCAACAAGTTATAGGTCGCTTGTGCGTGTCCTGAAAGAAATAGCTTGAGGACCTCTTCAAACATACGCGCTGGAGGCACATCATTGAGTAGCGTCGCTAAACGACGAATCGGCTCTTCGGTTTTTTCTTCGATAGTAAAACCTAACTTTGCCGCAAAGCGCACTGCTCGAATCATGCGCACAGGATCTTCACGATAACGCGTCTCAGGATCACCCATCAGACGCAATAAGCGCGCATTCAAATCATCAACGCCACCGGCGTAATCAACAATCGAGAAATCGCGGATATTGTAATAAAGCGCATTCACGGTGAAGTCGCGACGCCAGGCATCTTCTTCAATAGTGCCGTATTCATTATCGCGTAGCACCATGCCCTCATCGGTTGCTTGCTCTGCGGTATCTGCTGCACCCGAGGTTAAGGATCTAAACGTTGCAACCTCGATAATCTCGCGGCCAAAGTGCACATGCGCTAACCGAAAGCGTCGACCAATCAAACGACAATTATTAAAGACCTCGGCCACCTCTTCGGGATGCGCGTTGGTGGCTACGTCAAAGTCTTTGGGGTGCAAGCCCAGAAGCAAGTCGCGCACACCGCCGCCAACAAGATATGCCTCGTAGTTAGCATCCTTAAGCCGATAAAGCACCTTGAGAGCTTCTTTGGCGATGTTGACGCGAGAAATGGGATGGTTATCGCGACCGATGATCAATGGCGTGGTAATAACGCTCTCTCCGAGCTAATCCAATGTAAGGGCGACATCATATAAAAAAAGGCCGCGTATCGATACGCAGCCTTCGAATTAATTAACCAAAGCGGATTAGAAGTGCGCCGCTTCTTTGAGCTCCTTTAACACCTCATCTAGATTACCTTCTTGGTTATCCACTATACACACGGTATTGGCGACGCTGCAGACTGTCATACCCGATCCACGCACAACCCAACCGGTTGGTGGCGTGAAACCATTACATCCGGTAAACATCGACATCTGGTCGGCATTACCTTGAACGATACGCTTGTAATCATGTGCGAAATGCGACAAGGCTTGCAGTTGGTCATCACCCATCACGCCATAACCTTCAACAAAGGCACCGTCATCTTTAAAAGAGCAGACCGCCATGACGCCGTCAACGGCGAGCATTTGACGGATCATGCAGCACCTCCAGCGGCAGCTAAGGCCGCATTGGCCGCTTCATAATCAGCTACATTGTTATTTAAGATCACGCCGACTCGACCATTGGTCACTGCCGACCAATCCATTCCAACTAAGGTGAATCCTTCAATTGGATAGAAGCCTTGGGAATCAGATTGTGTTTCCCAACCACGCGCTTGCATGGTGGCGATCGACATATTGGCGATACACATATGCGCCAACAAATCCAAAGCGGTGGTATTAATTCGGCTGCCATCAACGATCTTGCTTTCTTTCAGCTCGCCACGTGAACTCATCGTAAAAGCTGCTTCTGCGCCCGCTAAGTTCATTAGATGATCTAAATCTGCCATGTTGTACTCCTATGGTGGACGCTCATGCGCCTCTATTTTTATTGATTAAACGAGTGATGAATCCACGTTACCAATGCGATCGTGCATCAGCTTCATTAGACTATTCAGGGTGCCGGCGTCGTTCTTCACAAAGGCAAACACATTACCTAAATTACACACAGTGAAACCGGGTCCTCGGACAATCCACCCTTGTGGTGGTGTGCTGCCGCAATCCGGACAGAAACTCTCCAGCATATTGACTTGCATGTGCTCGCTCATAGTGGTGGCACGACACATAATGGCGGCCATTTTCGCCATGTCGTCATTCATCTCACCCTTGTAGCTGAAGCGATCACCTCGATAAGAATATTCACCCGCGGCAATCACGCCGGGCTGATTGATAAGCTCCGCTGCCAGTGCCATCTCCCCTCCTAACACTCGGTTCTTTTAATAGTTATGCTCTGACCATAACACCGGCGGTTTTTAGAACAAATAGTCGGATTTTTATTGCCCATAAAATCTTTTAAATGACTGACTTTATTCATTATTTAAGCAAATAATGAAACACTAAATACGTCTCAAGATATTGATTCAAGCCAAACACCCGACTCCTCCCGACAAACGCCGCATAAAACAAGGGCTTTGGGTATAATTGCGCGCTTTTCCAAGCCATTAACCGCGGATCCCTTTTTATGGATAAAACCTACGACCCACATGCGATAGAACAACGCTGGTACCAAACCTGGGAGAGCAAAGGCTGGTTCGCGCCAGATAGCTCCGCAGAGGGACAGCCCTACTGCATCATGATTCCGCCGCCGAATGTCACCGGCAGCTTGCACATGGGTCACGGCTTCAATAACACCGTGATGGATACTTTGGTGCGTTTCAATCGTATGCGCGGCCGCCCAACCTTATGGCAACCTGGTACTGACCATGCAGGTATCGCGACACAGATGGTGGTTGAGCGTCAGCTCGAAGCGGATGGCAAAACCCGTCACGACCTCGGCCGCGATGCCTTCATTGATCGCATCTGGGAATGGAAAGAAGAATCTGGCGGCAACATTACCCGCCAACTGCGCCGCATTGGCTCATCGGTAGATTGGGACGTTGAACGTTTCACCATGGACGAAGGTCTATCTGACGCGGTTAAAGAGGTATTTGTTCGCCTTTACGACGAAGGCTTGATCTATCGCGGAAAGCGATTGGTTAACTGGGATCCAAAACTACACACCGCAGTATCCGATCTTGAGGTTATCTCAGAGGAAGAAGCTGGCCACATGTGGCACATGCGCTACCCATTGAGTAGTAGCGAAGGCCACATGACCGTCTCCACCACTCGTCCTGAGACCATGCTTGGTGACTGTGCTGTTGCAGTTAACCCAGACGATGAGCGCTACAAACATCTAATTGGTCAAACGATTGACCTACCCTTAACCGGTCGTCAAATTCCAATCGTAGGTGATGAGCACGCGGACCCAGAGTTCGGCACTGGTTGTGTAAAGATCACACCTGCACACGACTTCAACGACTACGAAGTATGGCAACGTCATCGCGATGAAGCTGCGATTAGCTCACAGATTCACGGTGGCTTGATTAACCTGTTCACCATCGATGCTGCTATTCGTGAAAACGATGCCGACGAAGGTGAATTGATCCCAGCTAAATATATCGGCATGGATCGTTATGACGCACGTAAAGCGATCGTTGCGGATCTCGATGCTCTCGGCTTGCTCGACAAGATTGTTGATCACAAGCTAATGGTGCCGCGCGGTGATCGCTCCGGCATGGTTATTGAACCATTCCTAACCGACCAGTGGTACGTCAAAGTTGGGCCACTCGCAGAACCTGCGATTAAAGCAGTCGAAGATGGTTCGATTAAATTCGTACCAGATAACTGGAAAAATACCTACTACGAGTGGATGCGCAACATCCAAGACTGGTGCATCAGCCGTCAGATCTGGTGGGGGCATCGCATTCCTGCGTGGTATGACAAAGACGGCAACGTGTATGTCGGTCGTTCTGAAGAAGAAGTGCGTGAAAAGCACAATCTTGGCGATACCGTCCTGACACAGGATAACGATGTACTCGATACCTGGTTCAGCTCTGCCCTATGGCCATTCTCAACGCTTGGTTGGCCTGAAGATACCGAACGCCTAAAACAGTTCTATCCAACCAACGTGTTGGTAACTGGCTTTGACATCATCTTCTTCTGGGTTGCTCGGATGATCATGATGGGACTGAAATTTATGGATGGTCGGGTGCCATTCCATGAGGTGTATGTGCATGGATTAGTGCGCGACTCACTCGGCCACAAGATGTCGAAGTCGAAAGGCAACGTGCTTGACCCAATTGATCTAATCGATGGCATCACACTCGATGACCTCCTTGCTAAGCGTACAAGTGGCATGATGCAGCCCAAGCTTGCAAAGAAGATCGAGAAGCAAACCAAGAAAGAATTCCCAGATGGCATACCAAGCTTTGGTACCGATGCCTTACGATTCACCTTTGCTGCACTCGCAGCGACCGGTCGCGACATCAAATTTGATATGGGTCGTATTGAAGGCTACCGAAACTTCTGCAACAAGCTGTGGAATGCAGCACGTTATGTGTTGATGAATACCGAAGGCCAAGACTGTGGTCAAAACGGTGGCGAAGTAGAGTTCTCAGCGGCTGATCGTTGGATTCAATCTCGCATGCAACAAGCGATTAACGAAACCACTCACTCGATCGAAGGCTATCGTTTCGACCAAGCGGCCAATGCAATCTATGAGTTCATTTGGAACAACTATTGTGACTGGTACTTAGAGCTTTCAAAGCCGGTATTGAATAGTGATAGTGCTTCAGAGGCGGCCAAACGCGGTACACGTCAAACCTTGGTCCGCGTACTCGAAGCATCTTTGCGTTTAACTCATCCGATCATGCCGTATATAACTGAAGAAATTTGGCAGCGTGTCGCACCACTTGCCGGCACGCATGATGGCTCTGATAACAACACCATAATGACGCAGCCCTACCCTGTGGCTGATGACAGTCTCGTCGATTCTGCTGCGGTCACCGAGATGGAATGGGTCATGCAGGCGATCTTAGGTGTACGTCGCATTAAAGGTGAGATGAATATCGCACCGGGCAAGCCAGTACCTGTCTTACTAGGTAACACCAATGACTCTGATCGCAAGAACGCTGAGCAACATGAAATCTATTTGAGCTCACTAGCTAAAATCGAATCGATTGAAGTTCTAGCCACGGGTGAAGACGGCCCTGAATCAGCAACCGCCTTAGTCGGTGAGATGAAGCTACTGATTCCATTAGCCGGATTGATTGACAAGGATGCCGAGCTTGCTCGCCTCGAAAAAGAGATGGGCAAGTTACAAGCCGACATTGAACGCACTGAAAAGAAACTGACTAACCCTGCTTTTGTGGATAAAGCACCGGAAGCGGTTGTAAATAAAGAGCGTGACAAACTTAATGAAGCTAAATCAGCATTAGATAACCTATCAACTCAAGCTGACCGCATTCGCGCACTGTAAGGATTGTTATGAAACCGTTTTTGTCACCGAAAGCTGCACCCATAATGCATGGCTTTTTAGTCTCGGGCCTGATGAGCTTGATCGTAACCGGAATTGCTACGCTTAACGCCATTGGCATCAGTGACCCCATGTTCACCACCAAATGGGGTGGCTCATGGATTCAATCGTGGATGGTCGCGTTCCCAGTGATCTTATTTGTAGCCCCACTTGCTCGTAGCATGGTGGGCCGCATGGTGAAAAAGCCTGAGGCTTAACGCATTACGATAACGCGTACGGCATCGAGTCGTACGCGGGTATCGCGCAAATGAATGCCTAACAGTTCACGACGAGCGCTGATCTGCTCGACCTCATCGGCACGCACGTTGGGATTCACTTCCGACAAACTCAACAGACGATTCAACTCAGTACCGAGCTCTTTTTCCATATGCTCTACCGCATCGGTCACAATCGACTGACTCGCTTGCTCAGCAAACTCTTCAGCATGTTTAAACAAGACACGAATCTTATCTGCCGATGATTTAATAATGGTTTCTGCGAGTTTTTTATTCGGCGAGATATCCAAGCCGCGTAACGCTTCGTGCGGCAACACCTCACTCAGATCATTACCTTTAATATCGAATAAAACGCGCTGACAACTCGGTGGCAAATAACGCTCAGCCTCTAATGCCGCGGGAGCCACACATTCGGTCATGAATAACATCTCGAGCATCACGGTGCCGGTTTTATAGTCATCATGCTTACATACCGTCACCGCAGCAGTACCTAACTCACTACTGCTCAGCAACTCCATTGCGCCACGCACCATCGGGTGCTCCCACGTTAGGAACTCACGGTCTTCATGGGTCAACGCATCATCACGGGTCCACGTGACGGTCACACCATGACTTGGCAAACCCGGGAAGCGGTCTAAGCGCATATTGGCACCAGGACGAACCAAATCAGATTGGCCACGACCACCTTGATGCGCCACACCGTAGGCATCCCAGAAGTTACGCATGTACTTCTTTAAATGCTTAGTGTGATCACGACTTGCCATATCGATCAGCAACTCTGCTGACACTTCTTGGCGATGTGAATTCATCTCGAGTAAGCGGTCACGACCCGTCTCAAGTTCAGCATTAACTTGCTCGGTTTGCTTGTGGCCTTTCTTGACCAAGGCATCAACATCACCTTCAAGCGCTTGCGCATTAGCCAGTTCTTTCGCGAGTGCTTCTTGCACTGCATCTGCTGCAGGACAGGTATGCTCAAACGCATTCAGTGCTTCGTGATACCAGCGGTACATCACTTCACTCACAGAGCCTTCGAAATAAGGCACGTGAATCTTAACTGTCTCTGTTTGACCAATGCGGTCTAAACGACCGATACGCTGCTCCAACAAACCGGGTACCGCAGGCAAATCAAACAAAATCAAATGATGTGCGAACTGGAAGTTACGGCCTTCTGAACCAATTTCAGAACAGATCAGTGCTTGCGACCCCTCTTCCTTATCAGCAAAGAATACCGCAGCACGGTCACGCTCAACGATCTCCATACCTTCGTGAAACATCGCCACATGGATCGCTTCTTTTTCTAATAAGTGTTCACGTAACTTAATGACGGTTGGTGCATGCGCACAAATCACTAACACCTTCTCAGGCGCAAGTTCACGCAGCTTGGCAACTAGCCATTCAACACGCGTATCAATTTGTGGCCATTTACGCGGATAGTTTGTTTCCGGCGTAAAATCGGTAAGGTGTTTGTTGTAATCCTTAGGCGCTTCTAAAGCGTAGCCAGTAACTTCACGACCCGGGAAACCTTCGATCGCTTGGCGCGTATTACGGAATAAGATACGACCAGTACCATGACGGTCGACAAGCTGTTCAATCAAGCCTTCGCCATCTTCCCAGTTATCTTCGCCCAGCAACTGATCAACCAGCTTTTTATCCTCTGCACTGAGTTTTTCACCATCGAGTAGACGCGCAGCCAAATCAGCAATCGGCTGATAATGTTTTTCTTCTTCGATGAATGCATCGTAGTCATGGAAACGTTGCGGATCGAGCAAACGCAATCGCGCAAAGTGTCCTGCACGGCCTAACTGCTCTGGCGTTGCGGTTAACAACAAGACACTTGGCGTAACGCCTGCTAAAGCCTCGATTAGCTCATAGCTCAAGCTTGCCTCTTCAGGCGACCATTCAAGGTGGTGCGCTTCGTCAACAACCAGCAAATCCCAATCACCTTCAAGCGCGGCTCGCGCAACAGTAGATGCGCTGGTAAGGAATTCTAAGCTACACAAAATATGCTGTTCGGTTTGGAATGGATTGTCGCCGTCAGCGGCATTGAAACGCGCATCATCAAAGATCGAGAAGCGCAGATTGAAACGACGCAGCATCTCAACCAGCCACTGATACATCAGTGCTTCAGGGACAACGATCAACGAACGATTAACGCGCTCGGTCATCATCATGCGATGCATGATCAAACCTGCCTCAATGGTCTTACCCAAACCTACTTCGTCAGCAAGTAAGACACGTGGCGCAGGACGCGATGCCACCTCATGCGCGATATACAGCTGGTGAGGGATCAAATCGACACGTGGACCATTCAAACCAAAGGTTTTTGAACGCCAGTTTTCCGCGTTCTGTTGCCAGGTTTGATAACGCAAGCTAAACCACATATCGGGGTCAATTCGACGTGCGAGCAACTTATCTTGCGGGCGATTCAAACGCAGCTGATTATTCAGCTCAGCTTCTGGCACTTCAAGCGCCTGCTCTTCGGCGTCTTCACAGTGATAGGTATACAAGCCCTCAGCTTCAACCACACGGATGACTAGCAAACGCTGACCGAGCTGATCTTCAAGAAAATCGCCTTCAGAAAACTCAACGCGACTCAATGGCGCGGTGGCTTGTGCATAACGACGCTTCTGGCCGCTCGCCGGGAAAATCACCTCGATTTGGCGTGTTTCGATCTCAACGATGGTCCCCAAACCTAAATCGGGTTCTGCATCACTTATCCAACGTTGTCCGATCGTATACACAGGTGTTCCTCAATAAAATATCGCGCAGCATTGTACCGGATTGTACTCACCAGGGCCTTTGACCATAATCTACGCCTTTTGGGCAATACGGATTATGTGGTTCCGACAACTTCAGCTTTATCAACTTACCGACGATTTCACCTTGACGGCTGAACAACTCGACGAACTTTTACAATCGCATCAATTTAAGCCTTGTGCCGGTCTCGATACACATCGTTCTGGTTGGTCTACGCCTCTCGGGCAACACAGTGAACTTTTAGTCCACACTGCGCAGGGACGCCATATGCTTTGTCTACGCCGCGAAGATCGCATCCTTCCCGCAGCAGTCATTCGTGAAGCTGTGGACGAGAAAGTGGCTCAAATTGAAGCTAATGAAGCTCGCCCGGTAGGACGTAAAGAGAAGTCTCGACTGAAAGACGAGGTAACCGTCGATCTATTGCCTAGGGCATTTGCAAAGTCAAGCTACCTGTATGGATATATCGACCCTCGCACCAAGTTCATTGTGATCAATGCAGGCTCTGCAAACAAAGCAGAGCAATTTCTCTCTGAACTTCGAGAAGCGATTGGCTCGCTGAAGGTCATTCCCCTCGCGGTAAACCAAGCGCCTGCCGATGTTTTTACTCAGTGGTGCCAAACTCATGCTACCGGTCAATTTAATCTAGGTGATGAGATAGAGCTAAAGGAAATGCTAGAAAACGGCGCCGTAGTGAAAGCTAAGAAAGTCACCATTCAAGATGAAGAAATTCAGTCTCACCTCAACACTGGCATGCGGGTCACTAAACTAGGTATTGAATGGAATGATCGTATTACCGCTATGTTAGCTGATGACCTCTCAATTAAGCGCTTGCGCTTTACCGATCTTGTTATGGAAGAATCAGCGGACATAGAGAGCGATGACTATGCCGCACGATTTGATGCCGACTTTGTTCTCATGGCAAATGAACTCAAACCCTTTTTCGAAGATTTGATTGTGCAATTTGGAGGCACAGCAGACTAATTCGTTAGTCCGCGGTTGCAATCTTTCTAATCACATAGTCTGCAGCCGCTAAACCAAAACTTGCCGTTACCGTCATTGCCGCGCCAAAACCTGCACAGTTGAGCGAGCTATCCTGCTGGCTGTCGCAAGCCTGAGATTGGCGCACAGGCTCATCTGACCACACCGCATGAACACCAAAGCGGCGCTTAAGGTTGCTCGAAAAATTATAGTCTTGGCGCAGCAGCTTGCGTGTTTTTGCCAACAAGGCATCTTGCTCCGTCCGATAGAGATCCGATACACGCACACGCGTGCAATCCACCTGTCCACCCGCAGCGCCAATCGAGATGATCGGCTGCTTTCGGCGCGAGCAATGCGCAATCATCGCCGCTTTCACACGATAGTTATCAATTGCATCGATCACCCAGCTCTGATCGCTAAAAAGCGATTCGATATTCTCTAGCGTGACAAAATCATCAACCACATCAATATGCGCTTGCGGGTTTATCAGCTGAACGCGCTCAGCTAAAACCCCAGCCTTTAATCGCCCCAAGGTGTTTTCTAACGCGGGTAACTGGCGATTGATATTGGACTCAGCGACATGATCGGCATCGATTAATCGCAATCGTGAGATACCGCTGCGCGCCAGCGCCTCAACCACCCACGAGCCGACACCGCCAACGCCCACCACTGTGACAGAGGCATCACGTAAGCGATCTGCACCCTCTTCACCCCAAAGGCGTTCGACACCCGAAAAGCGGCGCTCAGTCATGATGGTTTTCAATAAACATAGGTCGCAATGATACACTTAGCGTTGATTTTAATGAGCTCCCAAACCGTCTGTGCTGCACTTTGACCCCGATCTTCCTGAAGTCGATGACCTTCTTCAGCTATTCCTCAATGACACGCCTTTAATGGACGTGCGTGCACCTGTCGAATTTAACGAAGGGGCCTTCCCGGCTGCTAACAACATTCCACTGATCAATGATGAAGAACGTCATGTCATCGGAAAAACTTACAAAGACCTCGGTCAAGATGAGGCCATCAAGCTTGGCGTAGAGCTCGTCTCTGGGAGCACAAAATCTGATCGATTGGCTCAGTGGCAACAGTTCACCCAAGCCCATCCGGAGGGTGTTCTTTACTGCTTCCGCGGCGGCATGCGATCTAAAGTCACTCAGCAGTGGCTCTTTGAAGAGACCGGCACTCGCTACCCACGCGTAAAAGGTGGCTACAAAGTCCTGCGTCGTTTTTTAATCGATCAGCTTGAAGCGATATCACCAAAATTAAAACCGGTGGTAATTGGCGGCCGAACCGGCGTCGGAAAAACTAAATTTCTACAATCACTCACCCCGAATCTCGATTTAGAGGGTCTAGCTTGGCATCGAGGCTCAGCCTTTGGCAGCCATGCCACTCCTCAGCCAACTCAAATAGACTTCGAAAATAGACTCAGTATCGAGGTTTTAAAACTCTTCCACGGTGGAAATCCCTATTTTATTGCCGAGGACGAAAGTAGAAATGTTGGTCATCGCCACATGCCGATGAGCTTTTTTGAGCCTTTTAGTTTGGCTCCGATCATTGTGCTAGACGAAACCGAAGAGCATCGAATTAATATTACCCACCAGGAATACATTCATGAGGCGCTAGCTGAGTTTGTAGAACTCCATGGCGAAGAAGCTGGATTTGAGGCTTGGGCTGATTCACTCAGTGACAGTCTGTTTAGAATTCGTAAGCGCTTAGGGGGAGTAAAGTACGAAAAGATAAATAAAGAATTACACGATGCTCTACAGCTTCATAAAACTCAAAATGATACGACGGCACACCGCGCTTGGATCAAAAGTTTACTTATTGATTACTACGACTCCATGTACGAATATCAATTAAGTAAAAAATCAGACCGTATTGTATTTACTGGCAATAGGGACGATGTCCTAGAAAAACTAAAAACCATCTATAAAATCCACCTTATTTAAAATATTTTAATATACCTAAAGCGCTCACTAATTAAATAAATACTAAAAAGTCTTTTTATTTTCTATTTTATTTGTTAATATATTAATAGGAAATCTATTCCTATTAATATATTAAAGAGGATATATATGACAGATATCGCAAATCTATCAGCTGAAGAGTTGTTTGAATTAGCCAAAAAAAAACAGGCCGAAGAAATAGAAAAAAAACGTGAAGCGGCTAAAGCAGAAATAGATGCCCTACGCCAAAAACGTCGTGACCTTGTGGCTCAACACAAAAAAGATTTGGCAAAAATTGACTCAGAACTTTCAAGCCTGACAGGCCGTAAAGCCTCTAAAGGTGGTTCGCGCGCTTCTCGTGGCAGCAATATCAGCAATATCGTTTTAGAAATTCTTGGCAGCGGCAACCAGATGAGTACTAAAGATCTACAGGCAGCTCTAGATAATCTTGGTGTTCCAGCGCCTAACCTCGCTCAGACACTTGCTTACCTAAAGAAAAAGGGATCGATTTCATCCCCTGCTCGCTCGGTTTATCAAGCGGCTTAAAAATCAAAGCCCCACATTGCGGGGCTTTTTTATGGCAGCGCTAAACTCATTACGAGCTTCACCACGCCATACACACCAGCAATAAAGAGCACCGTTATAAGTACACCCACGGCAATAAAGTCACGTGCGCGACCTTGTTTAAAGTCGCGCTCTCGTTTGGCGTTATTTTGAATACCAGCAAAGGAAGCTAGAACGCTCCCCAAGGTCTGTAGAAAACTCAGTTTTTTCTCTGTCATCTCGCCCCCTTAAAGGATGA
>CBFHYJ010000017.1:0-26352 GCA_965659945.1 Sedimenticolaceae bacterium | reverse complement strand
GGTGAGCTGGGTGTGACCCGTGAGCGCGTCCGGCAAATTCAAATGGATGCCCTGAAGCGCTTACGTCATATTCTTGAAAACGACGGCTATACGAGCGAAAACGTCCTCGGCTAACCGTGCCCTCGGAATGGTAAGTCGATGGTTTTTTCGTCTATGATGCTGGCTTAAATTTCCAAATTGGACATATCCATGAGCGACGGCAGTAAAAAAGAACGTGAAATCCTGATGATCATGCGCAAAGTTTTGGCGCAAATTATCAAAGATACAACGCCGCCTAGTCGCGCGATGAAGCATCCACTTCAAGATACAACTATTGAAGATGTGCGTAATGTGTTGGGTTTGATCTCTGTGCGCGAGCGTGAACTTGCGGAAGATGCTGGTATCGCTATGGAGAAGCCGTACTTCACAGATGAGAAGCCATCAGCTGAAGTCGTCTCAATCAGTTCGATAAAGAAAAAGAATAAACAAAACGAAGAATGATAAAAAGCCCGGTTACCCGGGCTTTTTTTGTTTTAAGGCTTTTTAACGTCGACCTTCGCTTTTTCACGCAGTTTATTAATCAGCGAGCGAAGCTTTTGTGTGCGAAGTGAACTGGTGATGTCATCTTTGACTTGCGCTAATTCAACGGCCCCTAGGTCTTTTGCATCTTCACGCAAAATGATGTGCCAGCCGAATTGTGTTTTCACCGGAGAACTGGAGTGAGTGCCATTTGTCATCGAAGAAACGGCATCAGCAAAGGGTTTTACCATCATGTCTTTTTCAAACCAACCTAAGTCGCCGCCGGCACTGCTGCTAGGTCCTGTTGAATGCTCCTTTGCGAGTTGCGCAAAGTCAGCACCATCATCAAGTTGTTTGATTAAGGCTTTAGCCTCATCTTCAGTTTTTACCAAAATATGACGAGCTTTGAATTCTTGCTTGGTTTTGCCAGCGTATTGCTCATCGTAAACCGCTTGGATCTCATCATCAGTGACAGATGAGTTCTCTAGCGTGTTTTCAATTAACGCTTGGGTGATTAAGCGAGCGCGCGAGACATCAATCGCTGCAGCAAGATCAGATTGTTTGGCTAATGCTTGGCCTTCTACTGAATTAGATAGAATGAACGTATTAACCAATTCGTTCAGCAATTTTATTTGTTGTTCTGCCGAAGGCTCGCCATCGGGTGTTTGTTTGGCGGCAAAGTAAGCGAAGTGCATGGTGTTGAGGTTAAAGTTATCAACTTCAACAATGACTTTTGGCTCTTCAGCTAAAGCTGAGCTGCTTAGCAAAATAGCGGCGAAAAGGGTGCGCAGCTTCATGGCAGTACCTTCTTAAAGGGTTTTACGCTCACACTCGCGTATACACCAGCATCAACATAAGGATCAGCGTCAGCCCAGCTTTGTGCATCGGCTAGTGAGTTAAATTCAGCGATAACAATGCTGCCGGTGAATCCTGCTTCACCCGGGTCGTCACTTTCAATGGCTGGGTTTGGTCCTGCAAGTACAAGGCGTCCTTCTTCTTTTAGTGCTTCTAAACGAGCGATGTGCGCTGGGCGAGCTTGTTTGCGCAGTGGCAGGCTGTTTTCAACGTCTTGGCTAACTATGGCAAATAACATGAGTGATCCTTACATTTAAGATTGTTGGTTTTCTGGCATGTGGCGCGCTAAGTAAAGGCCTTGCCCAAGAGCAAAGACTAGCGTTAAGCCCATCAAGCCAAAGAGTTTGAAGTTAACCCAAGTTGCCTCGTCAAAATTAAAGGCAATAAAGAGATTTAGAGCGCCTAAACCGATAAGGAAGAAAGTCCATGCGTATGTGAGGCGCTGGATAATCAGATCGGGGAAGCTGGCAACCGCATCGAGCATGCGAGCGATTAAGCCACGTTTCATAAACCAATGACTCACTAACAATGCTGCCGCAAAGGCCCAATTGATTACTGTGGGTTTCCACATGATGAAAACAGGATCATGTAAAACTAGAGTCAGAGTGCCAAAGAAAAGAACAAGCCAGAGGGTAATCCAGTGCATTTTTTCCACAGGTTTGCCGGTGAGCTTGAAGAAGGCAATTTGAGCGATCAGTAGCACCATCAGTGCCGCAGTGGCGATATAGATGTCGTACAGCTGATACATCACGACAAAGGCGATAACAGGCAATAAATCAGTAAGCATTTTCATGCCCCAATGGTCGCATGAAACCAAGGTTTTTGCTGCGACTTTACCGAGCTTTGGGCGTCGCTCTCAGGTAGAATTTGGCTATGTCCCTTATCTACGATCTTCATGCACATTCAACGGCTTCAGATGGCACTTTATCGCCTGCTGAGCTGATGCAACATGCGCACGCCGCAGGTGTGAATGTGATGGCATTGACGGATCACGATACGACGGCCGGTATCGCTGAAGCGCGTGATACGGCTACTCAGTTAGGCATGGAATTTATCCCAGGGATCGAGCTTTCAGTGACCTGGAACAATCGTACGGTACACATTGTTGGCTTAGGTATTGATGAGCATAGCGAGCCGATGCAAGCGGGCATCAAAAAACTCATGAATTTTCGTCAGTGGCGTGCTGAAGAGATCGGTCGTCGATTGGATAAGGCGGGTTATCCAGATATGTACGAAAAAGCGAAGGCTTATTCAAACGGTCGCTTGATCGGTCGAGTGCATTTCGCCCGTGCGTTGGTGGCAGCGGATCACGCTGATACCGTTGGTGCTGTTTTTAAGAAGTTTCTAGTCGGTGGTAAGCCGGGTTTTGTGCCAGGGGCTTGGGCAGAGCTAAGCGACGTGGTGAATTGGATTCGAGAAGCGGGTGGCCGAGCCATCATCGCGCATCCTGCACGATATGACATGACGCGTACCAAACTCCGCCATTTGATTGCTGACTTTAAAGAACTAGGTGGTGAAGGCTTTGAGGTGTGCTCAGGCAGTCATAGCAAAGATGATGTGAATACCATGGCTCAGCACGCACGTGATTTTGATTTATTAGTATCTGCGGGTTCTGATTTTCATGGGCCTGAAAACCCTTGGGTGAATCTTGGCCAGTTGGCGCCTATTCCGCAGGGTTTAAAGCCCGTTTGGCATGATTGGCATTGATGATTTATGTCGCAGTTCTTCCAGATTCATCCCGATAACCCGCAGCCCCGACTCATTAAGCAAGCTGTCGATATTGTTCGTCAGGGCGGTGTGATTATCTATCCAACTGACTCTAGCTATGCTTTGGGTTGTCACATTGGTGATAAGCATGCGATGGATCGTTTGCGAGAAATTCGTCGCGTGGATGACCGCCATAATTTCACCCTAGTGGGTCGAAGCTTGAGTGAGTTATCTGCTTACACCAAATTAGGTAATCAGGCGCATCGTTGGATAAAGAATCTAACGCCAGGTCCTTACACTTTTATTTTGACTGCAACAAAGCTAGTGCCTAAGCGCTTGATGCATGCCAAACGTAAGACCATAGGTATACGTATTCCAGATAACAAAATTGCACTAGCGCTTTGTGAAGAATTAGGTGAACCACTGATGAGTACCACCTTGATCTTGCCGGGTGACGAAGCGCCGATGATGGATCCGTATGACATGCGTGACACCATTGGACATGCCGTCGATTGCATCATCGATGGCGGCTATTGTGGTTACGAAGCGACCTCGGTGATTTCGCTTGAAGATGATGAGCCTGAGATCCTTCGTGAAGGAAAGGGTGATGTATTCCTGTTTGAGAAAGCCTAATGGAAGGTTTTACGCTCGTTCAGAAAATGGCGGCAATTGTGTTGCCACTGATTTTTGCAGTGACCCTACACGAGGCAGCACATGGTTGGGTTGCCGATAAGCTAGGTGATAGCACCGCGCGTCGATTCGGTCGGATCACACTGAATCCAATTCGTCACATCGACTGGTTTGGCACCATTTTGCTGCCCATGCTGATGATGGCTTTCACGGGCTTCTTGTTTGGTTGGGCAAAGCCTGTGCCCGTCAATATGACGCATTTGCGTAATCCGAGACGCGATATGGTCTGGGTGGCGTTAGCAGGCCCTGGTGCGAACCTTCTGATGGCTATTTTTTGGAGCCTGGCACTGCTAGCGATTCAGTTGCCCGTGATGCCGGAGTGGATGGTGCTGCCGCTGGCTGCGATGGCGGTTGCAGGTGTTTTTATCAATTTGATTCTTATGGCATTGAATTTATTGCCAATTCTGCCTTTAGATGGCGGTCGTGTTTTGGCCGGTATTCTGCCGCAAACGATCGCTCGTCTGTATGCGCGAATCGAGCCATTTGGCTTTTTCATTATTGTCGGTTTGCTGGTGGCGGGGGTGTTGGGCCAGGTGCTCACGCCAGTTATCTTTGGCGGCATCAATCTATTGCCAGGTACCGAGCTTGTCTTCGGTATACTGCCTGTTTTATTACCTTAGGAGTCTCCTTTGAGCGTTGTAGCGGCGCAGCACGCGCGAGTTTTGTCAGGTATGCGACCAACCGGTCGTCTGCACTTGGGTCATTACCATGGCGTGTTGAAAAATTGGGTTGAACTACAGCATGAGTACCAGTGTCTGTTTTTTGTTGCCGATTGGCATGCGCTGACCACCAACTACGACGACCCGAGTAATATTCCTCAATCTACGTGGGATATGGTGATCGATTGGTTAGCCGCAGGCGTTAATCCTGGTGAGTCGACGATCTTTGTGCAGTCTCGCGTTCCTGAGCATGCCGAACTCCATTTGTTGCTGTCGATGATTACGCCGTTGAGTTGGTTGGAGCGAGTACCAACCTATAAAGATCAGCAAGAAAAATTACGCGAGAAAGATCTCTCTACCTACGGATTCTTAGGTTACCCCTTGCTGCAAGCGGCTGACATCTTGGTCTATCGCGCCGGCATGGTGCCAGTAGGTGAGGACCAAGTGGTTCACGTTGAGCTAACCCGTGAGGTAGCGCGTCGATTCAATCATATTTATGGTCGCGAACCTGGCTTTGAAGAGAAGGCAGAAGAGGCGGTCAAAAAGATGGGTAAGAAGGCAGCCAAGCTGTTCAATTCCTACAAGAAGGCTTACCAAGAGCAGGGTGATGATGAAGCGCTAGCGAATGCGCGCGCACTACTCGAGTCGCAACAAAATATCGGTGTATCAGATCGTGACCGTTTGTTTGGATACATCGAGGGCGGCGGTAAAGTTGTGTTACCAGAGCCGCAGCCACTGCTGACCAAGGCCTCTAAGATGCCAGGCCTTGATGGCCAAAAAATGTCGAAGTCGTATAACAATACGATTCCATTGAATGCTCAGCCGGATGAAGTGGAGAAACAGCTTCGTACGATGCCAACCGACCCTGCACGTGTTCGTCGTAACGATCCGGGTGATCCGGCGAATTGTCCTGTGTGGCAGTTCCATGAAGTGTATTCAGATGAGCGTACTCAAAACTGGGTGCGTGAGGGCTGCACTACCGCCGGTATCGGTTGTGTTGAATGTAAGGGGCCGATCATTGAAGCGGTTTTGCATGAATTAAAACCGATTCAAGCGCGTGCCAAAGAATACGAAGAGCAACCTGATTTGGTGAAGAACATTATTAACGAAGGTTGTGAGGCTGCACGTGAAGTTGCCCGTGAAACCATGGATGAAGTGCGTCACGTGATGTCGCTGGATGATTAATCAATGAGCGAGGAGCAGGAAGTAGCACCTGAAGCGGCACTCACGCCGTCACTGAAGCCACAACAAGAAGAAATGCCTTTTGCGGTTGTCTTGGGTGAGCCACAGTATCAGCTCCCCAAAGATCTTTACATTCCGCCAGATGCGCTTGAAGTTATCCTTGAGGCTTTCGAGGGCCCTCTGGATCTCTTGTTGTATCTTATCCGCCGTCAGAACTTGGATATTTTGGATATCCCTATTGCGGATATCACCGAGCAATACATTAACTACATCCAAATGATGCAGAATATGCGCTTTGAGTTAGCGGCTGAGTACTTGCTGATGGCTGCAATGTTGGCTGAGATTAAGTCACGCATGTTGTTACCTCGTGTGAATGTCGATGAAGAAGACGAAGAGGGTGATCCGCGTGCAGAGTTGATTCGTCGTTTGCAAGAATACGAACGCTTTAAACAAGCGGCTCAAGATATTGATGAGCTTCCGCAGCTTGGTCGTGATGTGCACAGTGTCAAAGTCGACGCACCTCACAAGAATTTGGATTTGCCGCCACCTGATTTGGATCTAAAAGAAATCCTGTTGGCGTTAAAGGATGTTATGAGTCGTGCGGATATGTTTACCAGTCACCACATTCAGCAAGAGCCACTCTCTTTACGTGAGCGTATGAGTCGTGTACTCGAAACTGTGAATAGCTCGACCTTTACCGACTTTACGGATCTATTTGATTTGGCTGAAGGTCGCCCCGGCGTTGTCGTAACGTTTATGGCGACCTTGGAATTAATTAAACAACAACTGATTGAACTGGTGCAAAACGAATCATTCGGCACTATTCATGTTAAGGCGAGAGGCTGAGATGGCAGCGCCCGAAAAGCTAAAAAATATTATTGAAGCAGCCTTGCTGGCAGCAGGTGGTCCTTTATCACTCGACATGATGTTGACCTTGTTCCTTGATGAGGAGCAGCCAGAAAAGAAAGAGCTACGCGAAGTCCTTGATCAACTAAGACAAGACTACGAAGGTCGTGGCATCGAAGTGGTTGAGGTAGGCAGTGGCTGGCGCATTCAAGTCGTTGAAGAGGTGTCATTGTGGGTATCTCGTTTATGGACAGAGCGTGCCCCGCGTTATTCGCGCGCTTTAATGGAAACATTGGCGCTGATTGCATATCGCCAACCCATTACACGTGGTGATATTGAAGATATCCGTGGTGTCTCAGTGAGCACCAATATCATCAAGACCTTGCTTGAGCGCGAATGGGTGCGTGTTGTGGGTACACGTGATGTCCCAGGTAAGCCATCGCTTTACGGCACCACCCGAGAATTCTTGGATTACTTTAATCTTAAAACACTCGATGAGTTGCCTCCGTTAGCTGAAATTCGTGATCTTGATGAGATTAATCGTAGCTTGGACCTTAATGATACGGATAAGGCGAGTGACGATAACGTGCCATCAACTGAACCTGCTCAGGAAGCTATTGTCGATGATAGTGAAGAGGTGGTTGATGGTGAAGATGGTGAAGAGCAAGTCGCTATTGATGATCAGCTTGCTGGTGATGATGAGCGAATTGAGGACATCGATGCGCTTTATGATGCGCTTGGCGATGTAAATACCGATTTCAATGTAGATTCGCCGAGTGATGATGACAACTCGGAAGATAGTGTTACATCAGGAAAAGCGTCTGATCATCTGGTTGATGACTCCACTGTGGTTGATGAAAAAGAGGGCGATGAAAAAAAGCCCTTAGCGTCGATGGACCCAAACAATGGCTGAACAACAAGGTGAACGTCTGCAAAAGCTGTTGGCGAACGCGGGTCTCGGTTCACGACGCGAAATTGAACAATGGATCATTGACGGAAAGGTCACGGTTAATGGCAAGGTGGCTAGCTTGGGCGATCGTGCTGAACCGACTGATACTCTGTCTGTTAATGGGCGACCGGTCTCGTCGAAACGTCTAGGTGGTAATGAGCGATACGCCATTATCTACAACAAACCTGAAGGTGAGATTGTTACCCGTAATGACCCAGGTGGTCGCAAGACCATTTTTGATCGATTGCCCAAGCCACCGAACGGTCGTTGGGTAACTGTCGGTCGCTTAGATATCAACACTTCAGGGCTCATCTTATTAACTAATGATGGTGAATTAGCTAATCGCTTGATGCATCCACGCTACGAGATTGATCGTGAGTATGCAGTGCGTGTTCATGGTGAAGTCAACAAGGATATGGTTCGCCAACTAGTGAGTGGTGTCAAACTTGAAGATGGTGATGCGCGCTTTGAAGATGTGGTTGATTCAGGAGGGGATTCGGATGGTCAAAATCGCTGGTTCCATGTGGCCATTATGGAAGGCCGAAAGCGCGAGGTGCGTCGTCTGTGGGAAGCGGTTGGTGTCACTGTCTCACGCCTGAAGCGTGTGCGGTATGGGCCTATCTTTTTAAACAGTGCGGTTAAAGCAGGCCAATGGCGTGAGCTTGAGAAAGACGAACGTAAAGCCTTATTAGATGCGGTTGGTATCAGTGGCAAAGATCGCCCTTGGGGTAAGTTGTTCAAGCCTGGTACACGATTAGCTGATAAGAAGGTTTACGGCTCCTCACGCCGCGTAAAACAATTATGGAAGCGTAATAATCGTGACTGATTCGCCTTTGTTGGCGTTATATCACTCATTAAATGCGCAATACGGCGACCTTGCATGGTGGCCTGCTGATTCAGCCTTCGAGATCGCTGTTGGTGCAATCCTCACTCAAAATACTGATTGGCGTAATGTTGAGAAAGCATTAGCTAATCTCAAAAATGCTAACGCCTTATCTATCAAAGCGATCCTTGAAACGCCTACCGATCAATTAGAAATGCTAGTCCGTCCTTCAGGCTATTTCCGCATGAAGGCGGATCGGTTAAAGCAATTATGTGTATTCCTTCAATCGAACAGTTTTGACGTACTTAAACATATGGGATGTGATCAAGCAAGAGAGCGTTTGCTAAGCGTGAAAGGAGTGGGACCAGAGACGGCGGATGACATTGTTCTATATGCTTTGAATATTCCATCGTTTGTAATCGATACCTATACGCGTCGACTCTTAGAACGCTTTGGCTTGTATAGCTCAAAACTTAAGTACTCAGTTCTTCAAGCGGCATTTCATCAACAACTCCCCGAGGATGCGTCGCTGTTTAAGCAATATCACGCGCTGATCGTTGAGCACGCTAAGGTTTCATGCCGTAAGAAGCCTCTCTGTGAGTCATGTATGCTCAAAGAGACGTGTCCCCAAATCATCTGATTTCTCTAGGGGCTTAAGTCCTGCAGCGCAGAAGCAAGTCGTCTATCCTTAAACACGTCAAAGATCAGGATGTTGGGGGACATCATGTTTCGATACCTACTTATTGGTTTGATATTAGTTGGCGCTGCACAAGCGGCTGAAAAAAACGAGGGCTTAGGTCAGGGGATGGTTAACCCTGGCTACCATGAAAAACCGGACTGGTTTAAATCTTCCTTTCTTGATATCCGTGAAGATGTGGCTGAAGCCACTGATGCCAATAAGCGCGTCATATTGTATTTCTATCAAGATGGCTGCCCATATTGCTCAAAGCTACTGAATGATAACTTCGGTAATCGAAAGATTGCAGAAAAAACCCAACAGCATTTTGATGTGATTGCGATCAACATGTGGGGTGATCGTGAAGTAACCGACTTTGCTGGCGATCTAACCACTGAAAAGCAGTTTGCTGAAAAGCTTCGTGTGCAATACACGCCAAGCTTATTAATGCTTAATGAAGGTGGGGATGTGTTGTTGCGTATCAATGGCTATTTTGCGCCACATAAATTTGATGTGGCATTGGATTTTGTTTCAGGTAAGCATGAAAAGACGCGTGGCTTTCGAGATTATTACGCAAAGATATTGCCGCAACCCGCTACCGGAAAATTGCCTGAGCTTGCAGCTAGTCTAACTGCACCGTTTAAGTTTAAGTCTGGGCGTGAACACAGCTATAGACCGTTATTGGTTATGTTTGAGCAAAAGGTGTGTCAAGAGTGTGATGAGCTTCATGCCGATGTGTTTAAGCGAGAAGCAGTGGCGAATGCGTTGACTAACTTTGATGTTGCGATCGTGGATATGTGGTCAAAAGAGCCGATTGAAACACCGGATGGTCGTAGTTTAACCATGGATAAATGGGTGGCAGAATTGGACGTTAAACATGCGCCTAGCATGGTGTTTTTTGACCCCAAGGGGCAAGAGGTGTTCCGTACGGGGGCTTACCTGAAAACCTTCCATGTGCATGGCGCTATGGACTATGTGGCGACAGGCGCTTATCAGTATCAGCCTAATTTCCAGCGTTTTTTACAGCACCGAACCGATGCATTGCATGTTCGAGGGTTCGAAGTTGATTTGATGCGCTAAAAGAAAAGCCCCGATAACGGGGCTTTTTATTTTAGTTACGAGTAAGCGCTATACGTCCAGCGCCTAAGAAGGCGACCGCTAATGCACCAAATAGATAGAAGGCTTGTAGCTCGAGTACCCATCCGCCGTGTTGAGTAAAGCTACTCAGGTCAGGCATGTGCATCAATCCGATCGCAAAGAGCATGTTCACCACAATCATTAATGCGCCTAGACGGGTAAATACACCAAAGATCAGCATGAGTGGTGCCAGAATCTCACCGGCATAAACACCATAAGCAAGAGAGTGGGGCAGATTAACCTCGACGAGTTTGCCGCCAATATAGCTAATGCTGCCACCATCCAACTTATGAAGACCGTGAAATAGCATGAGTACGCCAATGTTCAATCGAAGGATGAGCTTACCGAGATCTGACATGAGAGTTCCTTGAGTGCAGGGCGCATTGCGCCCTGAAATTATTTAACCTGATCGAGTGCTTGATCAATATCTGTAATGATATCGTCAACGTGCTCAATACCTACAGATATGCGAACCAAGTCTTCCGACACGCCAGCGGTTGCGAGCTCCTCCGGGCTTAGTTGGCGGTGAGTGGTTGATGCAGGATGGCAAGCTAGTGATTTCGCATCACCGATGTTAACCAAGCGTAAGATCATTTGGAGCGCATCGATAAATTGCGTACCCGCCGCTAAGCCACCTTTGATGCCAAAGCTCAAAATGCCTGACGCTTTACCGCCGGTGATTTTTTTCGCAGTCGCGTTATGTGGGCTTTCGGGTAGTGCGGCGTAGTTCACCCAAGAGACCTTTGGGTGAGCTTTTAAATGTGCTGCAACTTTCTCTGCATTCTCACAGTGACGTTCCATGCGGAGGCCTAAGGTCTCAAGGCCTTGCATGATCAAGAAGGCATTATGAGGTGAGATGGCAGCGCCCGTGTTACGTAAAGGTACAACACGTGCACGACCGATAAATGCAGCAGGGCCAAGCGCCTCGGTATAGACCACGCCATGATATGAAGGATCAGGTTCGTTCAACATTGGGAAGCGATCTTTATTGCCGACCCAGTCAAAACCACCTGAATCAACAATGATGCCGCCAATGCTTGTGCCGTGACCACCTATGTATTTAGTCAGAGAGTGAATCACGATGTCAGCACCATGCTCAAAAGGCTTACATAAATAAGGTGTCGCAACGGTGTTATCAACAATCAGTGGTACGCCATGTTTATGTGCAATCTCTGAGAGTCTTTGAAGGTCAACAACGTTGCCTGCTGGATTACCAATTGATTCACAAAATACGGCTTTGGTTTTGTCATCAATCAGTGATTCCATTTTTTCGAAATCATCAAACGATGCCATGCGCACTTCAACACCTTGCTTAGGCAAGCTGTGTGCAAATAGGTTGTAGGTGCCACCATAGAGTTGGCTTGTGCTGACAATGTTGTCACCGGCTTGGGTGATGGTTTGAATAGAATAGGTGATTGCAGACATGCCAGACGCAAGTGCAAGTGCTGCGATACCCCCTTCCATAGCTGCAACTCGTTGCTCCAACACATCTTGGGTTGGGTTCATGATGCGGGTGTAAATGTTACCCGGTACCTTCAGGTCAAACAGATCAGCACCATGCTGAGTGTCGTCAAAGGTAAATGAGGTGGTTTGGTAAATCGGAACAGCAGCGGCTTTTGTTGTCGCTTCTGAGGTATAGCCGTGATGCAGCGCGAGTGATTCAAGTTTCATTGTGTGCCCCCTTGGTTTTTACTGAGACACTCTAACGGTGTCTTAAGGGGGCATAGTAGCGGAAATCAGGGGATTTGGTTAATCGCAGTTGACCAAGGTTCCGGAAATGCCCTGAGTATCATCACTCAGTAGCCAGAGATAGGCCTTTGCTCGTTCTGCAGGCGGTGTAAGAACGGCATTATCTTCTCCAGGAAAGAGACGTTTTCGCATGGGAGTCAATGTGATGCCGGGATTGAGCAAGTTGAATCGAGCCGTGGTGTGGCTCATTTCTTCAGCCCATGTCAGTGCAAGGCTTTCTATGGCGTGTTTACTCGCCGCGTAAGCACCGTAAAAAGGTTTAGTGCTGTGACCAACGTCATCTGTACTGAAGATAACGCTGCTGTTGCCTGTTTCTTCTAGAAGTTCGAGACAGGCTTGTGTGAGCATGAATGCAGCGGTGACGTTCACATGCATGACCTTAACCCAATCGGTGGCTTCGTAATCTTTCAAGCGAGAGAGATAGGGCATCTGTACCGCGTTATGCACAATGCCATCGAGTCGCGAGAAATTATCGCGCAGTGTTTGAGCTAATTGATCGTAATCTTGCGGAGAGGCGCCTTCGAGATTGATTGGATATATCGCTGGTGTTGGTGCATCCAGTTTTTCAATTTCGTCGTAGGTGGCTTCAAGCTTGCTGATAGTTTTACCAACAAGCACCACAGTTGCGCCATGTTCAGCTGCCGAAATCGCTGTGGCTTTGCCAATACCATCGCCAGCGCCAGTCACCAGTATGACTTTATTGGCAAGAAGGTTTAGTTTGGCTTGATAGTCTGCTGGGTACTTCATGTAAGCGTTTATAAATCGTCGAAATTATTATTTTATCAAACATCTCGCGCTTGCCATGCGCGAATTAAGCGAATCACAGGATAAGCAACAGTTCTTGAGGAAGAAAAACCAACTTTACATAGTCGTTTTAGATCGGTTTCTTGTTGCTTGAGAAAACGGTCAATCAGTTTGTCCTTATGCTGGAGTTCAAGTGGCTTAGTCAGTGTGTGCCACAAAGGTGCGGTTAGCCAAAAATTAAGGTGCTCAACCGACTGCATTGCCTCTTGCGCATCTTTGGTATGTGGTTGTGGAAATGGCATGCGACCGATAGAGAGTTGTTCTGGTAGTGAGAAAAGCCAATACGCCAATTGGCTACGCATGGCAAAGTCGATACTGTTTTGTGCCAGTTCGTTAGAACTGAGAAAGGCGAATTGCAGATAAGCCCGTTGGCGCATCGCTGCTAACCAATCCTGATCGTTAACTGCGTTGAAGCCGAGGATGGCTTTCTCACTAAACTTAATGATGCCGTCGATCATGTTGTCCGCGTTCCTTGGCAGAGTCTCTTCACAAGCGATCGTGATGGGATGTGTTGCTGACCCACTAAGTGCTTGCGTCCATTCTTTATGCCACCAGTCCAGTTTGAGTCTTGCGACGCCGGGATCTTTTATGGTGCTGATAATGCGGTCGATTTCATGTAACCAGCTATATCGTGCAGCCAGTCCATTACGTTGTTCAGTAGGACTGAAGCGAAAGGCATAGTAAGGAATGCTGCCAATCGGTGTGGCGGCATTGGGAAAGGCTAAGTTAGGCATCAGCGTTACTGATCAATTCGATCAAGTCGACAGGTTGTTCGATCAAGGCGTCTGCATCCCACTGTTCAACGGGGTCGTCATCATAGATGTAACCATAGGTTGCGCCAATAGTTTGATTGCCGGCACTGCGGCCTGCTAGCATGTCACGACCGGCATCGCCGACATACCAAGTGGTTTTTGGGTCAATCTCTAAAAGTGAGCAGGCGTGCAAAATTGAATCAGGATATGGCTTGGCGCGTGCACATGTATTGCCGCTGACAATCGCCTTTGTGCGATGACTGAAGTCCATTTCTTGCATAAGCGGATCGGTTAGCCAGTCAGGCTTGTTGGTCACAATTCCCCAGGCAATGTTCTGACGTTCGATATGCCCTAGAACCTTTTCTATGCCTTCAAATAAAGTGGTCTCGCGACTGAGGTTGTTGAGATACACCTGCAGTAGATGTTGGCGGCGTTCTTCGAAAGCTTCGCTATCCTCAGGTAAATCAAAGCCTAGTTTGATCAGTGCTTTGCCACCATGAGAGACAACAGGGCGTATTTGATCGAAGGGCAAAGTTTCTTGCTGGTAATCAATTAATGTTTGATTGAGCGCGTAGGCAAGGTCTGGTGCGGTGTCGGCAAAAGTGCCATCAAGGTCAAACAGTATGCCGGTGGGTTTTTTGAGCATTACTCAATAGGTCGCGTGGTTGCAATCATGTAGTTCACATCAACATCGGTAGGGTGAAGCTTGTAAACCTTGGTGAACGGGTTGTAGACCAAGCCGCACATGTCATGCGTTGTTAATGTTGCCTCGCGTGCCCATTGCACCAATTCTGAAGGGCGAATGAACTTGGCGTATTCATGCGTGCCTTTAGGTAGCAGGTTGAGAATGTATTCAGCAACAACAATCGCAAACAAATAGGACTTGGGATTACGATTAAGTGTTGAGAAGAAAACATGACCACCTGGTTTAACCAAGGTCGCACAAGCTTGAATGATGGACGATGGATCTGGGACGTGTTCGAGCATTTCCATGCAGGTGACGACATCAAAACTGGCGGGCTGTTCAGCCGCGAGTTCTTCGACAGGTATCTTGCGATAGTCGACCTTTGCACCAGATTCAAGCAGGTGAAGCTTGGCGACTTCAAGTGGCGCTTCGCCCATATCGATACCGGTAACATCAGCGCCACGTGCTGCCATTGATTCGGACAATATGCCGCCGCCGCATCCGACATCCAATATACGCTTGCCAGACAAAGAAACCATCGCATCGATGTAATTTAATCGAAGTGGGTTAATCTCATGCAGAGGCTTGAATTCGCTGTTCGGATCCCACCAACGGCTGGCAAGAGCTTCGAACTTACTGACTTCGGCGTGATCAACGTTAACGCTAGACATGCGGGTTTCCTACGTAACAATGAAAGCAGTATATCAGTCTGAACTTGCCTGATTTCCGGATAATTTAGCTTGCCATTGCTGACAGTTGGTTTGAATGCGTTGGACATCGAGAGTGATGTGCTTGCCGTTAGCGATTTGTCGCTTGCCGGCTACCCAGACGTCGCTGACTTGCTCTCTGCCTGCGGCATACACAACATGTGATAAAGGATTGAAGACCGGCAGGGTGTTGATCTGTCCTAAATCGATCGCGACTACGTCGGCTTCTTTACCAACTTCAAGCGTACCAATGTGTTCTTGCAGCCCTAGTGCTGTTGCGCCGTTGAGTGTTGCCATACGCAATGCTTGAGCGGCAGGTAGGGCGCTAGCATCCTGTGCGACGCCTTTCGCTAATAGTGCGGCCGTGCGCATCTCGCCAAGCATATCCAAGTCGTTGTTACTGGCAGCGCCATCAGTACCTAAAGCGATATTGATGCCATGATCTTGTAATTGTTTAACGGGGCAGAAGCCGGAGGCAAGTTTTAGGTTGGACTCAGGGCAATGCACAACATGCGCCTTGCTTCGTGCGTAGTCCGATATCTCATCATCGGTCCACTGTGTCATGTGCACACCAATCAGTGACGGTGATAACAGACCAAGATTTTTGAGGCGCTCGAGCGGGCGTTTCTTGTGTTGCTCAAGACTGCCATTAATCTCATCCTGTGTTTCGTGGATATGCATATGAATCGGTATATCGAGTTCATTGGCCAATGTGACCAGTTGTTTTAAAGGTTGATCAGAGACAGTGTAGGGTGCGTGTGGCGCGAAGCAGGTGGAGATAAGCGGTTCGTTACGTAAAGCATCATGCAGTTCGACGGCTTTATGAATGTAATGATCAGCATCGTCCGCCCAGGCTGAAGGAAAGTCGATCACTATCAACCCAACACTGCTGCGCATGCCGAGTTGCTGAGCAACCCGCGCTGTGATGTCAGGGAAGAAATACATGTCATTAAAGCAGGTAGTGCCAGACTTAAGCATTTCGGCAATCGCTAAGCGCGTGCCATCTGCGACAAATTCCTCGTGAATCCATTTTTGCTCAGCTGGCCATATGTGATCATTTAGCCAAGTCATCAGAGGAAGATCGTCGGCGAGTCCGCGAAACAGGGACATGGCGGCATGTGTATGGGTATTTACAAGGCCTGGAATTAATGCGTGATTGGGTAGCTCTACAACATGCTCCGCATCAATTTCTTCACGTGCTTGTGCCGTAGGAAGGACGGCTTTGATTTTGTTGTCTGCAATTGCCAGGCTATGGTTCGCAAGCACCACTTCATGCGGTTCAACAGGAATTATCCATTTAGCGTGAATCAGTGTTTCGGTATGCACAGCAATGACCCCATGAGTCGCGGATTAAAATGGTGTTTAGCGTAGAATAACTCGCTTTGAAGAATCACAGAGAATTTCATGCGTACGATTGAGCTTGATATCAAGGTCACGGCTAACGAAGCGATGGTTTGGCAGGATGAGCATTTGTATCTGCTCGATCAGCGATTATTGCCACATCAATCAGTCTTCATTCAGTGTGACGATGCGGGTGAAACAGCTGAGGCAATAACGGCAATGGTTGTGCGTGGTGCACCTGCGATTGGTGTGACCGCCGCCTATGGTTGTGCATTGGCTGTTAGGCAACGAATAGGTGAGGGTGACAACTGGCAGGAAAAGGTCGCTGCCGATTTTGCGCACTTAAGGGCGGCACGTCCTACGGCAGTCAATTTAATGTGGGCTATTGATCAATGCTCAGAGATGTTGCCATCACTATTATCTGATAACGCATACACAACGCTGCTTAACTTTGCGCTTAAGCTGCATGCAAAAGATCGTGCTGATAACAAAACGATGGGTGAGTTTGGCGCCTCTTTATTAGAAGGGTGCTCATCAGTTATTACTCACTGCAATACCGGTGGTTTGGCGACTGGTGGTCACGGCACAGCATTAGGTGTGATTCGATCAGCGTTTGCGCAGGGAAAAATCAATGAGGTCTATGCTGATGAAACGCGTCCTTGGTTGCAAGGTGCTCGACTGACTGCTTGGGAGTTGGTGCAAGAAAACATTCCAGTCAAATTGATGACCGATGGAGCTTGTGCGGCGCGTATGGCGGCTGGCGGTATTACTTGGGCAATTGTCGGGTCTGATCGCATCGCAGCGAATGGTGATGTGGCAAACAAAATTGGCACTTATAACTTAGCGGTAGCGGCGAAATATCATGGCGTGAAATTTATGGTTGCTGCGCCTACATCAACTATCGATTTGCAGACAGTATCTGGCGCAGATATCGAGATAGAAACGCGTGACCCGAGTGAGCTTTTAGGGTGTGGCGGTAAGTTGGTGGCTCCAGAAAAAGCGGGAGCTTGGAACCCTGTGTTTGATGTCACGCCCGCCAGTTTGGTGGATGCAATCGTGACCGAAAAGGGCATTATTTTGAATCCAGACAGAGACAAGGTCGCGGCACATATGGCGAGCTAAATTTTGCCGCTTGGCTAAACGCCTATTTTACAAGGCTCAAAGGGTAAAGGTTCCCTCAGCGGCGCTGTAATCGATTCTGAGCGATTTTTGACAAATTATGCCGGTCAGCTGTGGTACACTTTTATTATAATTTATAAGGCATTTTGCTGGTCGCAAAGTGTTGTCCAAATGCCTCTTTTCTAAAGTTGGCTACAAGGGAAAAGTCTATGACCGAATTCGCTAAGGAAGTCCTCCCGATCAGTCTCGAAGATGAGATGCAATCATCCTATCTCGAGTATGCGATGTCCGTAATTGTCGGACGCGCATTACCCGACGTTCGAGATGGCTTAAAACCGGTACACCGTCGCGCGCTGTTTGCGATGGGCGAATTAGGTAACGACTACAACAAGCCTTATAAAAAATCGGCACGTATCGTCGGTGACGTTATTGGTAAATATCACCCGCATGGTGATACAGCGGTTTACGACACGATTGTCCGTATGGCGCAGCCATTCTCACTGCGTTACATGTTGGTGGATGGTCAAGGTAACTTTGGTTCAGTTGATGGTGATTCGCCAGCTGCTATGCGTTACACCGAAGTGCGCATGTCAAAGATTGCGCATGAGTTACTTGCTGATATCGATAAAGATACCGTCGACTTTGTCCCTAACTACGACGAATCAGAGTCAGAGCCTGCTGTTTTACCGGCGCGTATCCCTAACCTTCTCATTAATGGTTCATCAGGTATCGCAGTGGGTATGGCGACTAATATTCCGCCACATAACCTGACTGAAGTTATCAATGCGTGTATTGCGCTAATTGATGAGCCTGCAACCGACCTCCAAGCTTTAATGGAAATCGTTCCTGCGCCTGATTTCCCAACTGCAGGCATTATTAATGGCATTGCCGGTGTGCGTGATGCCTATCGCACGGGTCGAGGTAAGGTGTATATCCGTGCACGCACGTCTGTTGAAGAAATGGATAGTGGTCGTCAGCGTATTGTTGTAACAGAACTGCCTTATCAGGTTAACAAGGCGCGACTATTAGAAAAGATCGCAGAACTGGTTAAAGAGAAAAAGCTCGAAGGTATCTCTGAGCTGCGTGATGAGTCGGATAAAGACGGCATGCGCATGGTGATTGAGCTGCGCCGCAGCGAAGTTGCTGAAGTTGTGCTGAATAACCTTTACAAACAAACCCAGATGCAGAGCGTTTTTGGCATCAATATGGTGGCCTTGGTTGATAGTCAGCCACGTACGCTTAACCTCAAGCAACTACTTGAGTACTTTATTCGTCACCGTCGTGATGTCGTTACTCGTCGTACCGTATTTGAGTTACGTAAAGCACGTGATCGTGCACACATCTTAGAAGGTTTGGCGGTTGCGCTTGCGAACATTGATGAAGTGATCGCATTGATTAAAGCGGCACCAAATCCAGCGGAAGCAAAGCGTCAGTTAACAGAAAAGTTGTGGAAGTCGGGCACGGTTGAAACCATGTTGGCTGCTGCGGGTGCAGATGCGTCGCGTCCAGAAGGCTTGCCTGCAGAGTTTGGTTTAACATCCGACGGCTATCGCTTAACCGAAACGCAAGCTCAAGCAATTCTTGATCTGCGTTTGCAGAAACTGACCGGTCTTGAGCAAGACAAGATCATTACCGAGTTTGAAGAGATCTTGAAGCGCATTGCTGAGCTGCTAGAGATCTTGTCCAACCCGGATCGTTTGATGGAAGTGATCCGCGGTGAATTGAATGAGATCCGTGAACAATTTGGTGACGAACGCCGCTCGGAAATTGTTCATACTCAGGTTGATCTCACACTTGAAGATTTGATCAGTGAGGAAGATGTTGTTGTGACGCTTTCTCATGAAGGTTATGCCAAAGCTCAGCCTATTGATGTGTATCAAGCACAGCGTCGTGGCGGTAAAGGCAAGACGGCCACTTCCACTAAAGACGAAGACTTTATTGAGAAGCTGTTTGTGGCTAACACTCACGACACGATTTTGTGTTTCTCAAGTCGCGGTAAATGTTACTGGCTGAAAGTGTATGAATTGCCACAGGCGGGGCGTAATGCACGTGGTCGTCCAATGGTTAACTTACTGCCGCTTGAGCAAGATGAACGTATCAATGCGATCTTGCCTATTCGTGAATACAGTGAAGATAAATTTATCTTCATGGCAACGGCATCCGGCACGGTTAAAAAGACACCGTTGACCGATTTCTCTCGTCCTCGTAGCAGCGGCATTATTGCAGTTGACTTGCGTGATGATGATCAGTTGATCGGTGTGGATCTAACCGATGGTGAGCAGAGCATTATGCTGTTTACCTCTGCGGGTAAAGCGGTTCGTTTCGATGAATCGACAGTTCGCGCAATGGGTCGTACGGCATGTGGTGTTCGCGGCGTGAAGCTGGGTGAAGGTCAGCGAGTAATCTCTCTGATTGTAGGTGCCGATGGTGATGTTCTGACTGCAACCGAGAACGGTTACGGCAAACGTACACCAATTGAGCAATATCCGGTCAAAGGCCGAGCGGGCATGGGTGTGAAGTCAATTAAGACCAGTGAGCGAAATGGCGAGCAGGTTGGTGCGGTACGCGTTACAGGTGAGGATGAAATCATGTTGATCACCGATGGCGGCACCTTAGTGCGTACCAGTGTGGCGGATATTTCTCAGATGAGTCGTGATACTCAGGGTGTTCGCTTGATCAGCTTGCGTAATGATGAAAAGTTAATTGGTATCGAGCGTATTGAAGCGCTGGAAGGCGAAGAGGTTATGGCGCTGCCTGAGGGTGAAGAGCCACCGGCAGAAAACGCGCAAACTAGCGACGAAGACTGATCATCTTTTGTTAACAACTTAACGAAGGCGCCTTGTGCGCCTTTAAGTCCTTTTGGGTAACGATAAACCTATGTCTCGATTATTTAATTTCAGTGCAGGTCCAGCGGCGCTTCCAACACCCGTATTGGAACGTGCTCAGGCGGAAATGCTTCATTGGCAAAACCTGGGCTGTTCAGTGATGGAGCTTAGTCATCGTGGAAAGGCATTCATGGCGCTCGCACAAAAAGCTGAAGCTGATTTACGTGAGCTGATGTCGATACCTGATAATTACAGCGTATTGTTTTTACAGGGTGGCGCTTCGTCTCAGTTTGCCGCGGTGCCTTTAAACCTGATGGGTCAAAAGCAGGCTGCTGATTATTACTACACGGGCACGTGGTCGCGTAAGGCGATAGCAGAAGCTAAACGTTACGGTCAGATTAATGTTGTTGGAGACATGTCGGCGAATAATTTCACCACGTTGCCTGATGAAGGGAGTATTCACGTTTCTGATAAAGCAGCATTTGTTCATTACACACCGAATGAAACGATTCACGGCTTAGAGTTTAGTTATGTACCAGAGACCGGTGATGTGCCATTGGTTGCGGATATGTCATCTAACATCCTGTCTCAGTCATTAGATGTTTCTAAGTTCGGCATTATTTATGCCGGTGCGCAAAAAAATATTGGGCCGGCAGGCTTAACTATCGCGATCATTCGTGAGGATTTAATTGGCCATGCATTGCCACAAACGCCGGCTATGCTGAATTACCAATCACAAGCCGATAATGATTCCATGTACAACACGCCACCTACCTATAGCTGGTATTTGGCAGGCTTGGTGTTTGAATGGCTGAAAGAACAGGGTGGTCTTTCGGTCATGGCGGACATCAACCAACGTAAGGCGAAATTGTTGTACTCAGCGATTGATAAGAACTGTTTTTACGCTAATCCGGTCAATTCTTCCTATCGTTCGATCATGAATGTGCCATTTACACTGGCTGATACTGCTTTAGATGCGTTATTTTTAGAGCAGAGTCATGCGGCTGGCTTGTTGGCACTTAAAGGTCATAAAGAAGTTGGTGGCATGCGAGCCAGTATTTATAACGCGATGCCCTATGAGGGCGTTGAGGCTTTAGTCGATTTTATGGCTGAGTTTGAGCGTACACACGGTTAACTAAGGAATACCGATGAGTGATGCAGAACAATTAGGCAAGATTCGAGATCGTATCGATGCGATTGATGAACAAGTGCATCAGTTGCTGAATCAGCGAGCTGGAGCGGCAATGGAAGTTGCGCGCATTAAGCTTTCGGCTGATCCAAATGCGGTGTTTTATCGACCAGAGAGAGAAGCGCAAGTGCTTCGTATGGTAAAAGAGCGTAATCAAGGTCCGCTTGATGATGAGGAAGTCGCGCGTTTATTTCGCGAGATAATGTCGGCCTGTTTGGCTTTAGAGCGACCATTGCAAATTGCTTATTTGGGACCTGAGGGTACCTTTACTCAAGCAGCGGCACTCAAGCATTTCGGTCACTCGGTGCGAACAGAGTCGCTTGGTAGTATTCCAGATGTTTTCTTAGATGTGGAATCAGGTAAAGCTGATTACGGTGTGGTGCCTGTTGAGAACTCAACTGAAGGTGTTGTTAATCACACCCTCGATACCTTTTTGAAATCACCGCTCCAGATCTGTGGTGAGGTGAGTATTCGTATTCATCACAACTTACTTGGTAAAGGTCAGCCTTTGTCGGAATTGAAAACGGTATTCTCGCATCAGCAGTCACTAGCTCAGTGTCGTGGATGGTTAGATCGTCATCTACCGTTTGTAGATCGTGTGCCGGTCGGCAGCAATGCAGAGGCTGCTAAGTTGGCAGCTGAAACGCCGAATGCCGCTGCCATTGCCGGTGAGATGGCTGCTGAGCTTTATGGTTTGGATACACTATCTGAAAACATTGAAGACGAAGCAGGTAACACCACGCGCTTTTTAGTCATTGGTCGTCAAGCAACGCCACCATCGGGTGATGACAAGACAAGCTTGATGATGAGTGCGCCCAACGAAGCAGGCGGTCTTTACAAGATGTTGCGACCGCTGGCAGATCATGGTGTCAGTATGACGCGTATCGAATCACGTCCTTCGCGTCGTGAAAATTGGGATTATGTGTTCTTTGTTGATGTGAATGGTCATGCAGATGATCCTCACATGGCAAAGGCGATTGAGGAGCTGCGTAAATCCGCAGGTATGTTTAAGGTTCTAGGCTCATACCCGCGCGCGGTGCTTTGAGTATTAAAAGGTATTAACGTGAGTAATGCGTTTCTGCACATTGCCTCCCCAGGTATTGCATCGATTCAGCCATACAAACCAGGCAAGCCTGTTTCTGAGTTAGAGCGTGAACTGGGTATTTGTAACTCGGTGAAATTGGCGTCTAACGAGAACCCCATTGCGGTCAGTCAGCGCATCAAAGATGTGTTGCAGTCTGAGTTTGCAGAATTAGCGCGCTATCCAGATGGTGCGGGTTTTGCCTTGCGTGAAGCGTTAGCGAATCGCCATGGCGTAACATCTAATCAGATAACTATTGGCAATGGCTCTAATGATGTGCTCGATATGATTGCTCGCGTGTTTTTATCGCCGGGTTATCAGTCTGTTTTTTCTCAGCATGCTTTTGCGGTTTATCCGATTGCTTCGATGTCTGTTGGCGCCAATTTGGTTGCGGTGCCTGCCGTTGAATTTGGACATGATTTACACGCCATGCTCAATGCGATCACCGATAAAACGCGCGTGGTTTGGATTGCCAATCCTAACAATCCAACAGGCACATGGTTGAATGAATCAGAGCTACTGAGTTTTGTTGAGCAAGTGCCATCGGACGTCATCATTGTTATCGATGAAGCGTATTCGGAGTATGTGCGTCTTGAGGATTATCCAGATGCTACGCAATGGATAACCCGATTCCCTAATGTGATCGTTACACGTACATTTTCTAAAGCCTTTGGCTTGGCTGCTTTGCGTGTTGGCTACAGCGTGAGTCATCCAGATGTTGCGGATTTATTAAATCGGGTTCGACAGCCATTTAATGTGAATTCATTTGCACAAGCCGGTGCGCTTGCTGCGTTAGAGGATTCCGAATATTTAGCTGAATCAATTCGTGTGAACGATGAAGGGTTAGTTCATTTAAGCGAAGGATTGGATAAATTAGGTCTTATCTATATCTCATCTGTTGGTAATTTTATTTCAGTCAATGTGGGCCGTCCGGTAGCAGAGGTTGATAAAGCGCTATTGATGGAGGGTGTAATCACACGTCCTGTCGAAAATTATGGTTTGCAGCATCACCTGCGTATCAGTGTGGGCCTGCAAAGTGAGAATGCTCGTGCACTGACCGCGCTGGAGAAGGTCTTGTGAAGCCGATCAAGCGACTCGTGATCATAGGTCTTGGTTTGATTGGTGGTTCTTTGGCGCGTGCGCTGCGAGATGCCGGCATGGTTGAACATGTTGTCGGCTGTGGTCGCTCGGCTGCGAATCTTGAGAGAGGTATCGAGCTGGGTGTGATCGATAGCTTCACGCAAAATATCGCTGAAGCGGTCAGTGATGCAGATATAGTGTTTGTTTCTGTACCGCTAGGTGCTATGGCTTCCGTGTTTGAAGCGTTCAAAGGTCATATCAAACCAGATTGTGTAATTACCGACGGCGGTAGTGCCAAGGCAACGGTTATAGAAGATTTTATGCAGGCATGCCCTGAGTATACGGCTCAGTTTGTGCCTGGTCATCCGATTGCAGGTACCGAGAACAATGGTGTCGAGGCTTCATTTGCAACGCTTTATAACAACCGTCGCATCATTATTACGCCGATGGAGCAAACATCCAATGATGCTCGGAAGACCATTACCGAGATGTGGCAAGCCTGTGGTGCCGAGGTTATCGAGATGGGTGTAGAGCATCACGATGAAGTACTAGCGGCAACAAGTCATTTGCCACACATGCTCGCATTTGGATTGGTGGATATGTTGGCTAATCTCGATGAGCACGATGACATCTTTAAATATGCGGCTGGCGGTTTTCGTGATTTCACGCGAATCGCATCAAGTAACCCGGTGATGTGGCGTGATATCTGTGTGGCGAATCGTCGGGCAGTTAGTGAGTTAGTTTTCTCATTTGCAGACGAGCTGCAGTCGATTGGTGAGCTGATCGAGCAGGGCGAGGGCGACTCATTACTCGAGATTTTTGAGAATGCGAAATCAGCGCGTGATGCTTATGTTGACGGTCTAGACGATAAATAAGCGATATTCCCCTAAAACTTCACGCTAAACGTTGGTTTTGCTTGAGTTTTTTGCCTTAAATCGATAGCCTTCGCGGTCTTTATTTGTAGTATTTTAGAGACCCAATCCCGTGTCTGATTCGATTCGTTTCCATGTCCAGCCTGGCGGCGCCCTGAAGGGTGCTATTCGAGTGGCTGGTGATAAATCTATTTCTCATCGCTCGATCATGATGGGCTCATTAGCTGAAGGCACGACGCATGTCAGTGGCTTCCTCGAGGGTGAGGATGCGCTTGCGACCTTAAATGCGTTTAAAGCGATGGGTGTGAAAATCGAGGGCCCTGACAATGGCAAAGTGGTCGTGCACGGTGTGGGTATGCATGGCTTGCAGCAACCTCAAGCTTCTCTAGATGTCGGTAATTCCGGTACTTCGATGCGTTTGATGTCTGGATTGTTGGCGGGTCAGGCGTTTTCTACAACACTGATCGGTGATGAGTCGTTGACGAAGCGTCCAATGAAGCGAGTGACCGATCCATTAGCGCTGATGGGCGCGAAGATTGAAACGACAGAGACGGGCACTTCACCACTCACTATCTTACCTGTAGCTGCATTGAAAGGTATTGATTACGACATGCCAATGGCAAGTGCGCAGGTTAAGTCGTGCTTATTACTTGCCGGCCTTTATGCCGAGAGTGAAACCTGGGTAACTGAACCTGCCCCAACTCGCGATCACACAGAGCGCATGTTGCAAGGCTTTGGTTACGAGGTGATGCAAGATGGCCCACGTCGCGGGGTTAAAGGTGGTGGCAAGTTGACAGCGTGCGACATTGATGTTCCGGCCGATATTTCATCTGCGGCTTTCTTCTTGGTTGGTGCAAGTATTGCTGAAGGTTCTGACCTGACACTTCAGCACGTTGGTATGAATCCCACGCGTGATGGCGTGATCAATATCCTTCGATTGATGGGTGCGGATATTGAAGTGAGCAATGAGCACGTTATCGGTGGTGAGCCAGTGGCTGATCTGCGTGTTCGCTCTGCCAAGCTCAAAGGTATTCAGATACCTGAGGATCAGGTTCCGCTTGCTATCGATGAGTTCCCGGCACTGTTTGTTGCCGCCGCCTGTGCTGAGGGTGAAACGGTTCTCACCGGCGCAGAAGAATTACGGGTAAAGGAATCTGATCGCATTCAGGTGATGGCTGATGGTCTGATTGCACTTGGTGTTGATGCCAAACCAACGCCAGATGGCATTGTCATTCAGGGTGGCGCTATTGGCGGCGGCTCTGTGGACAGTCATGGTGATCACCGTATTGCGATGTCGTTTGCCATGGCTGCATTGCGTGCAACAGGTGATATTTCTGTTGATAATTGCGCCAATGTGAACACATCATTCCCTGGCTTTGTCGAGTTGGCTGCTTCAGTTGGTTTACAGGTGTCGGCCGCGTGAGTGCCGTTCCGGTTATTACCGTTGATGGTCCGAGCGGTGCAGGTAAGGGTACGGTCGCCAAGCTTCTAGCAGAACAGCTGAAGTTTAAAATTCTCGACTCAGGTGCCTTGTACCGCTTAACAGGTCTTTTGGTGAATCGCGCCGGAAATGGCTTTGATAATGAGGCTATGGCAGCTGAGCTTGCGTCCTCGATGCAGGTCGAATTCACGGTTGATGGCGTCATTTTGAATGGTGAGGACGTTTCTCTGGCGATTCGCACAGAATCTGCGGGAAATGATGCATCTAAGGTCGCTGCGATGCCGGCGGTCCGTGCGGCACTTTTAGACTGGCAAAAGGCCTTCGCCAAAATACCTGGGTTGATCGCCGATGGCCGGGATATGGGCACCACCGTTTTCCCTCAGGCGCCACTTAAGATTTTCCTTACGGCGAGCGCCGAAGAAAGAGCGCAAAGACGTCATAAGCAGTTGAATGAAAAAGGGATATCCAGTAATATCGCCGCCCTTGTTGCCGAGATCGCCGAACGTGATGAGCGTGATCGGACGCGAGCAACCTCTCCATTGGTGCCTGCCGATGATGCAATCGTTATCGATTCAACATCGCTATCTATTGATGAAGTGGTGCAACAGATTCTGACGCTTTGGTCTGACCGAAGCTAACGAAAGTCACCTATGTGGCACAGGTGCAACACATTTTGTGTTGCGGT
>CBFHYJ010000016.1:0-26566 GCA_965659945.1 Sedimenticolaceae bacterium | reverse complement strand
GAACAAAGCAGTCTCAAAAACAGACTTGTCAATCTGCTGCGGAACCATAATGCCTGACTCATATGGCTGAAACGACATGTACTCATTCATTTGCTCAACGATGCTTTCATCTGCCAGAAGTGGATGGCTTAAGAATGTAAGAAAAGCGACGAGTATGAGTGATTTAAAACTACGGTTATTCATTGAGGGTACTCCTTTGCATTAAGCCTGACTGTGCTGCATTGATCATGACATGTAAAGCCTCCTGCATCCAAGATGCTTTACAGTAAAACCTTTCTTCGTCATTGCTCTGAGCACTTAACAAAAATATACGGCTACAGAATATCGCGAAATTGAGCCAATAAAATCTTGAGAATGAGCTTTTCTATTTATAACGCAGTGAATAACCACCTGATCTCGCCTAGGCTCTAAGTCAGTTGTGATTGTCCACGCTAGTGCATTTTGGCAATGCAAATCTAACCCCACCATTAATCAAAGATCGTTCAACTAAAAACTCACCCCCAAGCACAGAAAATCTTAGCTTAGTTTACTGAATCAACACTAATAACTTTATCGATTTCAGCACATAACTTATCTAAGCAACATTACTTTTGATTTTGAATATCTGAAGCGCTTAGTCTTACATTTGTTATACCCAATAATTCCTCATCGTGTGCTCAAATCTTGAAAACACTATAAATGGTCCAAATACCCACCACGATAAACCCTACGCCGGCGACTAAGGCCAACATCTTCTCACTCACAAACTCAGAGATTGTAGATCCTGCAATCACACCAATTGCTGATGTCGCTATCAACGCTGTTGAAGCTGCAAAAAAGACAACCCATTTGCTCATCTCTTTATCTGATGCAAACAGCATCGTAGCCAACTGCGTTTTATCACCCAATTCAGCAATGAAGACTGCCGCAAACACAACACCAAAATATTTCCAATCCAAGACCACATCCTTTAATTGTTGACATTCATTTCTGTACGCACGAAGTTTTTCTGTTTAAAAAAAAGCCCCAAAAAACGGGGCTAAGATTCATGCCTACTTCTTAAGAAGTTACTCGAGAATACTGAGGGTCGAGCAGATAGAGGCAGCTTTTAGGAAATTAAAAATTATCGTAAAGAATGCTTATGGTCAAAGATTATTATTTTGCTCCGTTAATTTCAGCCTCAAGCTCAGCAAAAGCCTTCTTCACTCTTTGTCGTTTTTCCAAAATCCCGCTGCCTTTTACTTCATTTAGAAATACCTTATTAGCTTCACCAATTGGGTATTCCACTAAAACGTACGCCCTGTAACCTTGCTTTGTCGCACCAATCTCTCTTTCAGCAACGCGATATCCCGCCATTTTGACATCAGTAAATAAGCTTTGAACGACTTTAGTGGTTTCTTGATATAAATCTTTTTGATCCGCTTCGTCTAATTCTTCAACAAAACGTTTAATTTTTCCGCTCATCAAACCGCGAAGCTTATCCGCAATTGTGAACTTGGCATCTAAAACAGCTTTATCCATTGCTAACTGCAGATCTTCAGATACTGCAGTAGATGTGGCGCACACCGCAGATAAAGAACAATCAGGCTCTAAAAACCACCCTGGTAAATTATCTATACCCTCTTCGGCAGCCTCCATTCTTTTTTCTTCCTTTTGCTCTTTCAACCAGAGAGCAGCTTCAGGCGTCCCCGGCTCTGGGATTGTTGAACATCCAGTAAGAAAAGAACCCAATAAAACTAACGCACTTATTTTTTTCATATCCGTACTCACTTATTTAAATTTTATTTTGATCAACAGCTTCATTGATCGATGAAAGCAATGACTCATAGATCTTTTGCCGGTTATCGCTCATTTCCTTTTTCATAGGCTCTAATTCCTTGAGTATCTTTTTAAGCTGCACAAGGCTGCCAGCCTCCTTATATATCTGACCCACCTTTAAGAACGCATCAATTGATTGGGGGTAATCTCCCTCGTTAAAATCAATAACGCCCAAGTTATATAAAGCAAACGTATTACTAGGTTCTAAATCAACCACCTTAAGATAAGCAGCCCTTGCTCTATCTAAATTTCCGCGTTTGGCGTTAACGTGCCCCAAGGCAACAAAATAATCAGGATTACCTTTATTTCTTGATATGGCTTTTATCAAACTAACATCTGACTCATCATATCGTTTAAGAGCAGAAAGACTTCTTCCCTTGTAATACCAGTATTGAGGATTTGTAGTCTCATCAGCTTCTATTTGCTCGAGTAACGCAAATGATCCTGAATAATCTTTTCTACTTAGCCTGTCTTCTGCCCACAAAAACTTGGTATGGCTTGACTCATCAATCGAGGCCAGCCTTCCATAAGCAAATTCACGCTGCATCGACGTCATATCATGTCGCTGAAGCAACTGCTCAAGAGCCACTTTGCGATCTTCCTCAGGCACTGACTCCAGCCATGTATTCATGTCATATCGCCATGTTTGCTTAGCTGTATACATACCCATTGACGCTGATTTCTTTGCATCAGGAAGCGTGGTCATTAAACGACGAGATAGATCATCTATCGCACGCAAAGTTTGTTCATCGGTCATGTTATAGCCCGCCGAGAAAATACCTGATGCAATACTTAATGGTCCAAGTGGCAGGTCTCCATCTGACAATGAAGCTGTATGCTTCGCTTGCCAAAGCACAAGGTTATCGCTCGCACGCTCAAGGGTTAACTCAGCACCGACACTTTGCTCTGAGTAAATCGCGAAATAACCTTTCTGAAATTCAGTGACCTGACCATGTAAAACATAAGGACAATCAAGGTCAGCACTCAGTGAGTCTAAACTCACAGGCGATTGGTTTTGATTTGCGTACCAATAATCAACATCCCTTAACGATGCCATGCGATAGCCTTTAGGAGCTAGATGCGCATAGATACCTTTACGAATTAATTCAACTTTGTCGGCATTAACCGTATTAGCAGCCAATGGTGAAACGATGATGCAAGTTGGCTCAGGATTCCATGCTTCGTTATTAATGTGGTAACTGACACGATCTTTTGCGTCTTTCTCTGCTGCCAAATCAGATACAGAGTCTTTTTTGACATATTGCGTACTGCAGCCAGAGAAGACCAGTGAGGCTATCGCTATAAGAGACCATCCTTTTTTATTAAACATGCTCACTCCACTATTTGATATGGCAACATGACTTCGCGGCGATCTTTTGCCGGAATACTCAAAAGCCATCTAAAAAACTCATCTTCTTCGAGATGCTGATCATTTTTCATATCCAACTTTTCAGCTGAGGAGATGATCACTAAGGCTTCATCAGCACTTGTCTTACCTACTGGAAGACCCACCTCCCAAGCACCCTCAACTGGTAGGCTAAACTTATCTTTAATAAGCTCATTTCTCAGCAATGGAGCTAATCGACCATGCTCACCCAAATAAGGCATCCACACAAAAACATGAATGAATCGCCCTTTATTTGCATCACCAACCTCAAGACGTACTGTTTGCCCATCTTTTATGACACTTTCGGATAAGCTTGCACTTAATGGCTGCCTTTGATTTAGGTCGACATCATCTCTACATGTCACCTCAAACGAGGCTTTGATCGCACACTGAAGTAACCCACTACTGTTACCCGAAAGCGACTCCACGGTTTTACTCACATAACCCCATTTAGTGATGTATCCAGAGATATCCTCTCTTAGATAAAGATTAAGTTGATCAACACCCTCTGATTTAAGACGTACCTTTGCTCCCTGCAGTACTGATCCGCACGCATTTTCGATCAGTCTTAACTTAAGACGACTCAAAGCCTCACCACATCCTGCATCGACCGTCTTATCGCTAGCGAATGAAAATATCTGTGTGCCCTCAACTGTTTTTGACACAACTGGCACAGAGAAACCCATCAAAACCGCGCTAAAGATCCAGAGCGAGACTGTATGTTTCATACTAATTGGCACCCTGAATCGATGGGTGCAGGCCAGCTAGCTTTCCTCTTGCCACCGCATAACGCCATGAATTACTGGTTTTACATGCAGTCGCATCGAACTGACGACTTGATCCATGTTCTTTAAAACTCATTGAGAATTCACGACAGAACTTATTATCTGTAGTGACAAAACTTCTTGTAAGCGAGATGGTTTGACCTACTGTCTCAGTATCATTAGTCCATTCTGATGCAGAACCACTCGTTAAGGTTTCTAGTGCATTTTGAAAATGAAACTCAAGCTGCTCTCTTTCAATAGCTGAAACACCACTTAACGCAGGAACATATAGCGCCAAGTCCCTCTGAATAACCCGATAAGGCCTTAATGTGGCAGCCTGCAACTCATCCACGACACGTACATAATGACCGACACTCGGAGCAAAATACCAAATACGCGTTTGCCATTGTTTATTTGAACTACTGCTATACCGACCACACTCGACCGGAATGGTATCGAAAACCCCTGCAGACACTTCAATTCGCTCTGCGGATAGAACGTCACATCGCCAAACGACATCAACAGGCTTTACTGATCCTGCTTGCTTATCTGTCACTTGGTAATAGGTAACAAAACGCTGATCGCTACCAGGGGTTAAAGGCCATAGTGCATTTAAATCAGTACCTCTAGAAACATATCCTACTCCCTTACTCTTCTCAGTTTCCCAACCGAGACGAGGAATAAAGAAACCCCGATGGGAGCGATACTGTAAATGACCGTTTGCCGCCTCCCATTCGACAGAATCATCAGCAACCCCAATCACTCGCTCAATATAGCCATCATCAAAAACGAACATGTCACCAATGTTGTAACTAGGCAGCTGGGAAGGCGGCGTATTCTGCAATGCAACACCAGGGTTTCTCACGGAAACGCTATTGCATCCTGTTACCAATAAAACTGCGCCTAGCACAAAGAAAGTTCGTAATAACCTCATAACCTTTCTCCATACACTTCAGCAAATTGATCTCGCCCATAATGGCGACGCGCCCAATAACTTACGTTTTCTTTTAGATACGCCTTAATTTCTTCTAAAGATACTTTACCGTTCTTATCGCCAACCTCATCTGCTTCACCACTCATCGCTTTCAAGAAAGCATGTGTAAAGATGCTGTACTGCTTATCGATTGACCATGAAGCGATTTGATTCGCCGCAGCAGCACTAAACACTGTTAATCCTTTTGGCGGCTTCACTGTGCTAGTACGAGCAAAGATAGGAGAAGCATTTGAAATGATGCTGCCATTTTGTGACGCACCACTAAAACATGACTCTAAAACAACCCATGTGCTTCTGGTGTCAAGTAAGCTTAAATTTTCATACAGGGTGCTTAAACGGTAGCCGCTTAAAGCTAATCGAGAGCCATCGGCATCAACAGGCACTAAAAAACCATCTTGGTCATTTCCAGGTGCACCATGCCCTGCATAGTAAACATAGACACGTGACTTGCCCGGCTTTACCCAATCAGACAGCTGACCTTGAGCTTGGTTCTTAGTACCAAAGGTACGATTCAACTGCCCCAACGAAGCTTCTTTTAACCACAGCACATTCCCTGGCTTAATGCCGAGACCCTCAATGGCAAATCGCTCAAATCCACGAGCATCAGCTGATGCGGGATCGTTATTAGGTATTGAGCCTGAGAATTTTGAATAATTGCGGTTAGCAACAATTACCGCAACATCATCCTCTGTGTTTGTATAGATACGCTTGTACGCAATAGTGTCTAACGGGTTAACTGCGTTTTTTGTCAACCGCTCAGATATGGGTGACCTAACAATTGGGACTAGAGGTTTTTGCGCAAAGCGATAACCATTAACTGCAACACCATTCCAAGATTGAGCTATAAGCTTAGCCTCTTCCTCAGGCGATATATTACGACCCTGATTGTTATATAAAACCAAATGACTAGATCCTTCCAGACCATCTAAGTAGTCTAGTAAGTCAGCCTCATCTACATCACCGCCGCCATCACCGCCGCCATCACCGCCGCCATCGTCACCGCTATCACCATCCCCGTCACCATCACCATCACCGTCGCCGCCTCCATCACCATCAGCGAAAGCAACTCCAGCAGTAGGAGAAAATGACAACAGCACGTGAGTTCCTGTAAAAAACAGAAGCGATGCTAAAAATAGAGGGATGATTTTTTTCATTGTTATTAAGACTAGCCTCTTTTGTGGATTAGGGACCATAAACCAATGGTTTAGCTGTCTTTATTGGGCATAAACCAAAGTTTATATTCGGAGTTTCAGCACTTTAGTTGGTTTATTTACCAATCAGGCTGCCTCAAAATCTTAGCCAGAATCTCATTACTGGATAAATGACTTTGCCATCCTCATTCATCAGACTAATTGCTAGCATCTGCCTCCTAGCCATTTGCGCTTCCGCACTTGCAGAGAGCAAAGAATCAATACTGTCGCGTTATGAGCGAGAATCGAAGAGTGCTGGCTATTCAGAAGACTTCTCAGCAGAGCGTGGTAAGCAACTCTACTTTAATAGCACTACCGGTCATCAGAGAACACCCTACTGCACCTCTTGCCACACCAAAGACCCTCGCTCCTCTGGAAAAACACGCTCAGGCAAAGCCATCAAACCCATGGCACCCTCTGTAAATAGCGAGAGATACACCAACTATAAAAAAATCGAGAAATGGTTTAGGCGCAACTGCAATACTGTTTTAAACCGAGAATGTACGCCGCTTGAAAAAGGCGACTTCTTAACCTTCATGTTTCAACAATGACTCGGAACTTATTCAAAATGAAGAAACAACTACATTCTAATTTCGCATATCTCGGACTTGCTGCCGCACTGTGCATCAGCTCTATTGCTGCCGCTGATGAGTACTACACCCCAGTGCCAAAAGACAGTGTCACATATAATGAATGTAGCGCATGTCATTTAGCTTACTCTCCAGAGATGCTACCCAAAGCATCTTGGGGGAAAATCATGTCCAACCTACAAGATCATTTTGGAGAAGATGCAAGTTTAGATGCCAAAACCCAAGATGACATTTCCCGTTATCTGACCGGACATGCTGCTGATAATGGATGGTTCGGTAACAAATTTACTCGAAATCTTGATAACAACACCATCATCACCAGGATCACCGAAACACCTTACTGGAAAAGAGAACATAGGCGCTTCAGCGATGACACTTGGTCATCGACAAAAGTGAAATCAAAATCTAATTGCACCGCTTGTCATATAGACGCTGAAAGAGGCGGTTATGATGACGATTAATAAAACGCGAGATAACAATGAATATTAATAGTATAAGCACTTCGCTAAAAGCGTTAATAGCATCAATGGTCATGCTAACCATTGCTGCCGTTTTCTTTGTCATCGATGTGATTGCTGATGTGTTTTTAGTAGATGTCACATTTGGTCACATCTCCCATAGCACGCTTGAAATATCCTCAGTACTAATCATTCTGGTAGCACTGACAGCACTTAGCTTTCAAATAAAATCATTGCTACGCGCACATCAAGTACAAAAACAGGCACTAGATGCCGCTACAGGCCAACTGGTTAGTGTAATAAACGATCATTTTGAACAATGGAAGCTGTCTGAATCAGAGAAAGAAGTTGCTTGGCTTCTTATTAAAGGACTTTCTATCCTTGAAATATCTGAGGCGCGGAATACCAAGCCGGGCACCGTTAAAAGTCAATCCAATGCGATTTATCAAAAATCTGGGTTACAAAATAGGGCTGAGCTTACCTCTTATTTTGTTGAAGACTTACTTGGCTGATTCACATGACCGACCCAGAGAGTCTTAACGCTAGGATTGAAAAGCTTCGAGTAGTAATTGATCGCCTAGAGAAATCGTTACAAGGACCTTTCTACTCCAATCTCGAACATACGTTTTACAAACTGCGATTAGAAGAGACCATTCAAATGAACAAGGCGCTTTTGTCAAAGTATGAAAAAGAGCTTTTAGCTGATTAATATGACTGATTCGGTAAAACACACCATCCGCGTTTGGGATCCACTAGTCAGAGTTTTTCACTGGAGTTTAGCCTCCGCCTTTGTCATCGCATACATCACAGAAGATGACTTCATGACTCTCCATGAATATTCGGGCTATCTCATTCTTGGATTGATTGGTTTCAGAATTATCTGGGGACTGATTGGCACGCAATACGCAAGATTCTCTGACTTTGTTAAACCACCTAAGGCGGTTATTCAATACTTGAAAGATATCGCATCGTTTAAGGCAAACAGATATATCGGTCACAACCCTGCGGGCGGCGCGATGGTAATTACTTTACTGCTATCCCTATTACTCACCGGCATTACAGGTATGCTTTACTTTGGCTTGGAAGATCAACAGGGTCTTTTAGCGAGCTATGTCGCAAATTGGCCTGCGTATTTAAACGACCCACTTGAGGAGACACATGAGTTCTTCGCGAACCTCACCTTGCTTTTAGTCTTCTTACATATCGCAGGTGTCTTACTTGCAAGTGTTCAACACGGAGAAAATTTAATCCGAAGCATGCTTAACGGAAAGAAAGGCTCAAACGTATAAACCGCTAAGCCACTGATCAGTAGCAAACATCACCACTCTTTTCGTCGTATACATAATCTACACACCAACATAATTATCCACCCAGCCTATTGTATTTAAATAGAGTATCCATAGATTCTTTTCCTCCGGAGACAGAGGCCGGGGGTTCGACTCCCTCCGGGCGCGCAATTTAGATGATAGCGATCTGATTATTGATTCAAAAACCTACTTAAGTGTCATCGGACATTACATTCACGAAGAAGAAGGTGATGATGCTATTTGGGTGGGGCATGAGGTACGTATGCATATCTACGGAAGGGACTATCTGCCAAAAACAATTGGCGATGCCCGATACGATCCAACACTCTATTGTGATGCTATCGGTTCAATGCAACGTAAAAGTGCACCCCTTGATTCGGCACATGAGGGTGTGTGTTTCGTACCCATAAAGGCTTTTGATGGAATTAAGGAACTTTTATTCTCAAGAAAAGGGAAATACGGCCAATATTTAGGCATTAAAACTGCAAGAGGATTGCTAACTAACCAGCTGAATATATTTTCCCATTTAGGTTAAATCTAAAGGAAATCCTAGGTGTGACTTATGGTGAAGTGGATAATTGCCACTTTATGGTTCCATGAAAGTGCCAACTTATGGGTAAACCACCAACATAAAAACCCCATTATTTTCTTGATGGTGGTTTTTGTGTTTTCATCTATCTTTCGTTTAGAAGGAGAAAATTATGTCTACATATTCTTGTAATGTTTGCGGCATGGCCGTCAACGCGACCTGCGCTAAGTGCAATGCTGAGCTAGTAAATGACACGCTGACCCTTGATGATGGCTCAGAAGTTCAGATCTCTAAGTGCCCGCAGTGTGATGGCAAAATCAAAAGCCCGCAATGTTGTGGCGCAGATATGGCAGCTGGCTGAATTTAGCGCAAAAAAATGCCCCACTGAGGTGGGGCCAGTCTTTTAGGAGGTTGCACTGATGAGAACATCACTTCAACCACCATCCTATAAGTTAAGATAGACCATATCCGGACAAAAGCAAGGGCTTTTAGGATTTCATAGCATCAGGCCAAACAATCACTGAATGCACACCCTGGCCACGATATAACGGCACGCCCTCTTTTGCCTCAGGATCAAAGGGATCATGCTCACTTGCCAGAGCTATGCTGACAAAATGATTGGCAGTGAATTCATCCTTCCAGGAGGTATCTTGATCAAAATCTGCCGGCTTCATTGGCGGCTCTCGACGGTTTCGCTCGACTGCAAACACCACTCGTTCATTACTTTCGTTGCGTGAGATCACCATCCAATTCACCCAGCGCATGCGGAAGGTCACTTTATAGCCCATCTCTTCAAGCTTTGATTGAAGAATATTGCCACCAACATCAGTGAGCTCCAGATCAGATAATTCGACTGGCTGATCATAACTAATCGCATCAGGATCCATTGGAATGCGCATATCTGAGCCATCAGTCAGACCCCAACCTTTATCCACCACCTCTACTCGGTCCTTAAGTACACGTAGTCGCATAAAACAGGCCTTACCGCCCGTTTGCTCTGCCAAACCTTCAACCGATTCAGGATTAGTTACCTCATCCTGAAACATCTCGCCTTGCTCGTTTAAATAACCCACATGATAAAGCTGCGAGCCATACAAGAAAGTTAGGTGCGCAAAAAGGTCACCATCGTTGTAGTAATGGATCCAATTTAATTCGTAATTACCGGCTTGCTTCTTCAGATGCTCCCATACGTAGACGGTCATCATCTCAAAAGGAGCATTAATTCCGCCCTGCTGTGTTCCTGCCATGCCAATCCTCAAGCATTAATTCTTAGGGGCAGAATTAGAGCATGTTAGAAGAGCGCTTGAAATGACAAAACCCAGTTGATTTTCTGTGAAAAATAATTGCTTTCTAGAATCCTAACCGCCAGTGGTATTCATAAAGCGCACAACTTGTGCGCCATCTGCCAAGCGGGTGTGATCAAAGTCATGCCCTTTTGGCTTTCGCTCAATTGCTTTGAGGATAATCTCACGTAACTCTTGATCACTTGCGCCTTCTCGTAGAGGCGCACGCAGATCCACCGAATCATCTTGACCGAGGCAAAGGTAAAGCACACCGGTACAGGTCAATCGAACGCGGTTACATGACTCACAGAAGTTATGGCTATAGGGCGCAATAAATCCGATGCGTTGACCAGTTTGTATAACATTATGATATCGAGATGGGCCGCCGGTTTGATAATCACTCGGTGTGAGCGTCCAACGTTTCTCGATATCCGCCTTTGCTTCTTCCAAAGACCAAAAATGATCATCACGAAGCTGACCGATATCACCCATCGGCATAGACTCAATCACGCTCAAATCAAAACCACGCTCACCACACCATGCGAGCAGCTGATCCAGCTCAGAATCGTTAATACCTTTCAGCGCAACCGCATTAATCTTGACCTTAAGACTCGCATCAACAGCCGCATCAATTCCGCGCATCACATCATCGTATTTACCGAGACGCGTCAGCTCTTCGAACTTAGTTTTATCCAAGGTATCGAGAGAAACGTTGACACGTTTAACGCCAAGATCTTTTAAGGGCTGTGAGAATTTATCGAGCAGTGCACCATTCGTAGTCAAGGTGAGCTCTTCAAGCCCCGAACCCAATTGCGCACCCAGGTGCTCAAACAAGGAAAGAATGTCTCGACGCACCAAAGGTTCGCCGCCGGTGATCCGCAGCTTTTGTACACCCAACCCAATAAACACCGAGCAGATACGCTGAAGCTCTTCGAGCGTCAGCAAGTCTTTACGTGGCAAGAAGGTCATATCTTCTGCCATACAGTAGTTGCAACGATAGTTACAGCGGTCAGTAACGGAGACGCGCAGATAAGTGACTGCACGACCAAACGGATCAATCATGGGTGCTCTCAAATTACGAGCCGTCAGTATAGGCGAAAAACCGCCTGAATCACTGCACAGAGGGTGGGATTTCCCCAAGCGCCAATAGGTGACTGACGTAAGTGTAAGGCTCTGCCTGAGTTATCGGGCGAGCGCGCTGAGCGGCCTCAATCGCCATCTCACGAATCTGTGGGTCTGCTGAACGTAGACTCACGCGAATCAAGGTGGCTGAGGCTGAAATGAACGAGGCATCTGCATGTGCCGGTGTCGCACCAAGCCCCGGAAGCAACTGCTCATCCGTTTTACGCCAACCCGATACACCGTAAAAACGCTGCCATGCTTGTTGTGTGAGTTGGTCTCGCCATTCAATCAATACCGGATCTGAAGAAATATACGAAAGATAATCCAAGCCTTGGATCAAATACGCATAGTCATCCAATCCGGTTTGACCCACCGCTTGCCCTGCTTCTTCTGATCGCCAGAGTCGACCATTTTGCCACAAACGATCACGTAAGCCATACGCCAACTCACTTGCCTGTGATGCATAGTCGGATTGAGGGAATTGTTGTGCCGCTAAGGCCAAGCTTCCGAGCATTAGGCCATTCCAACCCGCGAGGACTTTTTCATCGCGTGGCGGCATACGTGTTGTGCGACGTTGTAACAAGGTGTTTTTAATCTGAGCAAGGCGCTCAAACATCTGTGCCTCCGTCACTTCGCTTTGCTCTGCTAATGCCGCAATACTTTCACCTTGCATCGGCAAGAAGCCCGCCGGCAAGGCTGCAAAGCCTTGCATTGACCAATAAGCTTTCGCCAGCTCCGCATCCTCTTTACCTAACTGCGCGAGCAACTCTTCATCTGTCCAAAGATAGCTACCGCCTTCGATATCATTCTCATCAATCGCAGAAAGGCTCGAGATGTATTGCCCTTTTTGCTCACGCATATCCGAGTTTGCAAAATCTAACGCCAAGCGCGCCATACCGAGATAGTCCTCTCGACCATAGACCTGACCCGCCATGAGATAGACCCGTGCTAACTGCGCTTGGTTATACAGCATCTTTTCAAAGTGCGGCACTTCCCATGAAGGATCAACGGTATAGCGAAAGAAGCCCTCTTTAAGATGATCACGCATGCCGAACTTCGCCATATTATCTAAGGTGAGTTCGACCCATTGATCCAGACCAGGCACTTTAATCGGCAAACTGGCACGCAGAGTTAGTACAGCAAGTAATTGCGCTTCTAAAGGGAACTTACTTTCATGACCTATGCCACCTGCTAAGGGGTCAGCCACCATCATGATCTGCTGAAGATAACGCTGAGCGATCTGAGGGAAGTTCATTGCAGGCTCAGCAGAGTTTTGTGCATTAGCACTTAGTGCCAAGGTCGCTCGTCTGACTAACTCACGCGTTTTATCACGTTCGCTATCCCAGGTAAGTTGAAGCTTCTGCAGCACCTGTTGAAATTGATCCGGCTGCATATAGGTAGCACCAATGAGCGGATACCCTTCAGGTGTCAGAAAGACTGTTAGCGGCCATCCGGCTTGACCATTGGTACGCTCGGTGTAATCCATCAAGTAGTCATCCAACGCACTGTGCAATTCACGATCGAGCTTTACTGGTATGTAATGCTTGTTCATCAAGGCAGCAATTTCCTTGTCTTTAAAGCTCTCCTTTTGCATCACATGACACCAGTGACAGGCAAAATAACCACTCGAGATAAGAATGAGCTTGTCGTCAGCTTGAGCTTTCTCAAGCACCTTCGCATCCCAATCCTGCCAAGCCACAGGATCACTGCCGTGTAACGCTAAATACGGTGATGGATGATTTTCCAGCTGATTACTTAAGCCAAATGCCGCTGGAGATAAGAACAGAAAAAGGAACAGTCTTGCCAACATCAGTTATCACTCTTGCTTGGAATAACAAGAGCTTAGACCGACTCAGCGGGAAAATTTCATTAGATTAATTGGGTGTGAAAACCCAGGCAGAATCAGGTATCGAACTGATCGAGAATATTGCGCGCGACTTTCTTCTGGGTTTCATTTCCCTCTGCGAGTACCTCATAGAGCAATTTACGCGCTTCACGCAAACGGCCTTCTTCACGCATGGTCATGATCCATTCGAGTTTATTGTCCACCGCATCTGGAACAAAATCGGTTGGCACTTCGTAAGGCTTCTCGTCACCCTCTACAGCTTCAAGCTCAGTTGGTTCAGTTTCGTCGTCCTTATCACCATCATCTTCGGACTCGTCGTCCTCGTCGTCCTCCATGGAGTCGAGTTCAGCATCCATCTCTTCATCAGTGAGAGGACGATACTCATCGTCATCATCCTCATACTCACCTTCATAGGCTTCTTGCTTAGCCTCACTACCACCTGAGGCAGCTGCTGCACCAGTTGTCGTTAAGGCGCCACCGATACTTTTTTCTTCTTCCGAAGCTTTTGACTTTCTCTTCAATAGACGTGAAAAGAAGATACCCACCTCAAACAGTAACCAAATAGGTAATGCTAATAAGGTTTGTGAAATGACATCAGGAGGTGTGAGCAGCATGCCGATAACAAAGGCACCCACCACGACAAATGGACGCTTCTGCGCCAACTTATCTGGCGTAGTCATTCCTGCCAATACCAACAAGATAGTGGCAATTGGCACTTCGAATGAGATACCAAAAGCAAAGAAGAGCGTTAAAACGAAATCTAGATATGCGGTGATATCGGTTGCAACCGCAACACCTTCTGGCGCCACGCTAGTGAGGAATGCGAAGACCAGAGGAAACACCACAAAATAAGCAAAGGATGCACCGGCATAAAACAAGATAACACTTGAAGCCAACAAGGGAACCGCCAAACGTTTCTCATGCTGATACAAACCTGGCGCAATGAATGACCAAAGCTGATGCAACAAATAAGGCATTGCGACAAAAACTGCCGTAACTAGCGCTAACTTAAACGGAGTTAAGAAAGGCGACGCCACCTGGGTTGCGATCATGGATGTGCCTTCAGGCATAACATCCATCAAAGGCGCTGCAACAAAGATGTAGATATCGTTACCGAATGGGAAGAACACAACCAATAGTACTAAGATCGCGATCACCATACGGGTAACGCGAGTGCGCAACTCAAGCAGATGCGAAATCAGTGGTTGTTCTTCTAAATTGCTCATGAGTTACGGCGAATTGCCGTCAGCAGTGGCTTTGTCTTCCGGTGTTGCCGGCTTTGCCTCATCTGCTTCTTTGATCGTCATATCTTTTTTGACATCAGCAAAATCTTTCTTCGTGTCGTCGATGATTTCTTGGAAAGAGCTGGTTGATGAAGCATCCTCAAACGCTTGTTTTTGCTCAGCAAGCGTTTTCTTTAACTCATCAGCTTCAATTTCTTTTTCGATATCTTTTTTAACATTGCTCACCATGCGACGCGCACGACCCACCCACATACCTGCAGTACGGGCTAAGCCGGGTAAACGCTCGGGACCAATCACAATCAGCGCAATAATGCCGATCAGGATGATTTCGAAAAAACCAACCTCAGTCATGACAAAGACTCAGAAAAATTACTTGGTATTGTCTTTGTTTTCTTCGCGAACTGTTTCGCCGTCGATGACTTTCTCATCCGCTTTCTCAAGCTTCTCAGATTCATCTTTCTTTTCGTCTTTCATTGCGCTTTTAAAGCCTTTGAAAGCACCACCAAGATCGCTACCGATGTTACGCAGACGCTTAGTACCAAACAGGACCAAAACGATGGCCAAAATAATTAGCAGCTGCCAAATACTGATTCCACCAAAACCCATTTCATTTTCCTCACTTCTTTGGATCGCTGCTGTGCCGCAGCGTTAGTTGTCGAATCATACCGACATTTAGTCTTTTCGGGCGGCTTTCTCGTCGTGACCGGACAAACCAAAACGACGATCGAGTTCTTCTAGGACATCCTGAGGCGAAAGCCCCTGCTGTGCCAGTAAGACCATGCTGTGAAACCACAGGTCAGCCGTTTCGTATACGATTTTATCTTTAGCGCCATCTTTTGCCGCCATCACCGTCTCGGTCGCCTCTTCACCGATCTTTTTCAAGATGGCATCAAGGCCTTTGGCATACAAAGACGCTACATACGAACTGTTAGCCTCAGCTGATTTTCGCTCTTCAAGCACCTCAGCCAATCGGTTGAGCACATCACTCATAATCTCACCTCGATACCTTGATCCGCCATGAAGCGCTTAGCTTCACCCACGGTGTATTCGGCAAAGTGGAAAATCGACGCTGCAAGCACCGCATCCGCGCCACCTTTTTTCACGCCATCAACCAGGTGATGCAACTCCCCCACACCACCTGAAGCAATCACAGGAATCGATACCGCTTCCGCAACTGCACGAACCAATTCGTTATCAAAACCAATCTTGGTGCCATCGCGATCCATACTGGTGAGCAAGATCTCGCCTGCACCATACTCGGTCATCTTGGCCGCCCACTCGATGGCATCGATACCCGTCGGCTTACGCCCCCCGTGGGTAAAGATTTCCCAGTGGTCATCAACACGTTTGGCATCAATCGCAACCACAATACATTGCGAGCCAAAACGATCGGTTACTTCTTTAACAAACTCAGGATTGAATACAGCAGCTGAGTTAATCGACACCTTGTCCGCGCCGGCATTCAACATAGTCAGCACATCATCAGGCTTGCGAATACCACCACCCACAGTCAGCGGGATGAATACCTCTGATGCGACTTGCTCAACCACATGCACAATGGTATCGCGATTATCCGAAGTCGCAGTGATATCTAAGAATGTGATTTCATCCGCGCCTTCTTGGTTATAACGGCGCGCCACTTCAACCGGATCTCCAGCATCGCGGATATCGACAAACTGTACGCCTTTAACAACGCGACCGTTATCAACATCTAAACAAGGAATAATGCGTTTGGCTAAACCCATGATCAAGCACTCAACTGGTCAGCTAACTGTTGTGCTTCAGCGAGATCTAAGGTGCCTTCGTAAATCGCACGACCTGTGATAGCACCAGTAATGTTATTAGTTGGTGCTGCACACAAGTTACGAATGTCATCTAAATTAGTAATGCCGCCAGAGGCAATCACTGAAATACTAATCGCTTCCGCTAATGCCGTAGTTGCTTCGACATTCACACCTTGCATCATGCCATCACGGCCGATGTCGGTATAAACGATGGAGGATACACCATCATTCTCAAATTGTTTCGCCAGATCGACCACATTGTGATCGGTTACCTCAGCCCATCCATTGATAGCCACCATGCCATCTTTAGCATCCAGGCCAACAATTATGTGTCCCGGAAAAGCTTTGCATGCGCGAGCAACAAACGCTGGATCTTTAACCGCTTGAGTGCCGATGATGCAGTAGTCCACACCCATCGCCAGATAGCGCTCAATTGTTGCCTCATCTCGAATACCGCCACCGACTTGAATTGGCACATCTTTATACGCCGCACAAATCGTTGATATCGCCTCGCCATTCACTGGCTCACCGGCAAACGCGCCATTCAAATCGACAAGGTGTAATCGACGACCACCTTCATCAACCCAGCGTTTTGCCATATCGATTGGCTGATCTGAAAAAACCGTGTCGTCATCCATACGACCTTGGCGCAGGCGTACACATTTACCGTCTTTTAAATCAATCGCTGGAATCAATAACATCGTTTAACTCACCGTGGCGCTCAAGGCTTCCACTGCACAAAATTACGTAACAATTGCAGACCGGCATCTGCACTTTTCTCAGGATGAAACTGCACCGCAAACACATTGTCGTTTGCAATCGCTGAGGTGTAGCGCACACCATAATCGGTCGTCGCTGCGGTTAATGTTGGATCAAGTGGCACCACACGATAGCTATGCACGTAATAAAAACGTTCGCCATCATCAATCGATGTCCACAAAGGATGCTCGATGCGCTGATCAACACAACTCCAACCCATCTGCGGCACTTTTAAAGGCAAACAATTATCGCCTGGCATGTTGGCGTGGAAGCGCTTGACATCACCCTGGTATATATCAAGCAAGTCCGTGCCGCCATTCTCTTCAGAATGGGTCATTAACACCTGTAAACCCATGCAGATACCTAAAAAGGGCTTCTCTGCCGCTGCTTGCTTGATCACACGTTCAAGATTGCGTTCACGAATCGCCGCCATGCAATCACGTGCAGCACCTTGACCTGGGAAAACCACACGATCGGCATTCGCGATCGCGTTAGCATCCGATGAAACAATCACTGTCGCATCGGATGCAACATATTCAATCGCTTTAGAAACAGAGCGAAGATTTCCCATGCCGTAATCAATCACGGCAATTGTTTGCGACATGCTTAAGTCCTTCTGAGCAGCGAGTCTTAGAGACTGCCTTTTGTCGATGGAATGACTTCACCCATGCGTGGATCCACTTCAAGCGCCATACGCAATGCACGACCAAACGCTTTGAACACTGTCTCAGCCTGGTGGTGAGCATTGTGACCACGCAGGTTATCAACGTGCAGCGTCACCAAGGCATGGTTAATAAAGCCTTGGAAGAACTCATGGAACAGGTCGACATCGAACTCACCAATCATGCCGCGCACAAAGTCCACATTGAACTCAATACCGGGACGACCAGATAGGTCCAACACAACGCGTGACAAAGCCTCATCGAGTGGCACATAAGCATGGCCATAACGACGAATACCTTTCTTATCACCCACGGCTTTCGCAAAGGCCTGACCTAAGGTGATGCCGATATCCTCAACCGTGTGGTGCGCATCGATGTGCAAGTCACCCTTGGCGGTGATCTCAAGGTCAATCAAACCGTGACGAGCAATTTGATCCATCATGTGCTCTAAGAAAGGCACACCGGTATCAAATTTTGCTTGGCCAGTACCATCCAAATTCACGCTGACGGTGATTTGGGTTTCTAGCGTGTTGCGCTCAATGCTTGCCGTACGTGACATGCAGCTCTCCTGCGATATGTCGGGAAAATTATTAAACAGGTATTTTATGACAAAGCAGAGACCTTGTCAGACTAGGTCTCAAGCCAAAAGGTCACCGGACCATCATTCAGCAAGCTCACCTGCATATCTGCACCAAAACGGCCGGTCTCGACGACAGGATGCTGAGTTCTCGCCTGATTAACCACGTGTTCGAAGAGCTCACGACCTAGATCATGAGTTGCCGCTGAAGAAAAGCTCGGGCGAGCACCTTTTTGCGTATCTGCTGCCAGGGTAAATTGTGAGACCAAGAGAAGCCCGCCACCGATATCCGACAGACTCAGGTTCATTTTGTCTTCAGCGTCTGCGAACACGCGGTAGCTCAAGATACGCTTGAGTAATTTATCCGCCGACGCCTGGCTGTCGTGCTTCTGCACGCCAACAAGGGCCAATAGGCCCTGATCGATCTGACCGATTATCTCACCGTCCACAGCCACACTGGCATGTTTAACGCGTTGAATCAGACCAATCATTAAGACTTCAAGAGCGGCTTGAGCGCTTACGCTCGTGCTCTTTCAGGAACTTCTTACGAATACGTACAGACTTTGGCGTGATCTCTACGAGCTCGTCATCCTCGATGAATTCGAGCGCCATTTCCAAGGTGACTGGAATTGGTGGAACCAAAGCGATCGCATCATCTTTACCCGATGCACGCACATTGGTTAGCTGCTTACCCTTAAGCGGATTAACCACCAAGTCGTTTGAACGCGAGTGAATACCGACGATCTGGCCCTCGTAAACCTCATCACCGTGTGATGAGAATAAGCGACCACGCTCTTGCAGGTTAAACAATGCATAACCCAGCGCTTTACCCTGACCGTTTGAAATCATCACGCCGTTTTGACGGCCGGCAATACCTGCTGATTGCGCAGGTCCGTAGTGATCAAACACGTGATAAAGCAAGCCCGTACCTGAGGTCATTGTCATGAAGTCGGTTTGGAAACCAATCAAACCACGAGAAGGCATGATGTAGTCCAAACGCACACGGCCCTTACCATCTGGCACCATGTCTTTCATATCACCGCGACGCTCACCCAAGGTTTCCATAATGGCGCCTTGGTGTTGGTCTTCGATATCGATAGTAACTTGCTCGTAAGGTTCACAAACTTCGCCATCAATCTCGCGGAAGATAACTTCTGGACGCGATACCGCTAGCTCAAAACCTTCGCGACGCATATTTTCGATCAGTACCGATAGGTGTAACTCACCACGGCCTGAGACTTTGAATTTTTCTGGGTCACTACCCTCTTCAACACGCAATGCCACGTTATGAATCAATTCACGCTCTAAACGATCTTTGATCTGACGCGAAGTGAGGTACTTACCTTCCTTGCCGGCAAACGGTGATGCGTTAACTTGGAAAGTCATCGAAACGGTTGGCTCATCAACCGCCAACTTTGCCATTGGCTCGACATTCTCAGGATGACAAATCACATCCGAAACGTTTGGCGCCTCGATGCCTGTGATCGCAATGATGTCACCCGCTGTCGCTTCAGGCACTTCGTGGCGCTGGAGACCCATATAGCCATAGACCAAACCAATCTTTGCTTTCATCTCACGACCATCATGTTTGATAACCGTCACTTGTTGATTTGGCTTGATCTTGCCGCGCTTAACACGACCAACCGCGATTGCACCGACATAACTGTTGTAATCGAGGTTAGACACCTGCATCTGCAATGGACCTTCCGGATCAACATCAGGTACAGGACAGTGCTCAACAATCGCTTCAAACAAAGGCGTCATGTCACCTTCGCGAACAGAATCATCTAGCGAGGCATAACCATTGATTGCCGAGGCATACACAATAGGAAAGTCCAACTGCTCATCGGTAGCGCCAAGGTTGTCGAATAACTCAAACACCTGATCGATAACCCAATCAGGACGCGCACCTGGCTTATCAATTTTGTTTACAACAACAATCGGACGCAGGCCGTGAGCAAATGCTTTTTGCGTTACGAAACGCGTTTGTGGCATTGGGCCTTCTTGCGCATCAACCAGCAAACACACCGAGTCGACCATCGAAAGCACACGCTCCACCTCACCACCGAAGTCAGCGTGTCCTGGGGTGTCGACGATGTTGATGCGATAGTCGTTCCAGTTAATGGCGGTGTTCTTAGAAAGAATGGTTATTCCGCGCTCTTTTTCCTGATCGTTCGAGTCCATGACTCGCTCAACCTCACCGAAACGCTCCCCCAAGGTACCTGATTGCTTGAGCAGCTCATCAACAAGGGTGGTTTTGCCATGGTCAACGTGAGCGATGATGGCGATATTGCGCAGATGCACCCCCAGTGGGTATATAAGAAGTTGCTGATTTATTGTAATTTTTTCAGATAGTCAGCGGCATCGATGTGTTCTTGGGCAGCCGCTTTTTCTAACCAGCTTTTTGCCTTTTCAACATCGATAGCGCTACCCAACCCTTCAGCGTGCATCACACCCAATAAGTACATAGCATCGACCTCACCTTGCAGCGCTGCTTGATGCATCCAAGGTAGCGCCTCGGTGTAGCTTTGCTTTAAGCCATTTCCCGTGGCGTAACTATGAGCTAACGCAAATTGTGCCTTAGCCAGTCCCTTCTCAGCCGCTTGGCGATACCAAAATACCGCTTTCTCGGGATCGATCTGTTGGCCAAAAGTGCCATTATCGAAAGCGGCGCCTACATTCAACATTGCCCACACATCACCTGACTGTGCTTGTTGGTTCAACACTTTAAATGTCGGTAATGGGACTGCATGGGCACCACCAAAAGCGACAACAAGAATAAGTACCATCCTGTGGATAACTTTGTGGGTAAAACAACAAATCAAGGACTTAGTCATCTTGTAGGAATCGGGCTACTTTATATAATTTTCTTCTAATAAACAACAAAAACAACAGCTTACATATATATTCAAATCAATTTTTTTAGATATTTTAGCTAAATTGTCTAAAAATTAATTTTATCCTACCTGTGAAAAACTCAATATCGCAAGTAGCTGATATTACTTGAATATCTATTTTCGACGGCTCAAGGTATCACGCCATTGCGCATTTTCAGCCGCTCTCAAAATAGACACATAACGACCCACTTCGTTCTCATACCAAAAATCTGAGGCTGGCAACGGCTCAACTTCAAAGCCCCACCAAGCACCGCTTTTATCTTGCGCTATGAAGTTCACCCAATCAGGCACCCGTGACCAGAGCTGATCGCTCTTCATAACTACTGAGGCGTGTAAGTAGTTGCCTTAGAGCCGGTCATATCCCACGAGAAGGTGCAATCAAGCTCAGACAAAACGGCCACCAAGCCCATCTCGCCACCCTCAAAGATCATTTGCAGCGGGGTGCGGTTTCTAAAGCGACGATGACGCATCTTCACCCACTGACCTGCCATCTTCGGGTTGCGCGGATAGGTCGTTCTTAGCGCATCAGCAATGCGTAACAAGTAATTCGCACGGCGCAAGGTATTTTCGTCATCAGGGAACGCCTCGTGACCTTCACGGAATTTCTGGAAGGCACGCGCACGCACATTGCTTGGCAATAAGAGTAACTGTTGCATCTCATCGACACCCAACTGCCATTCATCCAAAAGGCCCATAACGGCTTGGGTTAGCTGGGTCTGCTGCTCTGACGTGCTCATAGAAATCCTGCGCGAAGACACTTCGCTTTTAAAACTAAAGGTAAAGTATAACCAATAAAAATAGGGCTTTTACGTAGACTTCGTACGGACTCTTAGCCGGAATTAGCCTAATAAGCGCTGCCACCAACGACGACGACTCTTTGGAACTGGCGCATTTGCCGGAATATCCTCTGGTGGCAGCTGACTCAGAACCCAACCCGGCAAAGGCGGATTGTCACTGAAACCACATGAGACGCCCAAATTATTCGGATCGTAAATTTTGACGATGCTCGGATCAGCCAAGTTATCCGCATAGACAATGCCGCAATAATCTTCCTCATGCTCCGCGCGAAGCAGCTGATCAACCTCATCGATAAAACGATGCAGCGCCTCTATATCACTCACCTGAGTTGGCGGCTCCTCACCAATGGCATAGATGTACCACTGTCCGTCTGAGGCTTTAAGCGTTTGCCAAAGCGAAGCGAGATGATGCCAACGCAATGCCGAGGTAAAACCACCGCGGAACTTCTGCATAAAAGGCGTGAGTGTTTGATCTGTCATTTAGCCATCCTTTCAGGGGCGTTAACGATGCCATCTTCGAGCTGAAAACACTATAATTTGCGTTTTATTCTTTTGCGGAAATTGCCATGTCGGCTGTCTACGAAACCAAGCTCCCTGACTTCAAGATGCTGCATCGCGGCAAAGTGCGCGACATCTATGATGTCGATGATCAACACATGTTGATTATCACCAGCGATCGTTTGTCAGCGTTCGATGTAATCTTGCCGCAAGCAATCCCCGGCAAAGGCGAAGTCCTCACACGTGTGGCTAACTTTTGGTTTGATCGCACGCAAAACATCCTGCCAAATCAACGCACCTCGCTGAAAGTTGAGGATGTCATTACCAACGAGGAAACTCGCAACTGGCTTGGTGATCGCGTGACGGTAGTACGCAAGTTGAAAGCGCTACCGGTGGAAGCGATTGTGCGCGGCTACATCATTGGTTCAGGTTGGAAAGACTATCAAGCCAATGGCAGTGTATGCGGCATCGAGCTGCCAAGTGGTCTGCAGCTAGCTGACAAACTACCAGAGCCTATCTTCACGCCATCGACCAAAGCAGCGGTTGGTGAGCATGATGAAAACATCGACTTTGAAGCTACAAAGAATCTGTTAGGTGCAGAGATGGCTGAACAGGTTCGCGATGCCACACTGCGTATCTATCAAGAGTGTGCTGACTATGCGCGCACCAAAGGCATCATCATCGCAGACACGAAATTTGAATTTGGTCTTAATGAAGAAGGTCAGCTAACCCTAATCGATGAAGTACTGACGCCTGACTCCTCTCGCTTCTGGCCAGCAGATCAATATCAACCCGGCATCAGCCCACCAAGTTTTGATAAACAGTTCGTACGTGACTATTTAGAAACGCTTGATTGGAATAAGAAAGCTCCAGGGCCAGAGCTGCCTCAAGAAATCATCGATAAAACGGCAGAAAAATATCGCGAAGCTGAACGCTTACTGACTAGCAAATAAGATGGCTGGTAAAGCACCTCGCATCACCGTCTACAGCACCTCACAGTGCACCCACTGTAAGCAACTCAAACGCTGGCTTCAGGATCAAAACTTCCGCTTTCAGGAATTCGACATCCAGAAGAATCAGCGAGCCTTTAAGGAATTTTCCAAACTTGGAGCACGCGGCGTGCCTGTCACCGTGATCGATGGCGAGCGCATCGATGGCTTTGATGTGAAGCGTTTTAGCAAATTACTAAAGCATGGATGAGCAGCCATACGATCGCCTTAGTCCTGAGGTAATTCTGGAAGCGGTTGAGACAACCGGGCTGATCACAAGCGGTCAAATGCTTGAGCTAAACAGCTACGAGAATCGCGTAATTCAAATAGGCATTGATGAACACCCAGGAGTAGTCGCAAAGTTTTATCGCCCTGATCATTGGTCGAACGACACTATTCTTGAAGAGCACGAGTTCAGCCAAGCTTTAAGCGATAACGACATACCGGTTATTGCACCTCTACGGTATAACGATCATAGCCTTTTGGAACATGAAGGATTTCGTTTCGCCCTCTTCCCTTGTCGCGGTGGTCGCTCACCTGACCTCGATAACCTAGATCAATTGGAATGGATTGGCAGGCTATTAGGTCGTATTCATAAGCTCGGCAGCGAAGCCCCCTTTGCGCATCGACCAAATATATCGGTTCAACGATTAGGGCGTGATGCTCAACAAGCTGTTCTGCAATCCGATCACTGCCCTATGGAATATAAACAGGGCTATGAGTCAGTCAGCACACAACTCATTGATACCTGCGATGCACTGTTTGACGAGATAAAACCCACCTCAATTCGACTGCATGGTGACTGCCATCCCGGGAATATCCTTTGGGCTGATGCGGGCCCACACTTTGTCGACATGGATGACTGCGCTAATGGCCCCGCGATACAGGATCTTTGGATGCTAATCACGGGTGATGATCATGAAAAGCTCATTCAATGGCAAACGCTGCTTGAAGGCTATGAAACCTTTCATCAATTTGATCGACGTGAGTTACGACTTATCGAAGCATTGAGAAGCCTTCGTCAACTCCACTACACCGCTTGGCTCACTCAACGCTGGCAAGATCCGGCTTTCCCAAGAGCCTTTTCATGGTTTGCAGAACGCAGTTATTGGGATGGCTATCTTGCTGACCTATCACAACAACTTGAGAAGCTACTAAACGCTGAAGCGCCTCAGCTTGGTGGTAATTTTTAAGAATCGTTACCGAACAAATCGCGGGTATATATCTTCGCATCAACATCAGCGAGCTCATCACTCTTACGATTAGCAATGATCACATCACTGATCTTTTTGAACTCTTCGAGATCTTTTATCACTCGAGAATTAAAGAACTCATCTTCTGTGAACACTGGCTCATAAACGACAACTTCAATACCTTTTGATTTGATGCGCTTCATCACGCCTTGGATTGAAGATGCGCGGAAATTATCTGAGCCTGATTTCATGATTAGGCGATATACACCAACAACCTTAGGTCCTCTCGCGATAATACTATCGGCGACAAAATCCTTACGCGTGGTGTTTGAGTCCACAATCGCTTGGATCAAGTTCTGTGGCACTTCACTGTAATTAGCCCGAAGCTGCTTGGTATCTTTTGGCAAGCAGTAACCACCATAACCAAAGCTTGGGTTGTTGTAGTGAGACCCAATGCGCGGATCAAGCCCCACACCTTCGATAATCTGACGACTATCTAAACCATGAACTGCGGCATAGGTATCGAGCTCATTAAAGTAAGCCACACGCATCGCAAGATAGGTATTGGCAAACAGCTTGATCGCTTCCGCTTCTGTAGGATCGGTAAGCAAGACATCAATATCTTTCTTAATTGCACCCTCTACCAACAAATAAGCAAACTTTTGTGCGCGATCTGAACGCTCTCCCACAATGATGCGTGATGGATAGAGGTTGTCATATAACGCTTTACCTTCACGCAAAAATTCTGGAGAGAAAATAAGGTTCTTGCACTCGGTACTATCGATGAGTTTCTGGGTATAACCCACCGGGATAGTTGACTTGATAATCATCACCGCATCAGGATTCACGCTCTTCACATCACGAATAACCGCTTCAACCGATCCGGTATTAAAGTAGTTTGTGACTGGGTCATAGTCGGTTGGTGTGGCAATCACCACATACTCAGCACCAACGAAAGCCTCTTGCTTGTCCGTTGTTGCTTTGAGATTCAGCTCACGATTCGCTAAGAAATCTTCGATCTCTGCATCGACAATAGGCGATTTACGCTGATTTATAAGCTCAACTTTCTCTGGAACGATATCGAGAGCAACAACTTCATGATGCTGCGCTAACAACACTGCATTTGAAAGGCCTACATAACCTGTACCTGCGACAGCAATCTTCATCGTGAATCTCAAAACTAAAAGTTTAGACTGATAGGATAACGGTTTCTGGGTTATGACAGAACGAAGGACATAAAAAAAAGCGCTCCGAAGAGCGCTTTTTCATCGATCAAGATCGAATTACAGGCCGTAGAAGCCCTGCATAGCCTCAAGTGACTTAGCAGAAATCTTATCTGCCATGCCCTCTGAGCCAAATGACTGATAACGAGCCTTACAGATCTCAGTCATTGCTTTAGTTGACTCTTTCAAGAACTTACGTGGATCAAAGTTGCTTGGGTTGTCATTCAAGTGCTTACGGATAGAACCGGTAGATGCCATACGCAAGTCAGTATCGATGTTAACTTTACGAACACCTGACTTAATGCCTTCAACGATTTCACCAACTGGTACACCGTAGGTTTGACCCATATCACCACCGTAGTTGTTGATGATTTCGAGCCAATCTTGAGGCACTGAAGAAGAGCCGTGCATAACTAAGTGAGTGTTAGGAATGCGAGCGTGGATCTCTTTAATACGGTCAATACGCAAGATCTCGCCATCTGGCTCTTTAGTGAACTTGTAAGCGCCGTGTGAAGTACCGATTGCGATCGCCAATGCGTCAACGCCAGTCTTCTCAACAAAGTCAGCCGCCTCTTCAACGCTGGTCAACAGCATATCCATGTCCAGCTTGCCTTCTGCACCGTGACCGTCTTCTTCGCCCATTTCACCGGTTTCCAAAGAACCTAAGCAGCCCAAC
>CBFHYJ010000015.1:0-27773 GCA_965659945.1 Sedimenticolaceae bacterium | reverse complement strand
TTCACAAGCATGGCGTGATTGATCTTGAGCAGATGACCGATTTACCTAAAAGTTTTCGTGAAGCCTTAGCTGAGAAAACCTATATCGCTATTCCTGAGATTGTTTTTGAACAACCTTCACTCGATGGCACAACTAAATGGGTGCTTGAGTTAGAAGATGGCCAGCGTATTGAGACCGTGCATATTCCTGAAGGTGATCGCAGTACCATCTGCGTGTCCTCGCAAGTCGGTTGTGCCTTGGATTGTTCGTTTTGCTCAACCGCACAGCAAGGTTTTAACCGTAATCTCACAACCGGTGAGATCATTGGTCAAATTTGGCAAGCAACCCGCGAGCTAGGTCGTTCACCTACCAATGTAGTGATGATGGGTATGGGTGAGCCATTGGCAAACTTTGGCCCTGTTACCGCAGCCATGAAGCTAATGACCGATGACTTGGCTTACATGATCGCCAAAGCACGCGTCACTATAAGCACTTCGGGTATTGTGCCGGCTTTGCGTCGTCTGAAAGATGAATGTGATGTGAGTTTGGCTGTGTCATTACACGCGCCTACCAATGAGTTGCGTGATGAATTGGTGCCTATTAACCAAAAATACCCACTCGAAGAATTAATTCCGGCATGTAAAGAATTCGTTAGTGGTGAGCGTAAGCGCAAGGTGACATGGGAATACGTGATGCTTGATGGTGTTAACGACTCGATCGCACATGCTAAGGCCCTGATTCGTTTGTTAGAAGGCGTGCCTTCTAAAATTAATTTGATTCCGTTTAATCCTTTCCCGGGAACACGCTATACCACCTCGCCACGAGATAAGGTGGATGTCTTCCGTGATCGTTTGGTGCGAGCCGGTATCGTGACAATTACGCGCAAAACTCGCGGTGATGATATTGATGCTGCCTGTGGTCAGTTGGTGGGCAAGGTAAGAGATAAAAGTCGTCGTCAATTACGACGCGATCAATCTGTTGCAGCGCAAGGAGGCAAAGCTCAATGAAATATGTTCTTACACTTTTAGCTGTGATGCTGCTGGCAGGATGTCAGTCGAATCCACAACGTGCTACTGAAACGTCATCGACGGACAGTAAAGCCGGCGTCGATACGACAGGTGCTTTGGGTTCACCGATTGAGCGCCGCAGTGCTGCGAATGTTTATGTGGAGTTAAGCACGGCTTATCTTCAAGAGGGTGTGCTAGGTGAGGCGTTAAAAAATGCGCGCAAAGCGATCATTGTCGATCCCGAGTTAGCACCTGCGCATAATTTGCTTGGCATTATTTATCAGCGCTTAGGTAAAACTGTATTGGCGGGTGAACATCTCTCTAGAGCGGTCAAGATAGATCCATACGACCCTTATGCGTTGAATGCCTTGGGTTCGTTTGAGTGTGATCAAGCGCAATATGATTCTGCGATCTCACGTTTTAAGGCCGCGCTAGAAAATCCGCTTTATCCAACGCCTTGGGTGGCATCACATAACGCCGGTCAGTATTCTGAGCGTCAAGGTAATGCCGCAAATGCTGAAGATTATTATCGTGCTGCGTTAAAGCGTAACCCGGGTTTCGCGCAAAGCTTGGCGCGTATGGCGCATATCAGTGCTGGCAAGGGTCAGTCGCTGAGTGTTCGCGCTTATTTGCAACGGTATGCAGGCATTAGCCCGCTAACGGCTGATTTATTGTTACTCGGCGTTCGCGCTGAGAACGCATTGGGGGATGCGAAACAATCTGCATTATATGCAGCGGAGTTGCGCAAGCGTTATCCAACAGCAAAGGAGATTGAGTCACTTTAGGCTCTTGATAGGCGATGGTTGAAGAAACAATAAGTCAGCCTACTGACCAGCAAATCTTGATTGGTAAGTTGTTGCGTGATGCGCGTGAAGCCAAAGGTATCGCGATTGAGGATATGGCAGATAAGCTCCATCTTCTGACAGATGTAGTTCGCGGTATCGAACAGTGTGATTTTGAAGAGATGCCATCACGCGTTTTTGTTCGTGGTTATGTGCGTAACTATGCCCGCCTAGTGGGTTTGAATGCACAAGAGATGCTCGAGAAATTTGATCAAGCGCATCCTGAAGATCTCTCACATCTCAAGATTGATAAAACACCACACCTACCTACGGACTCGCCAGTGGCAAGTCGTTTTGCCGGTGTTGTGACCTGGCTAACGGTTTTAGCGATTGTTATCTTGTTTGTAGTTTGGTGGTATGGCTACCTTACGCGTGAAGAAGCGCAAGAGATTACTGCGGAGCAGGCTGTTGCGACGGAAGAGGTGATTGTCCAATCACCTACTGAACTAGCGCCTCGGGAAGAGAGCGAGATACCACCTGCTTTTGTAGCTGAGCCTACCGAAGAGTTTCAAGCAGTCGAGCTTAAGCAAGATGTTATTGAGTCAAAGGATGTAGTGCCTGTTGAAGTGGCACCCGTTGAGCCAGCGATAGAGTCACAGCCTGTTGTTGCTGAGCCGATGTTCATCGAGCCAGCTCAAGCACCAGTGATTGAAGAAAAGCCAATTGAAGTAGTTGAAGCACAACCGCAAGCGCCGGTAATTCCAGATGTACGTCTCAAGCTGAACGGTGACTGTTGGGTCATCGTTAAATCCGATGATGACAGTTTTAAGCTGGTGGGTTTGTATAACACAGGTTACGAAAAGATTTTTGAGGGTAATGCGCCTTACACCATCGTGTTGGGTAACTATGAGTCAGCCGAGCTTTGGGTAAGGGGTGAGTTGTATGACTTAACACCTCATGCGCGTGGCAATGTGGCTCGTTTTACCCTGACTTTGTGATTCACAAGCTAATCTTGGCAAATGTAGTAAGAAGGTATGTCGAAAAATATTCAAGCAATCCGTGGAATGCATGATCTGTTGCCAGATCAATCGCCACGCTGGCAGTTTCTTGAGCGCACGGTTGCGCAGGTGCTTAAGTCATATGGCTATGCAGAGATTCGTATGCCCATTGTTGAATCGACGGATTTGTTTAAGCGCTCTATTGGCGAAGTCACCGATATTGTCGAGAAGGAGATGTACACCTTCGACGATCGCAATGGCGATAGCTTAACCCTGCGTCCTGAAGGTACGGCCGGATGTGTACGTGCTGCACTTGAGCATGGTTTGCTACATAACCAAACACAGCGCCTTTGGTACTTCGGTCAGATGTTCCGACACGAGCGTCCACAAAAAGGACGTTATCGCCAGTTCCACCAGATCGGTGTTGAAACTTATGGTATGACCGGTCCTGATATCGATGCTGAATTGATTCTAATGACCGCGCGTCTTTGGAAAGAGTTAGGTATTGATGGGCTCGAGCTTCAACTCAATACCCTAGGTACGCCAGAAGAGCGCGTAATTTATCGTGATGCCTTGATTGCGTACTTTGAGCAATATGCTGATCATTTGGATGAAGATGCGCAGCGTCGCTTACATACCAATCCGTTGCGTATCTTGGATACGAAAAATCCGGATATGGCAGAGATTGTGGCAGGGGCGCCAACGCTAGATGCATACCTTGGTGATGAGTCTAAACAGCATTTTGATGCGATCTGTACTCAGTTAGACCGTGCTGGTGTTAAGTACGTGATCAACCCACGTTTGGTGCGTGGCTTAGATTATTACTCGCGCACCGTTTTTGAATGGGTAACTAGCCTGTTGGGCGCGCAAGGCACCGTTTGTGCTGGTGGTCGATACGATGGTCTGGTCACTCAATTAGGTGGTCGTGAAACACCAGCGATTGGTTTTGCGATGGGTGTTGAGCGATTGATCGCGGTGATGGAAGAGTTAGGCCGTTTTGATGAACTTTCACCACCGGTTGATGCCTATTTGGTACTCGCTGGTGATAAAGCGCAAGAGATTGGCTTAGGGCTAGCTGAGCAGTTACGTGATGGCATTCCCTCGTTACGTTTGATGACACATTGCGGCGGCGGCAGCATGAAGTCGCAATTTAAAAAGGCGGATAAGTCTGGCGCACCGGTTGCTTTGGTCTTAGGTGATCAAGAGGTCGAGAGTGAACAGATTGCCGTTAAGTTTTTACGAGATCAACGCGACCAAGAGATGGTGGCATGGGATGATCTCACTGAGTTTTTAACCTCTTTGCAGTTTGAGGCATAACAAATGAGTACGTATTTATCTGATGACGAACAAGCAGAAGCGCTGAAGAAGTGGTGGAAAGAGAACGCCGTTTCAATCATCGTGGGTGCAGGTCTGGGTTTCGGCATCATCTTTGGCTGGCAGGGCTGGCAAATGTTTCAAACCTCGCAAGGTGAGGCGGCATCACAGTTGTATGCACAGGTTGAGCAAGCAACGAAAACCGGTGCTGATTTTGATAACACCACTACACAGTTAAAGTCTGATTATGCCGGCACTGCTTATGCGAGCTATGCAGCGATGCAACAAGCTAAGGTGGCTTATAAGGCTGGCAATCCAGATCGCGCACGGTCTGAGCTGGAGTGGGTTATGGCGAATGCACCTGATCCAGTGTTAGGTGATTTGGCACGTTTGCGTTTGGCAGCGCTGCTTGTCGATCAGCAGCAATACGATGCTGCTAAAGAAGTTATTGCAGCGGCTGGCACTTTCATGAAAGGTGACTTTGAGCAGCTTCAAGGTGATATTTCGCGTGCGCAAGGTGACAAGGTTGCAGCACTCGCTGCTTATCAAGCCGCGGCATCTAGTGGCGTGACCGATATGCGTTTGCTCAGCATGAAGATTGTTGATGTCACTCCAGTTGAGGGTAAATAAGTTGCATTCAATGATTCGTTTATTGGCGACAGCATCGTTAGCGATTGCTTTAAGCGCTTGCTCAAGCGTTGTTGAGTACATTCAGCCGGCTGAAAAAAATCCGCTCGCTGAACTAACTGACTTTGATGAAAAAGTTGCACTCAGTGAAGTTTGGCAAATCAGCTTAGCTGAGAATGATCATCGTCTGCATTTGTATCCTGCTATCTCTAATGACCATGTGTATGTCGCTGATGGTGAAGGGCTGTTGCAGTCGCTTGATATCGCATCAGGCAAAGTCATTTGGGCGAATGAAACCGAAGCGACTTTATCTGGTGGTCCGGGTGTTAATGAGCGCTATGTCGCTGTCGGCACGCGTGATGCTGAGTTACTGATGTTTGCAGCAATTGATGGTCAGCTTGTTTGGCGTCAGCGCGTGAGTAGTGAAGTGCTTTCAATGCCGGTGATGGATGATCAACGCGTTATCGTTCGCACCATTGATGGCAAGGTAACGGCTTTATCTCTGACTGATGGTGCGCAACTGTGGCAGTTTGAGCGCGAGATTCCTGCTTTAACGTTGCGTGGTAGTAGCTCACCCGTGCTGCAAGATGGCGTTGTCTATTTTGGATTGGCAGGCGGTCGTTTGATTGCGTTGAATGCTGAAACAGGTGCTGTTGTTTGGGATACCACTGTGTCGGTACCTCGTGGCCGTTCAGAGCTTGAGCGTTTAGCAGATATTGATGCGCCTCCCGTGTTGCTCGATGGTGTTGCCTATGTCTCAACTTTCCAAGGACAGGTTGCGGCAATCAATACACGTAACGGTCAGGCTATGTGGCGTCGTAATTTCTCGTCATACCGCTCAATGGATACCGATCGAAAAAGCTTATATGCCGCTGATGATAAAGGCTTGGTATGGGCGTTTGACCTTGATACAGGTGCGGCACGTTGGCGCCAAGAGGGTCTAAAGAATCGTCAGACCTCAGATGTGGTGTCTTTAGGCGGTGTTGTTGTTGCGGGCGATATCGAAGGTTATCTCCATGTCATGTCAGCTACTGATGGTGCTTTTCTCGGACGTATAGAGCTGAGTGACCCGATCGAATCCGGTCTGGTTGCTATCAATGATCATGTCTTAGTTCAAGATCGTGGTGGTCGTTTAACGCTTCTTAAGGTGAGTGCACTGCCTTGATGCTTCCTGTTATTGCATTGGTCGGCCGCCCGAATGTGGGTAAGTCGACCCTGTTTAATCGTTTAACGCGCTCGCGTGATGCTTTGGTTGCTGACCAGCCAGGTATTACGCGCGACCGTAAGCATGGCGTAGGAAAAATTGGTGCGCATCCGTATGTCATTGTTGATACCGGTGGTATCAGTGGTGAGGCCGACGGCATTGATGTGTTGATGGAAAAGCAGGTGAAGCACGCGATTGGTGAGGCAGATCATTTGATCTTCTTGCTAGATGGTCGCGATGGTATGACCGGCGCTGATGAAGCGATTGCAGAAGAGCTGCGTAAAACTGGTAAGCCCATCACCGTTGCAGTGAATAAAAGTGAAGGCTTGGATAAAGCGGTCGCCGGGGCTGATTTTTATGCCTTAGGTTTAGGTGATCCCCATCTGATCGCCGCAGCGCATGGTGGCGGTGTAAAACATTTGATTAATACTCTTCTCGATACCTTTATTTGGCCAGATAAAAAGGATGAAGAAGAGGAGGTCGAGGAAGAAGATAAGGGTATTCAGATTGCGCTTGTTGGCCGTCCAAATGTGGGTAAGTCGACTTTGGTGAATCGCTTGCTTGGTGAAGATCGGGTGGTCGCGTTTGACCGTCCAGGTACAACGCGCGACTCGATTGCAATTCCTTTTGAGCAAAATGGTAAGCAATACACCTTGATTGATACGGCGGGTGTTCGCCGTCGTGCACGTATCGCTGAAGCGATTGAAAAGTTCAGCGTGATTAAAACACTTCAAGCGATGGAGCAGGCTAACGTTGTTATGTTGATCCTTGATGCACATCAGGGTATCAGTGAGCAAGACGCGACTTTGGCGGGCCACGTACTCGATAGTGGTCGCGCACTTGTGGTGTGTATCAATAAATGGGATGGCCTAGATAGTCATGAGCGTGAGCAGGTTAAAAGCGAGATGCTACGCCGCTTACCTTTCTTAGCCTTTGCTGAATGGCGTTTTATATCTGCTTTGCATGGCAGTGGCGTAGGGCACCTGATGAAAGCGGTTGATCAGGCCTATAACGCTGCGATGATTAATATGAAAACTCCAGAGCTCACTCGTATTCTTGAAGAAGCGGTTCAAGAGCATCAACCGCCGATTGCGCGCGGTCGTCGTATCAAGCTCCGATATGCGCACCAAGGCGGTAAGAATCCTCCGATTATTGTGATTCACGGTAACCAAACTGATGCTGTACCACCGACTTATCAACGTTACTTAATGAATCGTTTCCGTGAATGTTTTGACTTGCACGGCACGCCACTACGTATCGAATTTAAAGGTGGCGAGAATCCCTTTGAAGGCAGAAAAAACACACTGACAAAACGTCAGGTGGATAAGCGCCGTCGCATGATGAAGCACGTCAAAAAGCGTTAATCAGTTTTTTTGTTTGTCTTAGTGACTGTTGCGCTTAGCGTGCCTTCTGATAAGCGAACATTAATCGAATCACCCGATACGACATCACTGCTTTTTGTGATCACTTTATTGTTAGCCGTGCTGACGATGCTGTAACCACGCTCAAGAAGGGCTAATGGACTAATCGCATGCAGCTCACGGGAATGTGCGATGAATTTCTCACGACGTGCCTTGAGTGATGATTCGGTAGATCGCGTTAGGCGACTTTGCATAGATGAAAGTCGTTCTTTGAGCCGCTCGATAATCGCTGAAGGTCGCTGTTGTTGCAGTCTTATGGTTAAGTTATTTGCCGCTGTTTGTTGCTTCATTAGAGCTCTAGAAACAGAGCGTTGAAGCCGGACTTGGATTTCATCTAGACGTTGTTGCTGTTGTTGAGTGCGCGTACGGGGGTGTTGGCGCTCTAAGCGTTGCTCTAGTTGTTGTAGCTGTTTTTGTTTAGCAGCTAGGGCTTGTTGCATGCGAAGGGATAATTGCGCATGCAATTGATCAAGGCGCTGACTGACTTGAGTCTGGTCAGGTGAAATCAGCTCAGCAGCAGCAGATGGCGTCGGTGCTCGACGATCAGCGACAAAATCCGCAATGGTGAAGTCGATTTCATGTCCGACTGCGGAGACGATAGGAATGTTTGCTGCGGCGATGTCACGCGCTAATTGTTCATCGTTAAATGCCCAGAGGTCTTCTATGCTACCGCCGCCACGGGTTAAGACAATCACGTCATCTTGTTGACGCTTAAGCGCATTACTTAAGGCTTGGCGGATATCGGCAGGTGCCTCAGCGCCTTGTACCAAACATGGGTAGATAGTGATTGTCGCGGTCGGGTATCGACGTGACAGGATGTTCAACATGTCTCGAATCGCAGCGCCACTTGATGAAGTGACGATACCGATATTCATCGGATGAGCCGGTAGCTCTTTCTTGAGCGAGGCCTCAAACAGGCCTTCTTTCTGAAGTTTGAGTTTGAGAGCCTCAAACGCTTGTTGCAGAGCACCTTCGCCAGCGGGCTCCATCGACTCAATGATGAGCTGACAATCTCCACGCGGCTCGTAAAGCGCCACTTTTGCCCGAGCAATTACAGAGTCACCGTCTTTGGGTTTGAAGCGCAGCAGGTTGGCTTTGCCTTTAAAGAAGGCGCAGCGAATTTGGGCGTGTGAATCTTTTAGGCTGAAGTAAAGATGACCGGAGCGGGGGATGCTTAGGTTTGATATTTCGCCTTGCACCCAAAGCAGGGGAAAGCTTCCTTCTAAAACATGACGCAGCTCGCTGTTGAGTCGACTGATGCTAAAGATGTCACGATTTTCGGTCATACATAAAAAAGCCGGGCTAGGCCCGGCTTCCGTGCTGAATTATCAACAAATTACTGATAAAGATAGCTTGGGTTACCAGCACCAACCTGAGTTTTTGCTTGGCTTTGAGCTGTTTTAGCTTGGTAGTAAGCCTTGATAGCTTCGCTTTGAGCTGCAGCGTATTTACCTTCAGCCACCAGTGCTTCAGCACCTTTTAGCATTTTGCCAGTGTCACGCCATTCGAAACCTGACTTTTTAGCCGCTTTGTTTTCAGCTGAAGCAGTTGCGATAGCAGCTAACGCAGAACGCTTTTCAGGCTCTGGTGCTTGAGTATATGGCTCTTTCGCAGCATTGCTTTGACAGCCAGTGAGGGTAAAAGCGGCGGCAATCGCGCCAGCGATCAGTACTTTCTTCATTGTTTTCTCCGTTCCTAGGGTGTCATGTCTTTGTTTTGGCTTCGTGGGTGTCATGACTCACTCAGAAGCTTATTGTGAAATTATTCTAACCCACTTTGAGAGTATTTGTACTTTCAATTAGTTAGGTAATTTGGTTTACCTAAATGCAGCCAAATTCTATAATTAGGCGCTAATTTTCCTAGCCGCCCCGGAGATACGATGCGTTTCGCACAAGATCAAGAAGCTTTAACCTTCGATGACGTTTTATTGGTGCCTGCGCGCTCGGATGTGCTCCCTAAGGATGTGTCCCTGGCAACCCAGCTAACTCGGGGCATTAGCCTGAATACCCCCCTTGTTTCAGCGGCGATGGACACAGTTACTGAAAGTCGCTTGGCGATAGCGATGGCCCTAGAAGGTGGAATCGGCATCATTCATAAGAATATGCTGATAGATGACCAAGCGGCGCATGTTCGTGCGGTTAAGCGCTATGAGAGTGGTGTGATACACGATCCATTCACTGTTTCACCTAATTTGAGCATCGGTGAAGTACTAGAGATCACCCGTCAGCACAACATTTCGGGTGTGCCTGTGGTTGATGGTAATAATTTGGTTGGTATTGTGACCAGTCGTGACTTGCGTTTCGAAACCCGTCTTGATGAGAAAGTCTCGTCAATCATGACGCCGAAAGATCGTTTGGTGACAGTGAAAGAGGGCGCTAAGAAAGAAGAAGTTCTCGAGAAACTGCATACTCACCGTATTGAAAAGGTTTTAGTGGTTAACGATAACTTCGAGTTACGCGGTTTGATCACAGTAAAAGATATTCAAAAGGCAACGGATTATCCAAATGCCTGCCGCGATAGTTCTGAAAGCTTACGCGTCGGTGCAGCTGTTGGTGTTGGTGATGGTACTGAAGAGCGTGTTGAAGCTTTGGTAGCTGCCGGCGTTGATGTGGTTACCGTTGATACTGCGCATGGTCATTCTCGTGGTGTTATTGAACGTGTAGGTTGGATCAAAAAGCAATACCCAGATTTACAAGTTATCGGCGGCAATATTGCTACCGGTGCAGCTGCATTGGCACTGGCTGAAGCGGGAGCTGATGCGGTTAAGGTGGGTATCGGCCCTGGCTCAATTTGTACCACGCGTATCGTTGCGGGCGTAGGCGTACCTCAGATCACTGCGGTGAATAATGTGGTTAAAGCATTGGAAGGCACCGGTGTTCCGGCGATTGCAGATGGTGGTCTTCGTTACTCGGGCGACATCTCAAAAGTTATCGTGGCTGGCGCATCTTGTGTGATGGTCGGTGGACTGTTGGCCGGTACTGATGAAAGCCCAGGTGAAGTTGAGATCTACCAAGGTCGTTCTTATAAGTCATACCGCGGCATGGGTTCGTTGGGTGCGATGTCAGGTCAACAAGGCTCTAGCGATCGTTACTTCCAAGAGACAATCAATAAAGATAAGCTCGTACCAGAAGGCATCGAAGGTCGTGTGCCTTACAAAGGTCCATTGCTTAATGTGATCACTCAGCTAACAGGTGGTATCCGCGCCAGTATGGGCTACACCGGTTGTGCAACTATCGAAGAGATGCGCACTAAGCCTGAGTTTGTTCGCGTTACCAATGCCGGTATGGCGGAATCTCACGTACACGACGTGCAGATCACCAAAGAAGCGCCAAACTACCGTCGCGACTGATTAGGATCGGTACAGATTAATGGCGCAGTTGTTGTAGTTCTACGACCTGCGCCTTTTTATTATATAAATCAATATTTTATAAAATAAATTATCAACATTTTGTAGCAAGTTTTTGTATCAAATTTATAGCCTCATGCTTCAACAAGTGTGAGGTTTTTTATTGAATGAAAGAAATAGGGGGTGCCCCGTCTTACTTGGGGCGGGGGCGGGGGAGGCATCAATCCTGATGATTAAGTACCTGCACAGATACATAAAAAGAAACACACTTACGGGTTTGTTTTAGTCATTGATTAAGCGTGAGTCTGTGTGTGATGTATATTTCTAATAGCTCCAAGCACTAAGAATGAACTACACAAGTGCCATTGGAAGTTGGAGCAATCTTAGCCGTCCTTGTGATGGCTATTTTTTTGCGTAATAACATTTATACATTACTGACTGGGCTCATGAAAATATTCAGTTGGATGAACAAGCGATTTGGCACTGTAGGCACAGCGTTTTTGTTGATGCTGCTACCACCTGCTGTGGGTTTAATCTTGTTCTCTTTGATTGCGCAATTTGCGGACAAAGGATTATCCATACAGTTAACTATAGGCATTATGTTCACAGGTTTAGCTGTACTTGCCTACAGAGCGGTAACGAAGAGTAGATTATGAAGTGGTTACTGATCTATCTTGCGGTTGATAGTCTGGGTGTGGCAGTTACAACACACGGAAAATACAGTTCAATGAACGAATGTTTTCGTGCGAGAGATGCACTTAAATACGAAATCAATGGTAACTGGCGTGAGCAGTTTCCAACGGGTAAGCAGGCTGTATGTGTAGAGATTGAAGAAGAACAATCACGTATCTACTGAAGGCAATACCAAATGAAATCTCGTTTACTTGCATACGCTGTAATCATTCTGTTGGCAGGCTATTTCTACAGCGACTACGTTAAAGCAGTATCTTGAATTACGTATAAGTTACGCGAGTGTATTCGCATCAAAAAAAATTTTAGATGTAACTTTTATAACTGCTTAAATTACTTAGGAAACATTATTTCCTAAATAAATTTTTGATCAATCCAAAGGTGGTGAGCCAAGATGTGTTTCATTTCTTAAAGACATACTAGGTGAGTTATTGTTAGCAGAAATGTGAGAATGAAATATCGCTTTGTGAACGTCACCCAAACTCATTACGCCAATAAGTTGATGCGTATTGTCTGTAACTGGTAATCGTCTGAAGTTGTGACTCGTCATCAGTGCTGTTGCTTTGAGAATGTGCATATCTTCTTTTGCGCTGACAGGATTTCTTGTCATTACAGAAGACGTCACTATGCGCATCTGTTTGCTGTAATTTGAAATCATACTGTCGAGCTGCGTATTGACAGAACCATCTACGATATCTTCCATCGATGGAAGCAAGTTTTTAAGAATGTCCTTCTCTGAAATGTTACCTATTAATTTGTTATTTTCATCAACGACAGGTAATGCAGGCAGTCGGTAAAGATTCATCATTGAAGCGACATCCAATAAAGATGTATTAGGACCAACAGCCTTTGGGTCTTTTGTCATGATTTCGCTTACGTACATGTTTAGCTCCTTGTATTTATAAGAACGTATTGCATGAGTGTAATTCGCCTTAAGATTCAACTACTGTAGAGCAGTGATGTATCAAAACGACCGTTGAAATACTGGACAAAGTTAAATTTGTCTGTCTTTACAGAACAAAGACCATATTTTGTCTTGTTATAAACACGAATATATAGAATTTAAGCCAGTTGCGATGTGGTCAAAACTGATTCAAACAGCATACAGTGTGCAATCGAAATATATTTTACTAAATTAGGATGTTCTTATGAATTACTCCAGAATGTTATTGACTTGCATATCGCTGTTTGTCGGTACAAATACCATTGCTCACAACCATGGCAGCCATGATGAAGCAAATGCCAACAACAAAAAGCAAAAGTCTCAAGGGTATTACTCCTACGGACAAATGCCTTCTTACGGACCTCGTTATCAGCAAGCTCCTCGTTACTCCTATCCACCCTATATGCAGATGATGCCGGGATACAGAAATGCACCATATATGCCTGGTTTCAATCAAATGCCTGGGTTCGCACCCATGCCTTACTACGGAAATCAGATGCCTCCGGCTAATCAGGGCAATCAGCAGAATCGTGAACCTGTGAATGCAGGTGAAAGTAAATCTACTGCACCCACTGTCTCAATTCAGAACATGGCATTTTACCCGGCTGTTATAAAAGTCAAAAAAGGGTCTTCTGTTACATGGATGCAAAATGACCGAATGACCCATGATGTAGTTTCATCAGACAGGCTTTTTAAGTCACAACGTTTACGCCAAGGTCAATCGTTCACACAGACGTTTGATCAACCAGGTGTTTACAACTATTACTGCAGCCTTCATCCATCGATGAAGGGTCAGGTTATTGTTGAAGAATAACTTTTACCTAGGGCTCTACTCATATGATTATTAACATTGAGACAAATGGAATTCGTTTAGGTGATGAGTGTGAAAAGATTATTCGTTCTTTGCATAAGCTCGATAGCCTAAACCTTGATCAAATAGATGGCTTTTTTTCAAAGGACAGTTCTGATCTTTCCTATACCTCTGAGTTAACAGCTTATCGAGACGGGACTAAATATTTTTCTTGCCAGTCTACCCGTGATTTACCGACCAGTATGTCTTTAGCGGTAACTCGTCTTTTGGGTGAGATTGGAGAAGAAAACTCTGCGGCATAGCTTTTTTATTAAATATAGGAATTTTTTAAATGAAACGTATTATTTTTGTATCACTCTTAACAGCATCCATGTCAGCTAGTGCATTTTTTGGTACTGACAACCTCTATTCGGGTGGTGAGTCAAATGGCGCTGGTAACATGAACGGTAATGGTACCGGTGAAGGTGAAGCAACTTTCTCAATGACTTTCAAAGGTCGTGGTAAGTCTGCCGGTGACATGTCCAGTAACTACAATCGAAACACCAACATGAACGCCAGTGCATACGAGCGTCCTTATTACTATGCTCCTGCTGGAGCTCCACAAATGCCTGCACAGAATACACCTGCTCAATGATGTTCTGTGACAACTAAGTTTTATCGCTTTCTGTAAAGTAACTTAGTCGGCATATAGAGGGCTCGACAGAGCCCTTTTTTAATTTGGTGAGAATCTATTGAAGAGTTCCAAACTTTTCTCTTAGTGTTTCGTTATCCATCAAGTCATCAAAAAGACGAAAGTATTCGATACTGTGTGGGTCAATCCCATATTTCTGAAGATATGCGCCTCTAGCTGCTGATTCATTGTAATCAGTTCTATAAGACATTACGGGTGTCATGATATGCCTAATTAGTTCCTCCTTTGTCATGGCTTCAAGTTCACGTCGATGCCTCTCATGCTTTCGCTCAGCGTCCAATCGGCGTTTATCATTTTCTTTAGCCCAAAACTCAGTAAAACTTTCAGGTGGTATTTTCCTATTAGTCATCTGAACACCCAAGGAGATGGCTCCAATAAAACAGATAAGATTCTTAAATATCAGTTTAAGTGCTTTTTTCTGTGTGTTTGGTATAAACAGTAAATCTATGTACAGGTCTGAATTCGATCCTATTCAGAAGAGCAAATATGACAAGAAGCTACATTTTGCTGTTTTTCGCCATTATGTTTGAGGTACTTGGAACTGTCTTGTTACCTGCAACTCAAAACTTTACGAAGCTATTGCCAACAGTCTTTGTTGGTGTTTTTTACGTGTTTTCTTTTTATCTACTCACATTCACTCTAAAAGAAATACCAATTCATATTGTTTACGCTACCTGGTCTGGATTGGGTATTTTTAGTATTTCATTGATAAGTGTGATTTTTTTTAAGCAAACCATGCCTTGGCAGGTTAGTTTCGGGTTATTTTTAATCATCACCGGTGTTGTTTTGGTAAACTTTTACTCTAGATCGAAATTGTTGTAGTTCTACGACCTGCGCCTTTTTAACTTTTAAAATCAATAACTTATAAAATAAAATATTAAACTTTTGTAGCAAGTTTTTGTATCAAAATTAGAGCCTCATGCCTTAGTGGGTGTGAGGTTTTTTATTGCATAAAAGAAACAAGGGGTGCGCCTTAATGATGGGACGGGGGCAGGGGATGACTGTATTGCTAAGTAGTAGTACCTGCCCAGATACAAAAAAGATGAATTCTGAAAATGGCTTGTGATGGTAAGTCCACTTGTTAATATTGGTGGATAAGAAAATCCAGAGGTCATCATGAAGAAGCCATTCATATTGATTGTTGCAGTAATCGTTCTAACAGGTTGCCAACGTACCCAATGGATTCGCCCTAACACGACTGCTCAGCAATTTAATGCGGACAAGTATCAGTGCGAAATTGAAGCGTTACGGATGTATCCAAACACAGCAGGTCAACCGATTGGAAACCCAACCTATAGCACCCAGTGCAGTGGCAATTACACTGGCACAAGTGATGGAGCAATAATGTTGAATTGTCATCAGCAAAAGAATGAAGCTCCACGGTCTTGGATAGATACGAATTCAATACCAAGATCATCAATGGAAGAGCAGTGTTTGCGTGCTAAGGGATATTCTAAAAAAGTCATTGGCACTGGGGTTAACATGCCTAATTTGAACGCCCATCATTTTGAGCCATCAAAACTTGCTTATGATGGTAAAAACTCGATCAGCATTAATAAAAAAGAATTTGAAAAGAAGGTGTCTGTTTCCTCTATCCCTAGAGATGACACTGGTGCCGAATATGGTTACCAATTAAAAATATGCGAGTTAGCAAACAATTCATACACCTATATGCTGCCCGAACGCTGTACATCCAAAGGTGGTACAACTATTTTGCTTAAAGATTAGATGAAAAAGCGCATCCTCGCCTACGCAGTCATCATTCTTTCAGTTGTGTACTTCTATAAAGCTGAAGCAGCAGAGTTGAACTGGCAATGCACTTCAGACACTTTATTCCAGAGTCGCTATTTAAATGCTGGTCTTGATCCGTTCATGGATGGAGTTCCTTCGGAAACTAAGCTGAGCGTAGATTATTCAGAAGAATCTAATGTACTAACGATTTATGAAGATGGTTTAAAGCCAAAGGTATATGACAGCAACAAGCCTTACGTTCATCTCGCAGTAGGAAAGTCTGATAAAGGCGTACATCTCATTACAGCTAATCGTGTGATGTCCTCATTCCTTATGCTAAAGAAGCCAGAATCTGAAGACTATATGGCAATCAACAAGAGCATTGAGTTTGTTGGTAGTCCAGATAAGCCAGTTGTACGAGAATGGACTCAGGTATTTTCGTGCGTGCAGTAGTTTTATCTCTAATGCTTTTGCCTGTAATTGTTATGGCTGAGTCATCGCCATACGAAGACTGTATTGAGAAAGAAGGTGGTTATAGTAATGGCTCTGTTGAGTATTGTTCACGTAAAGCTAAGGAGTTTTACGATAGCGAGATTAAACTTGAGTTGCTAAAGCTAAAGTTGAAACTATCAACCAGTCAAAACGACATGCTTCTCAAGAGTCAGGATTCTTGGCAACGTTATGTGAAAGATGCTTGTGATCTTGAAACTGCTTTGATTGGTGATTTGAATTACATCTACTGTCCAATGATGGAGTCAAAGGAAAGGCTGCGTTTACTAAAGAGATATGTAGAAGATCACCTTTTAAAATAGTTATTAATTGAGAGGAAGTTTATGACTAAGTTTCAATGGGCAATAATTGTGATGCTTGTATTTGGCATGTATATGATTTTTTCTCCTTATCAAAACTGCTTAAGAAGTGAGCAGGTTTTTTGTTCTCATAAGCCTTGGTGATGTCCCGTATAGTCTTAATTATTGGCATATCAATGCTGACATGGGCGGTTTGGTTCAACTATGCCTCTGATGCGCCAACAACTATTCAAGAGATGGAGTTGGTTTGCGCTAAAGAAGCTGCTATCAACAATGCTAGTGCTAAAGATAAAGAATATATGTCGCAATGCGTTGAGGATACGGGTAAGTCGGTTGCTGTGCTTGCGATGGGATGGGTAATTGTAATTGCTATTGGATTAGTTATTACATTGCTCTCAATTTGGCGCATAAGAAAGTCACGATAAAGTCATTGTTTGATATCACCTTGAATTCAATCACATGAATTTAAGTTAGGTTTTTGGGGGAGTTTGATGTTTTCTTTAGCTGCAATTCTGGGTGCTTCTGCAAAGTTAGCAACAGATCCTATTCTTATTTTCATTTGTATTGTTTCTGGAAGCATATTCAATAATCTATGGAAGGCTATCGCTGTTAGCTTTTCAATAAGTTTTATACTTTATGCGCTTATTGCCAATGCTACTGGAGGTGAGGTTGGGCTATTTCTTCTTATGGCTCATTTGATAAGTGTTTCTGTCGTTTCTTCTATATCTTTTTTTATTGTCGGGCTTCTCAAAAAGAAGAAGAAAAATGACAGTGTTGAAACTGATGTGCATGTTAAAGATGACTTGAATGCTGAGAATGATTGCAGTGAAGGTATTGTTCCAAAGCAGGAACAATTAGAGAGAAAGAAATACGTTATAAGTACTTATGGCTATAATTTTGGTAAGCCTAGTAATGGTGGGTATAAAGTAATCCATTGGTATTTTAATGAGGGCGATTACATAAATTCAGGAGAGAATTTAGTTGATGTTGAGGGGGAAGACTGGGTGTCAACTCTCGTGTCTGAACATTCAGGCGTATTAGCTTCCATATACATCAAGGAAAACAGAAGGTTTAAGCCTAATGCCGATATTGGTGAGATACATGGATAGGCAGTAAGTTTAATGACTAAAAAAAGCACAATAATAATTTGGCGATATATTGTTTTGGCAATGATAGTGGGGTGGTTTTTTGGCTTTGACAATATGGCCGAAAAAAAGAATTGGGAGTGGTGGCCAACACTCAAACTTTTCATTTGGGAAGTTATGAAGTATTTGGCAGTATGGTTTTCAGGTCTTTGGTTTTTTGAATGGGTTCATAACTCATATGGAAAAGAATGGATGAAAGATGACACTGAAGGTTCTGGGTCAATTTATCGCCTAGCCAATAATCTGAGTATTCTGTTGCGTCATATTGGCGCGATGCTTCTTTTGATATTTGCTGCCATTATGGGGTTGTAATGGCTAACTACTACTTTCATATAAGAACAAAAAATGGCACACAACCATCTCCTGAAATGAAGAATAACTTTGAGTTTTCCAATTTATCCGAAGCTATTAGTTATGCTGAAAATATCAATAATCAAAATTTAGATTATTTTGTCATGCATATTGAGGAGTTAGACACAGGGAAGTTTGAGTACCTATAGTGCCTAAGTTTATTTTTACATACATTGCCGCACACCTTGTTGATAAATCGATTAAAGGAAGTGAAGAGCATGAGTTAGATGATCTGGATCACGCTCTAGATTTGGCTGATGAAATAAATCAGGCAAATGGCAACGAGTATGTACATAGTATTTGCACAGATAATGGCGAGAGATTTGATGTAAGGCATCTCCATTATTTTCATTGGAGATTACGTATGGGGTCGCGTGCAAACGGAAATGAGCGTTATGTGAGAAATTGGTATTGGGCAAAAGATATTTGTGAAGCAGCTGATTTTGCTAGAGCCTTAAATCATTTTCTCTCAGAGCAGAATCCTAGAAAATGGAAGCCTTGGATTGACTATGTGGAGTGCAAGAGGGATGGATCTACAATATATATATGAGCGATGAAGGATTTAATATTGATTACCATAAGAAATAAAAGTACTTCTATAACTTAAAAACTAATACGTATGTTCAAAATTCTTTTCACGCAGATAATTTGTAACCAACCTATGAATTGCGAAGTTCTTCACGACTTTCTCGTATATAAATTTTCAAGTGAATCTCAGTGTAGAAATGAGTTGATTAACTACGCAGATCAAAACTTTCCAAGTCATAATCATAAAGTCACCTTTGAAACCACAGATAGAGGCTTTGTCGCTAAGGTCAAACTTAAGAAAGTAAAAAATTATTCTAAACAGATAGAGTGCATTGAAATTCCCAAATGAATAACTACTTATTGCGCCAACTTTTAGGTTGCTTCATGTTTGTTATTGCTGCATTGCCTTCTTATTTATTTGCTGAGCAATGTTGGTTTAACTTCACCTTGCCTGAAAATGCATATTGGTACGCTGGAGGAAGAGGGTGTATTTGGCTTTGTTCTGATGGCTATGAGAAAGATGAGGAAAAAAGTGTTTGCATTGCTTTGCCTGAGTCAGAAAGAAAATTAAATTCTGAAGTGATGGAATCTCTTATTGAGCAGAACCGTTAAGTTCCAAATAGCATCTATGCTTAATAACTTCTAACTCATCTAAATTTTCATGCCATTCTTTGCGAAGAAACTCCTTTAGTCTTTTGCTTGGTATGTCTTCAATCAGTTGCAAACCTTGCGTCTCACGATTTGACTTAAAAAATTGCAAAAAAAGAATGATGTGCATCTCAATGGATAAACACGCTTGATTATCTTTGATTAAGGTTTTCCCATCGTCAATAAAAGTGAGTGCCATCCTGATGGTGTCCCATCCATAAACTACTTGTGGTGGGGTGCTTACAAGCTCAAGAAAACTATCATATGTATAAATGCTTTCGCTAAAATCTATGCTTTCTTCAGGAATATCAAACTCGAAGTCCATGCCCCACTTGGCAATTTGGTAAAAGAGTCCATATAGAAGGTCGGCATGATATTCAAAGTCACTTCTCCAGTACCAATCTCCCTCGGTACACATAAACTCTATAAGGTCGGAGGCGTTAATTGGTCTTGGTTGATCGAGAATTTCAACCCAATGCCCATACACCCATGCGATTAAATCGTATTGACCTACCGATCTATGCGTTTTTAGCATCTGATTGAGTTGTGTATTAAGAGCGTTTTTTCTTTCAACGATAAAAGAGTTTTTGATTTTTTCATCGCTGAAATAAAACGCGATTAATTTGATTTCAAGTTTCTCGGTGGTATCTAAAAAATGCTGTATTGCCCAAAATGCAGCCTCTGCCGACTCTCTTGCGGGCCAGTGGTATACACCAACGCCAATAGCAGGGAAGGCAATTGTCTCTACGTTAAGTATATTGGCCTCGTGTAATGCGCTTAGGTATGAGTGATAGAGAGCGTGATACTCCTCGTCAGCTCCGTGAATAAATCTGGATGCGACCGCATGAACGACATGATTGCAATCAATGTTAAAACTGGGTGAGGTGGTGGCATTGTCGGGCTTTATTGGTCCGAATGGCTTTAGGTATTTCTCCATCTCTGGACCGGCTGCGCGGTGTATCGCTCCGCTTAGGCCACCACCGGCAAGCAACGATGGATTCGCCGAATTAACAATTGCTTCACAGCCTGACTGGAGAATATCGCCTACTTGAAATGTGATTTTCATTTGGTCTTTACGTGTTTTTCGATTATTTCCATGAAGAGGGTATTAAATGGTGCGTAGTTTCTTAACTATCTGACAATAGCGCAGCGGCTGAGCATCTAAGCATCCTCGACGTCCCCTTCGTACTGATTACTATCCTCTAAGCACTCTTGAACAGGTTCTTTAAAGATCAACGTATCCCAGTATTCATCATTCATATTCTCTGTATATCCCTCAAAGCATTCGTTGATAGCAAACATTAAATCCCTTTTGAATGACAATGACTTAGCTTTAATGCCGTTAACCCATGCTTCAGGATGAAGCTCAATACCACCAATATGTTTGTATGCATCAACCATCAGTAGCTTTAAGTCTTCTGTGTCTCTCACTGAGACAATGAAGCTGTCATGAATAGGGATGATGGGGCGTCGTAAAACATTAATAAAATGATCAACTATTTCTAGTGCTATATCTGAGTCAATACGCTGAAGCCTTAGTCCATAGTTTTTGTTATTGAAGTATTCAGTGATAGTTTCATTGGCAGCATATATACCATCTATTAGTTTTGTTGCTTGTTTCTGAGTGATTCCAAGGTTATCTGAAACTGTCTTGCTGCTTGCTTCTCTGCTGCTCCCTGAATTAATAAGAATGTTGAAAGCAATCTTTACGTCATCTCGCTCAAAGCCTTTAACGGTATACGCGATATCAGGATTAAAGTTCATCCCTTTTTGCATATACAGCATTGAAGGGTGAATACCAGAGTAATCAATTTCTATGGTTGGATCACCATTAAAGCGAAGATACTTGCGCGTCTCTGATTCCTTGTTCTGCAATGTGCAGTAAAGTCTGCCGCCAAGATCAAAACTGTTTCTACTGAATATGCGACGCAAATAGGCTTGAGAGGAGCTGACATGCTCTGTGCCAAGCGTAATGTTTGTTCTTGAAATCAGTTCGTCATGAGCCTGAAGAACCGAGCTTGTACGCTTAAATAGCTCCGTATTCTCATCTCTATGATCTTTGGTGATTGGAATAAAGACTTTGTATTTCTCTCTCTTGCCTTTGTTATTTGTTCGCCACTTTGTATCTCTAAGCAGGATATATGGAGCTAGGTGATTTCTAATTATCTCCGAATCGTTAGATTGTGGTTCATTGAATATCTCAGATCGCCACTTATCCGTAATGGTGTACGCATAAGGTAACCACTTAGGCTTACGCACTTTCTTTTTTGATGAATCTTTCCTGTGACGTACGCCGTCTTGCTTCTTTAAGTAACCATCTTTTACTAGAAAGAGAATGGCTGTCTTTAATTCGCTAGTGTATTCAGTACTTCGTATTGTCTTACCACTGAACAGGTTGTTATCTGTAACGATTCGTAACCAATAATCAGGCTTATACCCATTGAAAACTTCTACGGAAGTAAGGATGACATTGAAAGAATGCGCATATGTCTTTTTAGGCTTGCGTTCATGGTCTTTCCACTCAAAGTATCTAGCCTCTAATTCCTCTGCTTTAGCGATAACTTTCTGATTGGTGCTTTCGCAAAGGAAGTTAACGACACTTGCATTTTTCTCTGACAGTTGAGCCATAATTAAATCAATTAAATCAGTAACTTAAAATCACACGCCAAAGGTCGCATAACTAAGTATAACGCTACTTTTATGGATATGCTGAACCTGTCCATAAGGTAAAGAAAGGGCGGCTCTACGGGCTTTATATCGCGTCTGAGGGGTGCTTCTGAGGCACTCACTCTTCAGTTCTTGAGCGATTATTTTGAGCAATGTGCATGGCATTTCTACCTACTTTCTCCCGCTTAATTTGACCCTCTTTCATCAGCAGTCCAAGAAGGCTATAGCTGAGGTAATCCTTTGCACCACCACCGTAGCTGGACTGAAGACCAAGATATTTAGCTACATCGGCGTTTCTTACGCCCTTAGGATTTGCTCTGGTAAATTCCATCACCGAGTTCTGTAGCATTGTTAGGGCAAGCTGCGCTCTTTCATAACAACCATCTGGAACATTAAGTGGGTTCTTAGGCAGTTTCTTAAAGGTATTTGGCTTTACTTTATTAGTCAGTAATCCACCCTCACTACGTATCCCGAATGCAGAGATTAATTCAGCTTCTATCTGAAGTGCCTGAGCCTCTGTTAAATCTGAGACTAGAATGGTGTGGAGAACTTCGTGTCCTGCGTCATGGATTCGTTTGATTGTTTGACCCTTTTCAGAATCATCAATCGTTTTCTCGTGTTCCCATGCTCTATCACCTGTCCCTTTGCCAATGTAAAAGGTAAGGGCAGGGTTATTTGTTGGATCTTTCAGGGCATATACGTAGAAAGGATTTTTCATATAGTTATCTCAACGTGGTATCCATGTGTGAATCAGGTGCTGTTTGGCGGAATTGTAGTAATCCTGAAAACGCTTTAGCCGCTTCTCTGGTGTTTTGCCTAGTTGGTTTAAGAGCGTCTCCCGTAATGGGTGATGACTCCCAATCAGTGACTCATTTCTCATGTGCAGTTTTTCTGCATAATGTAGAGCAGGTAGCCGATCAAACTTTCCACCTGATCCTCGGTTGCAGTCAGTACAGGATAGAACTAGATTCCAGACGCCATCTACGGCATTCCCTAGTATTGGCTTCATGGTATGCGGTATGAAGTGATCAACGTCTGGTTTTAATGCGTCTTCCGTCAGGCTTATCTTGGTTCCGCAATAAAAACATGATCCTTTCTGATAGCCGTTGAGTGCATCTCTACTGCTGGTGACCGATATTCTCTTGTGTTTATCGGTAATGCCTTGGAGTTCGCTACCAGATTCATCAGGGGCGATGCCTAATAGCCCGCGGTTAATGCCTAAAGACCATGATGTTTCTACTAATCGCCAACGTGCTTCTGTCTCATTTGAAAGGTCATGCGAGCTAACCACATCCTGAAGTGCTGAGAAGCTATCTGTGATGATGATTCCAGATTCGGTTTTTCTAGCATCAACATAAAACGCTTCATCTATGGGTTCATTACCTACCACGTGAAATGCGTCAATTACATTGTTGAAGCCTAGTCTAACTGTTTGAGATTGGAGTTCTTGTTCTGTTATTTCAGAGGCATTGAACGATCGGCATTGATCTAAGAACTTACTGCTGGATGATGTGGCTTGTTTGTCCGTGTGTTGTAGATGCGATGCGATGTGCTTAGCAAAAGGAAGTGCAAGTTCTTCAAGTGTAATCAGTTGTCCACTTTGTGGTTGTAGATCTAATAATGTCTTTGCTAATGCAAACTTATAACTCGCTACGTTTCGTCCGCGAAGAACAATAGATCGCCAGTAATCGGTAAGTGTTAGCTCCTTATCATGGAGCATCAGTAAAATCCTTTACCGGGTATTAAGTGCCTAACGCCGCCTCTCGGATTATCAACATCTCCATCTCTGCGTGGTATCAGATGGATATGGCAGTGAAAGATCGTTTGTCCTGCTGATTCACCTGCATTCATACCGATGTTAAATCCAGTGATGCTGTTATCCGAAGCCATTAAGGCGTTTCTTTGTGAATGTAATAGATCATTACAGGCTTCAGTCTCGTCTCTTGTTAACTCAAAGAAATCTACTGCGTGACGTTTCGGAATGATCAGTGAGTGTCCTTCTGTTACGGGGAAGCCATCTCTTATCACATAGGCAAGATCATTGTGTTCAATGATTCTTTCTTGATCAATCGTGCAAAATAAACATTCATTATTTGTCATAGGAAATCTTCTTAATGGCTTCGTATTTTTGTTGTGTGCTTGTGCCGCCACTGTATAGACCATAAGTCATAGTGCGTTTGTTATGACCAACGATATCGGCAGCAATATTCTCTGGCACACCTGCAGCTTCTAGTTTGGTTGAGACAGTATTTCTTAAGCTGTGGAATACCTTAGTTGCTGGTAATTGGCATTGATTTCTAATAATGCGCTGAAAGCGTTTCGTAATGAAGTCAGTTTTGCCTTTCTTGCCAGAGGTGGTTTTGATATTGCTAATTAAATAATCGTCGCTGCTTGCGTTAGATAGCTGAGTAACAAGTTCTTTAAGATTGTCATGTATCGGTATGGTGCGAATACCAGCTTTTGTTTTTGATTCTCGTATAACAAAGCATGAGAGATTATCTTTTTCTTGAATGTCATCAGTTTTCAGGCTGACGATCTCGCTTATTCTTGCGCCAGTATAGATGGCGATTAAGAACGCGGCTTCTAGCTCAGGTTGTTTATTTTCTTTTATCTTTGTGTGTATAAGCTGGATCTCATAATCTGAGAAAGGTTCTCGGTCTTCTTTCTTTCGTAATGATTTTGGAAGTTCAACGTTAGCAAAGGGGTTGATGTCTTGCGATATAACTCCTTTGGATTGAAGGTATTTCCAGTACCTGTTGAGAAAGTTTTTGCATTTACCAACAGTAGTTTTAGATCTAGTCTCATTTTGCATCCAACGCATCACGCATTGGTGATCCACTTTTTCTAAAACGGGACAGTGTGCAGTGAATAACTCTATGTTTCGCTTTGCATCTTTTGCAGTGGCGGTATTTTCATAGCTGTACTTTAGGAAATCATCTACGAAGAAATTAAATGGTGTATTTTCCTGATTAAGGTGAGAGTAAAAGATTTCTTGCTGTTCGGGGTTTAAGCCTTCCGCAATGTCCTCAGCGTAGTAATCGGCATCGGACATATTCGTCTCAGGATTAACTCTAGATTGAGATTCAGTGTCATATTTAATATTGATTGCGGTGCTTACGATAACGGAAGGGTTGCCGCGAGCAATGCGTATTTGGTCTTGCCAGTTCGCAATTAGCGGCTTGGAGGTGATGAGTGCGATGGCTTTATCCTGAGTGCCAAGAGATTTAATAAATTCCCGCTTCCCGTTAAAACTGTGACGCACATCTTCAGGTATGCCTAATCGTGCATACCATGTAAAATTTCGTTGAATTAAGTGCTTTGGACTCTTGCTCATGCTGTATTTTGTAGCAAGTTTTTGTAGCAAATGGAATAGTAGAATCCATTAGTATCAATAGTTTCAAGGCGTTACACACGCTCAGCGCAGTTGTTGTAGTTCTACGACCTGCGCCTTTTTTATTTACAGTTTTAAGTTAAGTTCACACCATGACAAATGATATTCATGCTCATCGCGTTCTCATCATCGATTTCGGATCGCAATACACTCAACTGATTGCGCGACGTGTGCGTGAGATCGGTGTGTATTGTGAGATCTGGCCGTACGATAACTGTGAAGAGCAGATCAAATTACAAAATCCGCGCGGTATTATCTTAAGCGGTGGTCCAGAGACGGTAACCGGTGACAATACACCTCGTGCGCCACAAATCGTGTTTGATTTGGGTGTGCCAGTACTCGGTATTTGTTACGGCATGCAAACGATGGCGAAACAGCTCGGTGGTCGTGTTGAGAACTCAGATAAACACGAGTATGGCTACGCTCAAGTGCGTGCTCATAACCATTCTAAGTTGCTAAAAGATATCGAAGACCATACAACACCAGAAGGCTACGGCATATTGGATGTGTGGATGAGTCATGGTGACCGTGTCGCTGAGATGCCTGAGAACTTCGTCAAAATTTGTAGCACCGATAACGCACCATTAGCGGGTATGGCGGATGAGGCGCGTAACTACTACGGCATTCAGTTCCACCCAGAAGTTACCCATACGAAGCAAGGCGGTCGTATCCTCGAGCGTTTTGTGCGCGATATCTGTGGCTGTGACGCATTGTGGAATCCAAACAACATTATCAACGACAGCATTGCGCAAATGCAGGAGCAAGTTGGTGACGGCAAGGTTGTGTTGGGCTTGTCTGGTGGTGTTGATTCTTCGGTTGTGGCGGCATTACTTCATAAGGCAATCGGTGATCGTCTGACCTGTATCTTTGTAGATAACGGTTTGTTGCGCCTTAATGAAGGCGACCAGGTTATGGCGACCTTTGCAGAACATATGGGCGTCAAAGTGATCCGTGTGAATGCAGAAGACCGTTTCTTATCCGCATTGGCTGGTGAAGCTGATCCAGAAAAGAAACGTAAGATCATCGGTAACTTGTTCGTTGATATCTTCGAAGAAGAAGCGAATAAGCTCGAAGGTGTCGACTTCCTCGCTCAGGGCACTATTTATCCAGACGTGATTGAATCTGCAGGTGCAGCTTCAGGTAAAGCACACGTGATTAAGTCTCACCATAACGTGGGCGGCCTGCCTGATTACATGAAGCTCAAGCTCGTTGAGCCATTGCGTGAACTGTTTAAAGACGAAGTGCGTAAAGTGGGTGTGGAGCTCGGTTTGCCAAGCGACATGATTTATCGTCATCCATTCCCAGGTCCTGGCTTGGGCGTGCGTATCCTCGGTGAGGTAAAGAAAGAGTACGCAGATATTCTTCGCCAAGCGGATGCGATTTATATCGAAGAGCTGCGTAATGCGAGCCTCTATGATGAAGTTAGCCAAGCCTTTACGGTTTTCTTACCAGTGAAATCTGTAGGTGTTGTTGGTGATGCGCGTCGTTATGAATATGTCGTGACTTTGCGAGCTGTTCGTACTATTGACTTTATGACCGCAAGCTTTGCGCATTTGCCTTTTGAATTCCTGGAAGAAGTCTCACGCCGCATCATCAATGAGGTGCATGGCGTGTCTCGCGTGGCATACGATATTTCGAGCAAGCCGCCAGCGACTATTGAGTGGGAGTAGTTCAAATAACCTAACTTATTGATTTTATTGATATTGTTAGTTTGTAAGTAGTTAGAAACTTTGAAAGCCAACGGTTGATTCTGTTGGCTTTTTTCTTTAGTGTTAGAAAGAAAGTTAGAAACTACATCAACTATTACAAAGCGTAGATTTTGAGCACTGAACGGATAGACATATACGGTGGTAAAGCAACCATCAAACAGAACAAGTTTGGTGTGTGGCAGTTTCGTATGTGGGTAAGTAACGAAAAGCGTTATTACGAAAAGTCTTTGCGTACCAAACGTAGAGCAGAGGCTATCGACAAAGCAGAAGAGATGTACTTTGACTTACAGAATGAATTGAAGGATGGCAGAAAGTTATTTTCCGTTTCGATTGCTGAAGCCGTTGCTATCTATTTGGAACACAGAAAGATTGATGTACGCACTAAAGAGATTGTAGAGGGACGTTGGAATACGATACGTGCTCATCTCAATCACTTTATTGAGTACGTTGGCGAAAAAGAAAAAGCCGCAAACTTGGGTATCAACACACTTGTGAAGTTTGAGTGGAAAGGCAAAGAGACGAACTACGTGCTTTTCCGCACTGAACAAGGTGCTTCAAAACAAACCGTTCGCAATGAAATGGCATCAATCAATGCGTGTCAGCGTCATCTTTGCGATATCGAACAAATCACTTCTTTTCCACGTTTCCGCTTACCAAGTTTGAAGATTGAGGGTGGTTCGACAAAGAGTGGCGAAGAAGTACAGCGTATGACTTTTACACACGATGAGTGGAAGTCGTTTTATACGTCAATGCGTTCGTATGTAGCCAAAGTGAAAAACAGACTATCTGACAAAGACGCATTTGAACGCGAACTTGTTAGGCATTGGTGCTTGTTTGCGGCTAATAGTGGTTTGCGGAGTGGTGAGCAGAGACAACTACGTTGGAGCGATGTCAGCATTCACAAAGAAAGCGACAATGGCGACGAGTTGATGTTGGTGCGTGTGAATATCCGCAAAGCCACCACTAAAGTACGAAAAGAAC
>CBFHYJ010000014.1:25389-31007 GCA_965659945.1 Sedimenticolaceae bacterium | reverse complement strand
GAGGCTACTTGGTGGGTAAGGGACGCTGAAAATGAAACGATATTCTGGCAAGAGCAAATGGATGCATCTCAAGAGGCTATAGAAAACCTTTTTGGTAAAGATGAATGGGATTGGTCGAAAATTGATGACATATTCGATGAAGCTGGTGTGATTGATCAGTTGCACAACCCAAAGCAAGCTGCAGACCTGATTGAAAAAACTTCATACTCCAAAAACACCAAAGACTCGCTCAAAATTCTATATCAGCTATATCACAACCAAATGAGTCATCAATACGGCGTAGATTCTTTAGACATGTTTTTGATTTATGTGATCGATAGAAATGAATAGCTTTTCCCGACGAAATTATAAGTATGCCAATCTGATTTGCAGACCTTATGAATTCAATGAAGTATAAGACGTAATTTTACGAGTAGTATAGACACCTTTACTTTAATAACTTTTCACCCGCTTTTAACACATCATCAACAATTTCACGCCAGTACAGCTCACGTTTTTCTAGTTCATTGAGAACAAGGAAACGAGTAATGCCTGCAGATCGACCACTGTTAAATCGTAATGACTGACGATAACGTTTATCGCGATCCTCTAACTCAAGATCAAGCTGGCGACTTTGCGCGAGAATAGAAAACAAATGAATATCTTTAAATTTCAAATTTGAACCACTCTGAGTGGTTGATGGATAAATACCACGTGCTGCATTCTCGCTTAATTGCAGAAGCTCATTCATATTACGACGTACCTGATCACTCAAATACTCTCGCTCATCTTTAGGCAAAGCATCAGTATCACAATCACATTTTAGATCTTTGGAATGAAGTCGATTTTTATTGAAACCAAATGCAATGGCAATTCGCCATTGTTTTAAGTTATCACCATACATTTCCTCTAAAAGCACCTTAGCTTCCAGCATACCTAGTTTTCTTACAAACTCGGGGAGATTAGGTCCTGTTGACAACATTTCATATTCAGCATTCTCAGAAGCATCCTTAATAGTCTCCAACAGTGAAATTAATTTGTTTGCGTCAGATTCTAATTCGCGCCTGTCAAAGTCTGTGTGAGTAGGAACGTCAATTGATAAGCTCTTAGGAAGATCGCGTTTAAAAATTTTAAAGCCTAGCTTCTCCCACCATTCCTCGAAAGGCATACTGTAGACATCACCTGCCTTCTCAAACATTTTGTAGACAGCCTTTTCACTCTCATCTGCATTTTTTATGGATGCCTTTCCCAATCCAGACTTGATATTGTTTGCCACTTTCCAGTACGAGGGGCTTATAAGTAGCAAACGATAAAAAAGGAATTCTTTCAAGGATGGCTGAAAGGGGCTATTAGGGTTACGAACAGCCAATCGATTTTTGTCATCATTATTCATGAACATAGTTTTCTCCTGATTTCTTGGCAAGAGAGTACCCAATCAAAACACATTAAGGGATCCCTAAATATTGACGAAACTAAATCTCTATTTTTTGGGTGCCCTTAAAAACAACCGCCCAAATTTTCATGGATGTTTAGACATCAAACCATCCACTACGATTTTCTACGTGTTCAACAACAGACGTAGGAGTCAAAATGAACCTCTCAGAAATCAAACATGCAAATATTGTAGTAGCAGGTAAAAAGAAGCCCGTTGTACAAAAAATTAAAGCTGAAACTGTTCGAAATGATCTTTCGAATGCCTTGCAAGCGGTTGAGGAATGGAATGAACTCTCAAGCCGCACTCGCAAAGCCGTGTATGCGGTACTAGCAAAAACTTATTTAATTCATTTCAATGCAAAGAGCGGTGACGAAAACGAAAAGGTTGTTTTAGACGTCATTAATAAGGCAGCCAAAGCATCCGAAATTACGTTCAAGTCAAATAGCTCTCTAGCAACAAAGATTATTCGTATTGTTTTTAAAACGGATCATAAATCGACTAATAAATACGCATCCGTGCTAACGACTGCGCACAAAGAAAACGTAAGCCCAGAGTTGTTTGAGTCATGGATTAATGAACGTGGTGGAATTGAAAATATTCGCACCAAGAAGCCCCTCACAACGATTAACAATACGACCAAAATTGCCCAACTCAACGACTACTTAGCAAAACTTAAGCCTAATCATCTTGATGCTAGCAATATCGCTAAAGAGTTAGCTGAACTTGATACTGGTGACTCTATTCTTTTATTTGCAAAGAAAGCCAGCAACCAGTCTATTGACGTGAAATCAATTTCATCTGGACCTAAGATCATTGAAAAAATGCAGCTTGCTATCTACAGCGAAATCAAAGATGCAATTAACGACACATCAAATGATTCATTCACCGACAAGATGAATCGTCAAGACGAACTGGTGAACAGCATTACTAATTCATCAGAGGCTAAGGAGTATGAAAATGCTTAAGAAACGCCTTTCAGCGCCATTCAAATCAATTGATGAGCTCGTAATGGCTGATAAGAATATTCCTATAAAAATTTACGGCTTAGCTAACCCTGGGTCAGAATTTCCAAATCATGCTAACGCTGGAATTCTGTTTTTTGGACCCAATGGGACTGGGAAGACAACAATTGCAAAGCTAATCCCAGATCTTTTCGAAAAGCGCTCTGGTAATCCAAATCCCGCACATTACGAGTTACGCAAATGCGGAGTCGGACCAAGTGGTGTTGAAATGCTCTCCAAGCTCGATACATTGACAGACTTAGCGCCATTCTCATCGTCTTGTGGTTTTCATTACGTGATTCTTGATGAAGTAGACAACTTATCCTCTGAGGCAATGAAACGCCTCAAGAGCTTAATGAACAAATCAAATGTAGTCTTTATTTTGACCACAAATAACATCAAAGATATTGATAAAGGCGTTCAAAACCGCTCAACCCTTATCCATGTTGATAAGCCTTCAGCCGAACAATGGCTACCTTGGGTAAAGATGTATCTTGAGGGTCACACAACCGAACAGGTAATGGATCTAATTCGCTCAACAGATCTATCGGGTCGAGAGATTGTTAAAGTAATTTATCGCGTATGGAACGAAAAGGAATTTATTCTTTATTAGTGCTCTTGTCGTGTAACACGACAAATTAATTGCTGATGGCGTATTTCGACTTGTTTGTTCCCTTTGCTTTAGATTGAGTCGTTTTACGTCATCAGCTCTTACACCAGAACATTTATAAAGAGGGGGGAATTAAAACGTCCTTTTACTCGATAGCCGATGGGTATTCTTTTATTATGGTTTCATGAAGAACCTGTAAAGCCTTAAAATCAAATTCGTTGTGCTTTAGTGCTTTTGTTAACTTGCTTTTTTGACTTGGCTTAGTTCGGGTATCCAAGTTGCCATATGGTCTCTTATTATGGAACTGAAAACTAAATATAAATCACCCACTTACACGAGGTCTACAACGATAGTGATTTATTAACTCTAGCCGATTGCGGTACTAAGCTCTCGACACTGACTGACAGCATTATCAACGGCCACATTGAGACCATTTGTAGACCACGAGTTAAACGGAATATCGAAGTATTCTTTTGCTTTAAATTGGTTAGAGTCTAGATAGTTGATACTCAATTCATCCGTACTTGAGAGAATCCCTGTCAGTCGATTGAGATCATACACACCCATATCAAGCATAACTAAATACCCAAGAATAAATTTACCTGCATGAATTACTGGCAGAGATAACTTCTGACCCATGAATTCAACGGCGACCTTTTTCCCAACAAATGTTGATTCATCAACACCCTCCCCTGGCATCGTATATACGCTAGTCCAGAGCTGACCGTAGTCACAGCCATCCTTCACGATCCGTATACGAAGCTTATCGCCATGCATTGTGATGCCTGGTGTTGAGACCATTAAAGTGGTGGGATCGTATTTCTCAACTGTCCAGATGTACTCATCTTCCGACAAAGCTACTGATGAATAAACCATCAAGCTGAAAAGAAGACTCACTACTAGGCTATTCGATTTATTTCGTTTCACAGTTCCAGAAACCCCACTGATTTTCATTCTCTTTATCTAATCTTTCTGGCGCATTGATTCTTAAGTTGTCATCTATACAGCCAACCCAATCAAGATCACTCAAAAAGGATTTCTTGGTAGGCACTTTCACCGGCATACAGCCAAAAAACAGGGATTGATCAGCAACCTCTTGCTTTCTCTCAGCATAACTATCCAAGCTAACTATCAGGCCCATGACTAAGATCGTTGCTTTTGCTGTTGAGAGTATCTTTTCCATAGCACCACATTTGTGACTAATGAGGCGGCTAGAAGACCTGGCAAGATAAAAACAAAGAGCCAGACATTGAGTGCCTCATAACTTGTGCCAAGCCACTTAGCAGCTTCGACGAGAATGTAGACACAGTATCGAAACACAGTGTCTATCCATACGACACCTGATTCACCCATAGAGTTCAAAGCTTGTTGGTATTCACTCATATCAATTAATATCCGCGACGCCGGGATAAGCGCCATGCGTTTTATCCATCTTCATCTCATACCAAATACTCTCGCGCATTTGCTCTGCTGGCCCTTCTTGAAATGTTGCGTATTGGAGCGTGGTGACCGAAAAGTACAACGCTACATGCACAAGCCCTACACATAGCGATAGCAGAAAGGCCCTCGATGAACGCAGCTTAAACATCAAAAACAAAAATCTCAGACCCAGAAGCAATAAGCCATAACCTGCAAAGCTCAACACAAGACTCATTGCCTCTTTATCAGTTAACGAGATGGCACTGATCCATTCAGGGTAAAGCGCCATCATGGCAATGCCGAACACACTAGTGGTTATTACGAACCAGGTTAATCGCGAATCCCATCGCGTCATCCCCCATGCCCGGCTATTCACTAAAGCAAATGGCATACCGATCAATGAAAAGATTACGGGAGAAAAGCCCACTACAGCTAATCCCACCACTAAGATGAAAAACACCTCACTCATCGATTAATCGCCAACCATTAGTGAGCCAACGGATGAATTCGCTTATCACCCATTCGTAAGCAATACAGTGGCAATCCCCAGCTATGTTTCGGATCAGACATAATTTTCACTACTGGCGCCATGACTGACTCCATTAACCATGCGGCGTTCTCAAGAATCTTCTGGTTATAGCTGTTCTCAAAGATCATTCCGCCATGCACGATTCTGTTTCGCAATACGTAGAGCCGACCAAAAACAATCTTGAGTACTTTTGCCGTATCGCCTTTTGAAAAGGCACGATTTAGCGCTGAGCACTCCTTCTCCATCGCCTCTCGCCAGTCATATTGATCCTTCTCTGACATCTGATCAGCCCAGAAGAAAAGGCACGAGTACTTATTCGACATCAAGATACGCACATGATTAGGAAAGATATTCCACAACACCTGATCTAACTGCCCTTCTTTATCCCTCTCGACTATCCGATCGATGAAGTGATTGAAGATATCCCGCTCCGTGAAGACTGAGGCTTCTGGGGTTGCATTGGCATAAGCTGCATTAAAGGCAATCCAATAGAACAAGAACTTCTCGGTTTCCAGGTCCATCGCGCGTGCTCGATCAAGCCAGCTATTCACACGTGTTAAGCGCAATGGTGTGAGATCTTCTCGGTGTTCATTCATTACGGCACTCATATCGCCTCCTTACATGACGTATTGCTGAATGGTGGGT
>CBFHYJ010000014.1:0-25290 GCA_965659945.1 Sedimenticolaceae bacterium | reverse complement strand
GGTGAGCATCATGATCAACCCAATCACGGCTAACGCAGCGATTAGGTAGAGGGCATAAAAAAGACGGGTATTCATACTCGTGTGCCTTCAAGTCGACGCACGAGAACAAAAAGTAACGCGGAGACAAGCAGTATAAAAACACCCGCCAAGAGAGTTTGCTGATAACCCGCAGCGGTTTGGGCCAAAGTGATCGTCTGACCTTTAGAGAGATCTTTCATAAAGGCAAAACGGGCTGGATGGGAACCTGCGTACTTCAACTCTTTCAATACCAAGCCCTCTGGCATCTGACTAGGTATCGCTTGAGTAGCAACAGGCTCATCTATAGGACGTGATGGTGTCTTATCCACTGCGACCAAACTGGTGTACTTAGTCACTAAGTGATAATCGAGGCCTAGTTCGGTGATTTTTGCCTTAGCCTGTTCACGAGGTACGCCGTGTAAGTAGCTACGCTGCCACTCGTCGATTAAGCGTTTTGCCCAATCAATCGCAATACCCTTCTGGGTATCAGCCGCTTTTACCTTTACGGTCTTTTTCCATTCGACCTGACCTAAGCGACCGGTAACTAGAATCTCACCAACGGGTTGGTCCATACGAACTGAGAACGCTAATGGCTCGCCGACATAGAGATCTGGTATGAAGCTCGGACTGATATCGGTGATACCACGGCCAGTGATCTGCACATTCGTCAGCACAGGCTTACTGATCTTCTTAAACAGCGTTGAGATCACTTCCTTGCTCTGCTCAATGCGATCGATATAGGTGTAGGTACCACGGCCCGCTGTGGCAGCTTCGGTCATGAAGTAGCTATTCGGTGCGCTACCAATACCCACGGTAAACAGACGAGTGCTACCCAGATCGTTACGGATCTGATCGAACAAGACTGTCTCATTACCCACCGATCCATCGGTAATAAAGATCACCTGGCGAACACGCTGACCCGGCGAGGTCTTGCCCGTAAGTGCTAGATCTAAGGCGGCTTGCATATTGGTACCGCCATCAGCGGTTAGGCTATTGATATAGCGATAAGCACGGGTGCGACTTTTCACATCCACCTCGACCGCATCTGAAAACATTGCCGAGGATTCACTATCAAACTGAATGATGTTGAAGGTATCGCCTGCTTCAAGGTCATTAACCCCAGCCAGTAGCGCTTCTTTAGCGGCATCCATTGAGTCACCATTCATGGAGCCTGAGGTATCGATCACAAAGATCACCTCACGAGCAATCTTCTGAGGCGCTTGTGACTCAGGTGGCGTCAAAGTGACCAGTCCAAAATGCCCTTTCTCGTGTTTCTCACTGAAGAAAGCTGCTCTGGGCATGGCCAGTGATGTTGGTGCCCAACGCAGGACGAAATCTCGCGGAGCCAAGGGAGACTTATCCTGTCCCACGGTGAGCATGACTTGGTGGTTATCACGTGATGTAACGTTTATAGGATGTGAGGTACTGATCAGCTCACCCACTTCAAAGCCTGGCGCCAAGGTGACATCAATGGTGGTCTTTGGTTGAGTAAGACCTGCGATATCCAGAACTTGTGGCGCCTCATGCGGCAGCATTTCCCAACCCGTTGTTAGATCTGCCTCTTCGGTGATCTGCTGAGTTGCAGGAGTGAAGCGTGGCGTGATCGCTAATGGGAAGCGTAGATCAAAGGACTTGTTTCGCCACAGTAGGCTTTGCTGGTATTCAATCTGAACAATTATTTGCCCACGGGGCGGAATATTCGCTACCGAAGTATGGAAAAGATTCGGACGATGCTGCTCAACTAGCGCTGCCTTATACCCTTCACGCTTTGCTTTCTCGTAGGTTTTCTTGGCTTCTTCCTTCTCTTGAATATCACCTTCGATGACACGATCACCAATGATCAGTTTCATCTGATCAACTGCTGCATTCTCAGGCAAGGGGAACAGGTATAAAGCTTCTACCCACTGATCACTGTCATTCTGGAAAGTCTGATGCACTGAAGTCCGAGCAATGGGACCTGTGACATGTATATCGACCTCGGTTGAGACCAGCGGCATAGCGATCACATCACCAGAGGCGGATTCAGCAACTAAGGTACCGCTATCAACATCGACCTTAGGTATGGCATGCACGATTGAGGTGATGCCAAGCAGAATGATGGCGAATGCACCAAATAGTGCGTAAAAAAGTGTTGAGTGAACGCCCCGCATAAATCCTCCAAGCTATTAGGAGGATCATTCCCCCATGCTTGAAGGTTACGGAGTGACTATGGGATAAAAATGAATGAAAAATGGAAAAGTGGTGACTTTAAGAAATTGGCCAATCAAATAGATTAAGATCAATCAAAAGCAAAAGCATAAGCAAAAGGCATACTAAATGGTTGATACATCCAAAATACTAACAGACGATCATGAAGATGAAGTATTCAACATTCTAAGAGATATGTATGAGATTCCAGGCTGGAAAAAAGAAAAGGTTTTATTAAAAGAGAAACTATTAAAACTGCTAAAGAGAAAACGCTACATCTCATTCTGGGCCTCAAACCCAAGAACTTATGGAATAAGTCAAATTGGTGAGTCCTATCTTTACGATGTCCCCATGTTTATTGGAGGACACCTTAAAAAATTTAGAGGAAAAAGAGTTCGAATATTATGCACAGGATCAGGCAGTCATCATTGGAGAGAAATATCTGCTGGCATTGTTGGCGATACCCCAAAAGAATTTTTAATCACCTCCAACCCTCAGAGCTATAACTTCCCAGCGTTTATTAAGGACCATAAGGTTATTTACAGCTCACCTCGTTTTAAAGTTATCGAAATCAAGCCGCGAACAATCTATTCCTCAAAAGAACAGTCAATTAAATATAGCGATTTAAAGGACTGGGACTACATAGTGGTAGATGGAAAAATGGGATTTGTAACTGGACTTATAAGAAAAGTAAACCCAGATAAGTTCGAAACTTCTGGCTTATGGCCATACGGGCTGTCATGGAATAAAAGTCACGACACTTTGAAAGAAGCCATTAGTTACTTAAAGTGATTTCAAGTCTACTCAAAGGCTAATATTTCTCAACAGAGGCCAGGAATATCTTCGAATCTTGACACCACATCAACACTCTGACAATGGCCCAAGCCCCAACAATCAATATCAACAAAAAGAAGATATAGTTTTTTACTCGAATTTTTTATCACCGAATAATAGATTCCATGCCGGCTCATATATTCTTCGTCTTGCAATAAGAATTCAATTACATAACTTTTTAGCGCTTCTTCTGATTTGAAGAAATTGATTGGCGGAAGATCCTCATAACTTAAGTCATCCATAGCTGGATCGACAAAAGACACTAATTCACATGCAGATGGTGAAGTATCTATACCCTCGAACCAGTAATAGAAATCACCCCAATCAGCTAAAACATTTTTAGTTAATTTTGGTAGCTCGATAATTGCTTGGCCGGAAATTATGTAGTTCTCAAAGAAATTGTAGAGACTTACGCCTTCTGGCATTTCATCTTCACTAAGCTGATTTCCAATATGCCGAGATAAGAAATCATAGAGCTCATAGTCAACTTCTACCACGCCATTCTTATTTGAAAGGATTTTCATTAGCCCAGCTGAACAAACTCATCAGCGGAAATGGCTGTATCAAAAAGCCCTATATCATCACCTTCGTGCATATTAATTCCGGTATAGCTTAAGCTAGCATCCTCATATCGCTTAAACTTATAAACAGCATCATTCATTAGCGAGCTATTAAACACATTTAGACTAACCAGGAGATCAAAATCCTCTACTGACAAACCAGTTACTTTTTTAAACAACCCAGGCTCTAGCTTAGTAATGACATCTTTAAGACTACGCTCACGATAATCGGTCAAATACATAAATATAGGAATCCTCGTGGCAAATTTTATGAGCTTTTCCTGAATCTGCTTCCTTAGGCTCTTATACTCTCTTTCTTCCTCAGTGAGCTTTTTCTTTTCCTTTCTATAATATGATAGTCTTTAGCAGCTAGTGTTTTGAACCTGACAGCATAAGGGCTCCACATTCCACATGAACATCCGCCATTACTTAACTTGTCTACTGGCCTTACTGATTGCCCTGCAATCTGTGGCTGCCATGGCGGACGTTCACCAGCTTCATCAATCCGGGACGGAGCACCTGGAATTCGACCATTCGCATCAATCCACTGCCACTGATACCCACAACGACAATCTGCTCGCCAAGCAGACACCCGATCAGCCCGGACAGTCTGTATATGACTGCCACCATTGCTGCCATTGTCATGGCCACGGCTCTGTCGTTCTGATCGGAGCCACTTCACACTTAGCCGATTTATTCTCAGAAAACGGACAAGCCGACTATCAGGCCAACCTCACCTCTGGTATTCCCCCCTCTCTGTTTCGCCCTCCAATCGCCTGATCGCGCCTCAACAGCACGTCATCAGCCTCTGTAGCCTTGGGTTACAGCGAACAATTGGTATTTATTTTAGGGTGAAACATCATGAAACAGATCGCTATTGGGCTCGCGCTGAGCCTCGCGCTTGTCAATTCCGCTCAGGCCGAAAACAGCTTGCCTGAAATTGAAGTCGTCAATACCGACAACCAACGCTGGCATTTCCGCCAGGTGACCGTGAACCATACCGCCGCGGAGCTGACCGTCTTCGGACGGATGGATGCTCACCTGCGCTACGGCCTTCCCCGAGGCCATGTAGACATCGCAGCCTGGTCTGCTGATAACGAATTGATTGCGGAAACAACCACTGATTACTCACCGCGCCTTCTCACCAGACGCGCATCACGCAAGGGCGGCGTGCGTTTTTCTGCAAAGCTCCCCGCCTTGCCTGGTGATACCGTAATAAAGGTCGCCTTTCACCGGGATGAACCCCAACAACGGCAAAATCCGGTGCACGACCAAACCGTCGCACGCTGAATTTCAGGAGCATCAATATGAGACGATTTGACTGGCCCAGACGGGCCTTGCTGGGCGCGTGCGTGCTTTTTCTGCCCATGTTTGCTTACGCAGAGACATCGAGTTGGAGCGCCTGGCTCGCCTCCCAGATACAACAACACCCCGAGGTGCTTGCCGCCCGCGAGCAATTGCTGGGCTCCAACGCCAGCGCCGATGCGCTGGAGCAGCCGCTTTACAACCCGGAGCTGTCCACCGATTTGGAGCGTAATGGAGAGGAAGACAACTACCGGGTCGGCGTTCAGCAGACCATCGACTGGTGGGACAGACGGGGTGCAAGACGGCAGCAGGCGGGCTTTATGCGAAGCGCCGCCGAAGCGCTGTACCAGCAACAAGTGTTGGACAAAACCGCCGAGGCGCTTGCCGCACTGGTGGAGTGGCATGCCGCCAACCGCGCCGCCGCCATTGCCCAAGCGCAACAGCAGCAACTTAACGCCTTGCTCGAACAGGTGGATAAGCGCCAGCAGGCAGGTGATCTGGGCAGCATCGATGCCGAACTCACCTTTCTGTCCCTGTCACAGCAGCTGGCTCAGGTTGCCGAGGCCGAAGCCGCGATACAGAAAGCCGAAATCCGGGTTCGCGAGCTGCTGCCCGCATGGGCGCCCACGCGAGGCGGCATTCCTGATGATTTCTGGCCCTCCCAGCCAGACTTGACCTCGGATCAGGAGTTACTGCAACACCCGGCCGTAGCCAGCGCCCACGCCCGCTGGCAGTCGCTGAAGGAGGAAGCTGAAGTGACACGGCGTACCGCCAAGGCGGAGCCCACCTTTGGCGTCAATTCCGGTCGTGATGGTGGAGAGAGCGTTGTCGGGCTGACCTTCTCCATCCCGTTGAATGTCCGCAACAACTTCAGTGCAGAAACTCGCGCCACCGAACGCATAGCGCTGGAGGCCGAGGCTCGTTTTCAGGCTATCTACCGCAAGCAGCGCTTTGACTGGCAGGCTGCACAGGCCACCTGGCAGCGCTTTGAACAGCAATATCGCCGCTGGCAAGAGGTTGTTCAGGGTCGGGTCGAGAACAGCGCCGAACTGCTGAAACGGCAATGGCGCACGGGTGATCTGTCCACCACTAATTATCTGCTGGCCTTGAATCAACGCACCGAAAGCCTGCTGGCAGGCATTGAGCTGGAAAAGCAGACACGGCTTGCGCTCACCGAAGCACTTCAGCAATCGGGCCACCTGATCAACGCAATAAAGTCATCGACCGCGTCAACGAATTAAACAGGAATGATAAACATGAATAAAACACTGGTAGCCATCTTGGTGGCGGGTCTTGCGACCGCAACCGCCAGCCACGCCAAAGAATCTGAGTCTGAGCATGCACGTGAGCATGGGCAGGAAAAAGCGATAACGGCGGCACCCCATAGCGAACAGGATAATCATGACGATCATCGTGAGGAAAACCATGAAGAGCATGATGACCATAAGCCTGACACCGAGCACGGCCACGCGGAACACGGCGAGGACGTCAATAGTGATCACAAGGATGCGCACGATGATCATGGCGACGAAAATCATGATGAACACAGCGCCCACGACGAGCACAACTCCGGCTCAGAACACGGACATGAAGAGCATAGCGAGGGCGGTGACCACGGTGATCATGGTGGGCATGGAGGTCACCAAGAAGCTGCTTCTGCGTCACTGAACCCGGCGCAAATGACCCTGGCCGATATTCAGATCAACCCACTGACTCCCAGAAAGGTCGATTATCAGCTTTACGCACCGGGGGAGATCCTTTCCAACGGTTACACCAGTTACCGAGTATCGCCCCGGGTGCCTTCCGTGGTGCTGCGCCGCCATGTCGCCCTCGGCGATCACGTCGAACAGGGTCAGCCGCTGGTTACTCTGTTCAGTGAAGCCGTGGCGCAGGCACAAGCCAATTACCGCACGGCCTGGCCTGAATGGCAAAGAGTAGAGGAACTTGGGCGCAAAACCGTGGGTGAACAGCGTTACATCACGGCCAAAACCAGCCTGGAGGCAGCCCGGGCGACGCTGCTGGCCTACGGCCTTTCGGCCTCGGACTTGCAAGCGTTGGTCGCTCCTCAGCAATCTGTTGCATTAGGGGAGTATACCCTGCATGCCGAGATTGACGGCGCGGTGCTCAGCGATGATTTCGAGCAGGGGCAGCGCATCGAGGCGGGCGCGCCCTTGATTGCGTTGGCCGATGAAAAGCAACTCTGGGTGGAGGCCCACCTGCCCGCCGATCTCTCCCTGACGCTGGGCGCGGGAACAAGAGCGGAAGTGGTGGCTGGGGATGTCCGTGTAAACGCCAAGGTCACTCAGGAGGCGCACACCATTGACCCCATCACCCGTACCCGTACCGTGCGCCTGTTGGTCAATAACCCGGAACACCGCCTGCACCCCGGCCAGTTCGCCGAGGTGTATTTCCGATTCCAGACTAAAAGACCCGTGCTGGCGGTACCCGAAACCGCACTGATGCGCGGCGCAGACGGAGATTGGACGGTATTCGTGGAAGACCATCCTGGCGAATTCCAGCCAGTGGAGGTGAAGCTGGGTCGAGCGCTCGGGCCGCTACGTGAAATTAGCGGTGTCGGTCCGGGGGCTCGCATCGTCACTCAGGGCGCTTTCTTTGTTGCCTCTCAGATCGCCAAGGGCGGCTTTGACCCCCATAACCACTAAGCAGTAGGAGACCCCATGTTTAACCGAATTATCGATTGGGCGGTCATCAACCGATTGCTGGTGGTGATAGCCCTGATCACACTAACGGTCAGTGCCGTTTTTATTATTCCAAAACTGAATCTGGATGCTTTTCCGGATGTGACCAACGTGCAGGTATCTGTCAATACCGAAGCACCGGGGCTGGCTGCCGAAGAGGTGGAACAGCTTATTACCTATCCCATCGAAGCCGTGATGTACGCCTTACCGGATGTGGAAGAGGTGCGCTCCATTTCCAAAACCGGCCTGTCCGGCGTCACCGTAGTCTTTAAAGAAGGCACCGATATCTATTTTGCCCGGCAACTGGTATTTGAGCGGCTTCAGGCTGCCAAGGAGCTGATCCCCGATGGCGTCGGCACGCCGGAAATGGGCCCGAATACTTCCGGTCTGGGTCAGGTCTATCAGTATCTTCTCGTGGCCGAACCCGATGCCGGTTTCGATGCCATGGCATTGCGCAGTTTGAACGACTGGGTGGTGAAGCTGCTATTGATTCCGGCCGAGGGTGTGACCGATGTGCTATCGTTCGGCGGTGAGGTGCGTCAGTACCAGGTAAACCTGAACCCGTCCCGACTGTTGGCCTACGAGCTGACCCAGGACGAAGTCATGATGGCACTGGAGCGCAACAACACCAACGTCGGCGGCTGGTATATGAACCGGGGCCAGGAGCAACTGGTGATCCGGGGTACGGGTTGGCTGGATCATGGTGAGAAGGGTTTGGAACAGATCCGTCAGGTGCCACTGAAAACCGTGGACGGTACTACGATCACCGTGTCCGATGTGGCGCAAGTGGCGCTGGGCAGTGAGATCCGTCAGGGCGCGGTGACCATGACGCGCAAGAACGCCGACGACAAGGTGGAGAATCTCGGCGAGGTGGTGTCCGGCATCGTGCTCAAGCGAATGGGGGCCAACACCAAGGCCACCATTGATGGAGTCAGTGCGCGCATTGAGCGTATTAACCAGGCATTACCGGAAGGTGTTCGCTTCGAGGCATTTTACGATCAGGCGGATTTGATCACGCAGGCGGTGCAGACTGTGGTCAATGCCCTGCTGCTGGCGTTTATTTTCATCGTCGTGATCCTTGCGCTATTCCTGATGAACCTGCGCGCCACCTTTCTGGTGTTGATGTCCATCCCGATCTCCATTGGAATCGCTTTAATGGTGATGGCGTGGTTCGGATTGTCGGCCAATCTGATGTCGCTGGGGGGGATTGCGGTCGCCATTGGCATGTTGGTGGATGGCTCCGTAGTGATGGTGGAGAACATGTTTAAACATCTGACGCACCCGGATGCTGAACATGATACCAAGAGACAATCGCGGGTGGATTCCGATGACGTGGACCCTTTTGATGTGGCCCACGACCGTCATGGTATTGCCTTGCGCCTGCAGGAAGCCGGTAAGGAAGTCGCTCGCCCCATCTTTTTTGCCACGGCCATTATTCTGGTTGTCTTCATGCCGCTGTTTAGCTTTGAAGGTGTCGAAGCCAAACTGTTTCAGCCCATGGCCATCAGTATCATGCTGGCTATGCTCTCGGCAGTGTTAGTGGCCTTGATCATCGTACCTGCACTGGCCACCTACCTCTTTCGCAAGGGTGTGCGTCAACGCGATAGCTTTGTGTTGAAGCCGCTCGACAGGCTCTATCGTAAAGGATTAGCCTGGGCGATGGGGCACAGCAAAATGGTGGTGGGTGTTGCAGCCGTTATGGTGATAGCGGCTGCGCTGGTGCTGCCCCGCCTGGGTACGGAGTTCGTGCCCGAACTGGAGGAAGGTACCATCAATCTGCGTGTCACCCTGGCACCTTCTTCCAGTCTGGACACGGCCCTGGAAGTGGCCCCCAAACTGGAGGCCAAGTTGATGGAATTCCCGGAGGTAACCTATGCGCTGTCGCGCATTGGCCGGGCTGAAATCGGCGGCGATCCTGAGCCGGTGAATAACATCGAGATCTATATTGGCCTTAAACCGGTGCCGGAATGGACCAGTGCAGACAACCGATATGAACTCCAGTCATTGATGGAACAGAAACTGGAGCAACACCCGGGCTTACTGTTCAACTTCTCGCAACCCATCGCAACCCGTGTGGACGAGTTGCTCTCAGGTGTCAAAGCGCAGCTGGCCATCAAACTGTTTGGTCCCGATCTTGCCGTGCTGGCCAATAAGGGCCAGGCCATTGAGGCCGCAGTAAAAGAAATCGAAGGTGCCCGCGATGTGGCCATGGAGCAGATCGCCGGTGAATCTCAACTGGTCGTGAAACCGGATCGCAGAGCCTTGTCCCGTTACGGTCTGGCCGTGGGCGACGTGATGGAGCTGGTACGCGAAGGGCTGGGAGGTGCCAGTGCCGGCCAGATCATCAATGGCAACGAGCGTTACGACATCTACGTGCGGCTCGCTGAGCGGTTTCGCGAAGACCGTGAAACCATTGCCGACCTGCGTTTACAGGCCCCGTCAGGTGCCTGGGTTCGCCTAGGGGATGTGGCGGAAGTCAGTATCGCATCTGGTCCACCGCAGGTGCGTCGTGATGACGTGCAGCGTCGAGTGGTGATTCAGGCCAATGTTCATGGACGGGACATGGGTAGCGTGGTTGCTGATATTCGTCAGGTGATTGCCGAGCAAGTGGACCTGCCCACCGGTTATTCCGTCGATATCGGTGGCCAGTTTGAAAATCAGCAACGAGCGCAAAAGCGTTTATCCCTGGTGGTGCCGGTTTCGCTGGGATTAATTGCTTTGTTGCTTTATTTTGCCTTTGCCTCGGTTGGCCAGGCCATGCTGATTCTGGTGAATGTCCCGCTTGCGGTGATTGGTGGTGTGTTTTCACTCTGGATTTCCGGTCAGTATTTGTCGGTGCCCAGCTCAGTGGGCTTCATCACCTTGTTTGGGGTCGCTGTCCTGAATGGCGTTGTCATGGTGGAAAGCATCAATCAACGGATTGCGGATGGCTTGAAAGTATCGGATGCGGTGTTTGATGGAGCGGTTTCAAGGCTAAGGCCCGTGCTGATGACTGCTATTACCTCGGCACTGGGTCTGATCCCCATGCTGCTGTCGAATGGTGTCGGCGCAGAAATCCAAAAGCCTCTGGCGAGTGTGATCGTGGGCGGATTGGTAACCGCTACGTTCTTGACGCTGTTTGTATTGCCGGTGCTGTTTGCCTGGTTTTCAAAAGGCAAGTTAAGCGACATGGCATAAACGTTTTGCCTGCCCTTATCGTTACGGTCAGGGCAGGTACATTTATTGTGTAAGGGTTGCTTATGCATCAACACGATCATTCACACCACAAAGATGAAAGCGCAAGCCGCATAGCAATGGCGTTCTTTCTTAATGTGGGCTTTACCATCATCGAATTCATCGGCGGCTGGCTCACCAACAGCACGGCTATCATGGCCGATTCGGTGAACAAGTTGAACGCTATCAAAATCTGCCAATACGAAGGCGCGCCATCAGGCATGGGTTCCTACATTGGCTTCAGTGAGAATTGAAAGAGCTTTCTTATGACTTATATCTACGCTGGGATTTTTTTATATTATTTTATTGAAGGCTTGATATAAAACCATGAGCAACATTCAAGTTGCGAAAGCTATCGCAAAAGCATATCTAATTAGAGTAGCTGTTCAAAAAACGTATGACCTGACAAGAAAAAATGAGATTGAACAACGAATTTGGGATCAGCTTTTCGAGGATAATGACGTATTACACGATCTCAATAAAAACATCAGCCAAAACTCAGGCTTGTTTCAGAAACCCAACCTTCCAAACAAGGAGGATCTTGAGGCCTTAAGACTAGAGTTCACTAATCGGCTACCTCAAGTGTCTAGATGGAATCAAATAAGAGCTATGTTTCTAGCCTGTGAAATGGAAGATCTGTTAGGCATGAATGATGAGCTTGTCTTTACTGACATTATTGAAGACATCCTTGTAAGTGAATTTTGCGAATAGGCTACTGCTTATCTTTTAGTGGGTTATCGATAGGTTTCTCAGCGTTAGCCCAGCCATCCTCTCGTTTCTTAGTTGAGCTAGTCATCGTCACATACCCCTTAGCATCCTTCATGATTTCAGCTTGAGTGGCGCAGCGTTTAATCGCCTCATCTAAAAACTCATTAATGTCATCTTCCTTTTCTGCTAGCCACGCCTTCCAGTCAGCAAGATCTTGCTCATCGAGTTTGATAAAAAAAGGAAAGTCACTGAGATAATCGCCCACCCAATACACCATTCCGTCATCACGTTGAAAACAGATCTGCACATACTGTTTCATTTCCTCGCGATCTTTGGGTACTGGCGAGTGTTTGTACGGGAATGTCTGATCACCATAAGGCTCATACGGTGGCGGACACTGCTCATCAGAACCTGTGTACCAAAAATGACCTTCAGGCGCTTTAAACCAATTTAAATCTGGCTCAAGGATGTGGTTCACTGAGATAAAAACATTAATTCCAGAAGATAGTAATGGCACTCTAGTTAACCTCACCCTTAAACATATTCAAATCGACCCGTGTCTAACTCTTCAACGTGCATCACAATATAAGGCTTGTCGCTTTCACTTATCACTTTCGCGAGCTCTAGTGCTTCGTCCATATTTTCAGCTTCAAAGTACCTTTGTTCTTCAGCAGAAACCTGAAAGACATTATTTCGTAGGTGAAAATAATATCTCTTCATCAGCACTCTATTCCTTCAGCCCTAAGTCTATTGCGTCGTTGATCAGCCTCATACAACTCAGGTACCACCAACTCGTAATATCGACCTCGCTCTAACTGAGCAAGCATCGCTAAAAACTCTTCTGGGACTGAATCTGTTTCTTCGGAGTGAACTAAGTCACTCACACAATCACGGTTGAAACCTGTATTCATTTCAATGATTTCCCATGCCTGCGCGATCTGCGTATACGGACATAACGTAAAGTGCTCAAAGTAGAAGTCAAACTCCTTACTTGTCCATCGAACAGTTCGACAACTCCCACCTGTTTTCTCTCGAGCACCCTCTAATTGTTTTAACAGCGCTCTAAGCTCAAACGCGACATCAAAACCAATGGGGAAATCGACAAAAGACCAGCACTCTCCTTCACCTTCTTCATTACCTACTAAGCGAACTTCATATGAACGTAATGAGATACGGTTTTCATAGGCCGATAGAATTAACTCACCTAAACGAGTTTTATCCGGCAAGGTCATCTGAATGCTTAAAAAGGGTTCATCACGCATTAGTGAGTAAACCTCTCAGTCAAACTCTTTGACATAACTACCTTTGGGTACACGCCATGCCCGCGATAGATAGGTGATACTGCATGATTTTCAGGATCAAAGTGCTCATCCATTGAAGCGATCGCAACGCCGATGTGATGCCCATGAGGACGCCCCATTTTCCCAAAGCTTTCTATGTGTCTTTGCAATCGATCCTCATCAACGGACGGCGGATCATTTGGATAACGCGTGGCATCAACGATGACCCAATCCAAGCTATCTTCACCCTCAAACCAAATGGCCGGTGTAATTTCTGGATCCCACCAGATCCTCTCAGTCACCTTAATGCCGCGCTCCTCTAGATATTGCTTCGCTATGCCAACACCTAGGTCATGGACTTCCCAATCAGTGATTTCAATGTCCTTATCGGTCACTAATTCGACCGGATTCACCACTTCGTTGTCGAACGCGTTTCGCAATCCCCACCCAGCATCCACTGACTGCCACTGATCATCCACTCGCTCCATCCACAACACACACGGCACCCCACCTGTGTTGTCTGTGAGTCGTCTGAAGCCATCAAGACTTCCTGGGCCTTGAACTTCCTGCTCTACATCTTCCACTCGAATATGGAAGATCTGGTTACCAATGGTGAAAGACATATGCTCAAGGTATGGCGGCAAGGGATCAGCCCTCAGCCAGCGCAAAGTTACCTCTTTTGCGCACGACTGAAGGAATTGACCCGCCGCATTCCACATCTCAATGAATTCATCATCAGCCATGGTGGCATCGACTTCATACATTGCTTAGCGGTCCTCATCCTTCTTACCCTGCTCCCCTTTACGACGCAGGAAGCTAGGCAAATCGATAGAGGCTTGTATGCTATCCATCCTTTCCATGCGGTCTACTCGTCGAGTAGACATTTTCGAGCTCTGATACAACGACTCTTTTGCGAAGTGTTGTCGATCACGCATCCTTGCATAACGCTCAAGCGTCTTTAATGTCTCTTTAATCCAGATATTATTTTCAGCAAGTAAATGTGCTTCTCTCAGAATTGCATCCACACGATGCCAATCGCCGCGACGAGCTGCTTCACTAGCTTCTCTTTGAAGTCGAGATGCCTCTAATTCCGCTAAGCGATTCTCAACTGTCTCATCAGCAACAATCTGGTTCCAAGCCGATGGTGGTAGTGATGGCAGTGCGAGAGCATCACTATCCACACTGTGTGCATCACCCTCGTTATCGACATAACTGATTGTGGCTTTCTTAAGTATCTGACATAACTCGCCATTGCCTTTACCGCAGAGCTCTTCTGGCACCATGGCACGGAACACGCCCCAAACATCACCATGTGAAGCCACATCAGGGAATCTGAAACCACCACGTGCAACTGGATAATCATTTAGAAGCTCAAAGCCAACATCACCAATACCATCCAGCGAGACTGTTACCTTTGTTGCAACTAAGGCCTTTAACAAATCAAACTCTTCTGAAAATGGATCAATAAGATCTTCTGCCGTCTGACCGTAGTAAGCATTACCTCCACCCGACATTGCCATGGCAGACATTAATCCTTCATTGAAATCACGGCCGACGCCATATGTTGACGTACTGACATTGGCATCAAGGAAGCTCTTACATTGCGCTGCAATTTGATAGGTGTCTGTTAGACCTTGATTCGCCTGGCCATCCGATAAGAGCAACACTCTTGACACATAATCGCTTTCACTGTGCGCAGATACTTGCTCAACACCTGCAATCCAACCGCCATGCAAATTGGTTGAGCCACGCGGAAATAAGCTATCTAAGCCAGCTTTAATAACACCCTTATTGATAGCTGGCGTAGAAGGCACATCCACATCGACATCGTAGTCATAAGAAACAATCGACACACGATCAGTCTCATCAAGACGGTCCACCATCAACTTTGCGCAACGCACAGCTTCTTCTAGTCGCCCACCACCCATTGATCCCGATCGATCAATAACGATCGCTAGATTTAATGGCGTGCGTTTAATTTCTTTTGCGGCCTCTTCTGGCGCAGATAAGCGGACTAAGAACTCCACTTTATTCTTTCGGCCAGCGACTAATCCTTGATGGCGAGGAATTACATCTACATTTAATTTCATCTTTTTCTTTCCTGTCTTCTTACCACTTCCGCTTTCAGCACTTGCGTAATCGCTTCGCCAATACGTTCTGCAGTGTCTTCATCCATTCGCATGTAGTAAGGCTGTCTTAATGACAATCTCAGCCAATGCGAAATATCAATCTCGTGCCATGCACGTTTTTCGACCACACCCTTTTTATTTCCGACCCGAGCCAACGCCATATCTCGCATGGCTTCTGCCTGCTCTCTCTCATGCATCTTCTTAAGTAGCTTCATCGACTTATCGATATCGATGTCTTCATCCAAGCTTTTGCTCATTTGTAGATATGAGATATTTGCGTCATCACTCGGTTTCGCTGATAACTGCATCGCCATATCACCATAAGAGAAGTTCGGGTCTTTAAATTTCTTTACCAACTCTTGTGCTGCCGTTTTTGGCTGATAGGACGTTGCCATCCGCATCAATTCACCATCAGGCGCATTTGCTGTTTGTTCAGCCACTTTTGCGAGCGGCCACCCGTCATTAATTAGGATCCGGGCTGCGACAAACTGAAGAAGCTGGCGGAAGCTGTAGATCGCCTCCTTACCAACCCGCGTTGGGCGGTCCAAGATCTCCACCGATACGTAGTGACGAATCAGCCGCTCATTAGGCTCAGTACCGTCATCCCGCATACCAATGTCTTGCATGATCTGAGCGACCACAGACACCATTTCAGCGGCTGTACCGCTCCAGTTTTCCCAATCTAATAAGTGATTTTTCATGACAACAATCATTGTTAGTGACAACGTGAAATATAGCTTATACCAACAATGATCATTGTCAACGTACTGCAAGTAAAAATATTTTTATTGATGTAAGAGATTCAATTAAAATATAAAATAACATTTATAAACAGTTACTTATTAAAATACTGAGTCTTTTCAATCACTTAAAAAAACAAAAGGAGAACAAATACGTTGACAATAAACTATGTTAGTGAAATCAAATATTTTCTGGAAATACTGTCGGAAATCGATATCAAATAGCATATTGAGCCCCCTACTAATCACTCGGGATGAGTGATTACTCGAGTAGAAGGTTACTTGTTAGGTGTGACCCAAAGAGGGAAGAAAAATGAAAAAGTAATGACTTTAGAAAAGATCCAATATCCGTTTCATTAACGACTTCTCAGTATGTAATGGAGGATGCTGCACTAGGGCATCGAACTGCTCATAGATATCCAACATATCCTTCTGCATTAAACGCTTTGCCTGGTTAATGAACTCTTCGGGTATGCCAAAGCGGGCTTCGGCTACTGATCCGGCAATCGCCGCAATCGTATCGCTGTCCCCACCAATGGAGATGGCTAACCGCACTACCTCCTCATAAGAATTACCTTCAAGCGAACAGATCAATGCTTCAGGTACAGACTTTTGCGAAGCCTCGCTAAAGAAGTAAGTAGGTCTTATCTCATCAGTTGTACGATTCATATCGTATTCAAACGTCTCGATGATGCGCTGCCTAATTTCATCTGCTGATAAACCTTCCCTAGCCCACCAGATTGCTGACACAGTGGCACGCGCTGCCTTCATACCCTCTGGATGGTTATGCGATATCTCTGTGAAACGATCAGCGTTACTCATCGCATCTTCATAGCTATCAGATAACCAAGCTACTGATGAAATACGCATAGCAGCACCATTACCAAAACTATCGTATGGCTGTGGATCAGGCGTTGATAACCAAGAAGCAAAACGTTGACCCCAGCCACCATTGGACCAGTAGCGTCTTCCCCAATCTCTTAATGATTCTTGTGGATCTCGCTTATTCAATAAACCATCTGCAACTGCAATGGTCATGATCGTATCGTCTGTAAAATAAGCTGAGGGACTTAAGAAGGGCTCAAAGTCTGTCGCTTTATAGTTTCTAAACTCGTAAATAGAGCCAACCATGTCACCAATGATTGCACCAATCATGCTGTCTCCCAAAAGCGTCTTGCCTTCTCATCAATCTCATCAATTCGGAGACCTAAGTGGTAATACAACCAACCTTTAAACTCTTCTGCCGCGACTGATCCTGAAAGTAATCGCAAGGACTTAATCACGCGTGTAATACGCAAATGATTATGGTTATAACGAGTCACCCAAAAATCATTCATCACCCAAAAATCTTTCATACGCTTAACGGAGGCTTGAATGTGTTTTTGAGCCAATTCCGATTCAGAAATTCTTAAGATCTCATCAATCATTAAGACAGGCGCATTGCGATTCGAGAAGCTTTTGACATCCAAAGGGAAAAGCCACTGAATGTAATCATGAGTAGACTCTAGCCAGTCATCATCTTTGGCTAAGATCTCTCGAACACTACGGTTTTTGAAATCAAAGCCTCCTTCTAGGAATTCACATACCTTACATGCCATTAATATTCACATTACTTTTTAATCGTGAAGCCAACTTCGACGCCATCATTCGCCACATTGCTCGCAAAGGCATAGCCTCGATGGTAGTCAGCAACCAAACGGACTATGTACAAACCTAAGCCTAAGTGCGGCTGACTACTCGACGACTTTCTACCTGAGACCATTGAGGCAAAAATATCCTCGTCGGGTAACAGCGGACCTTCATTCAATACAGATACAGCAATGTGTTCCTTAGACATTTCTACTTTGATAATGATTAAGGTCCCCTCACGATGAAAATCAACTGCATTACTAATCAGCTTTTCTAGAGCCTGAACTACAATTTCTGGTGCACCAATGATTGATTCAGGCTGACCTACCACATCCAAATCGAAGCCGACTGTGGGCCACACTTCCTTAAAGCCCTCTATCTGATGCTTAACGAGCTCTACGACAGAGAAAGAAACAATCTCTGTATCCTTCAGCGAATTCTCTAAGCGACTGGCTTCTCGTAAACGTTGCAATATGTCATCTAAACGTTCAGCACCTTCATAGGCCCGGTCAAGGTACTTACTTTCAGAATCAGGCACATTGAGCCTAGCGTTCTCGATCGATGTCTTTACAACGGACAAAGGCGTACGCAGCTCGTGTGCTAAGCGTGAAGCCATCGCTTCTAAGTAATCGTTATATTCATTTAGCCGATTAAGTACATTGCTGACACTTCGACTTAATTCGCCTAACTCATCTTTGGACTTACTCGGTTTAAACAGATCGATAATACGACCATCGTGACTGACACTTTTGATCACCTGCTTACGCAGACGACTTACCTTTGTGGTTAAGAAAATAGCAAACAGGAGCAACAAACCACCTGTAACCAAGAAGACACCGAAAGTAATTAACACAATGCGCTGCATGGCCTTATCTTGTAAGTACAAGATGTCATCTGTGGATTGCTCGACAAAGATGGTTCCAATCATCGCCTGTGTATCCCCTACTTTCCTGTATAGCGGGACAGCAACTGTTGCGATCACCTTATGCTGCAAGGGACTAACATAACGCTGGAAGGTATGACCATTACCCTGGCTAAAGTCAGCATCCTGGAAGCGCATACGATACGATGAGTCATCAAAGGGATAGAGCTTGATGTATTCACCTCTAAGGACATAACGCAGCATTTCTTGTGCAAAGTGTGGATACTCACCTTCATCACCGTCATTACCGGGAATTCGGTTCACATCCGCTAAACGCCAGCCTTGCCAATCGAAGATACGGATACGCATTTTGCCAAGCGCAAAGCGCTCAGTGAAATCCTCAAACTCAGGTAGTCGCTTGATGAGTCGTCCTGCTTCAATAGGCTCAACGTTACGTAATTTTCGATTACCTATCGTATGAACGCGCACACCAAAATCCAAGCCTACCTTATAGCTCGGCCATTTCACCTCAAGAGCATAACCCGTCTCTGTGGGTTGCCATGCAGCGGTCATACCTGCGGTGTTGTAGGAACGAATAAATTGCTGTTCAGACTCTGACCAGATCTTTGGTTGTGAAACGCCAGGCCACCCTAAAGTAAATTGATAGCGTTCATTACCTGTAGATACGACCACATAATCCCTATCGTCGTAATACGGCTTAGGCTGTGTTGTCACATTCAGCAACATTGAGAAATCTTCTTGGTAACGGCCAACCGCAACCGAAAACGAAAAATCACTCAACGGATCGCTTATCTTTAAATCATGCTTCTCTAAAAGACCCCACTCAGAATCAAAGCCATCGATCTGAATCGGAATTGGCCAGTTATGCTCGAAAAGGTCATGTTTCCTATTTTGTCGAAACTTAACATCTGAATAGAGCAATACGTTTTGGATCGTCTTTGCATGTGAGATCAACGCATCACGCTGCTGAGCTTTCAGGATATTTTCCATTTCAGAAATCAGATGGAATCCTGACCATGGAACGATAATCAGCGTTAAGCCAACCAAGAAAAGCTTAAATCGTATGCTGTGGAAGAAACTCAATCGCATTACTGCTTCCAGCGATACCCCGCGCCATATACCGATTCAATTCCCTCAAAGTCTTTATCGATCACGACAAACTTCTTTCTCAAACGTTTAATATGAGAATTAATCGTGTTCTTCTCAACATAGGTATCAGCTGCCTCCATGAGCTTCGCATGCCCCTTAACGTGACCTGGTCTAATAACCAATTCATGCAGAATCCACATTTCTGTGACCGTAAGGTTTAAGTCTTCGCCTTTCCATCGAGCCTCAAGCCGGTCAATATTTAGGTTCAGGTTACCCACTTCAAGGACCTGTTCGGAAACGGGTGCCTTAGCCTGCATCGCATCGGTGCGACGAAATAACGCAGACACACGCGCTAACAACTGAGGTAAGCCTACATTCTTCGTAAGATAATCATCCGCCCCCAATCGCAAGCCCGATATTTCATCAATATCACTGTCTCTTGCAGTGAGGAAGATGATAGGCACCAAAGATGATTGACTGCGTAGCTGACGACACAAGTCAAATCCCCCGTCAGGCTCATCATTCAAACCAATATCGAGAATGGCTAAATCGGGTAGTTTTCTATTAAAGGCAGCTTCAGCGCTTTGACGATCACCATAGCCCTTTACTTCATAACCCTGACGTGAAAATAGGTCTACATAGTTTTCTCGGATATTTTTTTCGTCTTCAACGATAACAATCGATTTAGTCATAACAGCAAATCGGCATCCTAAGGGTTTTAAAAATCTTGACGACTCAGTGTAAGTCGAATTTACTTAAAAAGACGAAATATCCACTAGAAAGCCACTTTTGAGGTAAGCCTTTGAGTAATCCATTTAGTTTCAGCACCTTAAAGACCCATCAACGCGCGCACCGTGACCATTTTCCAGAAGGATTAGGCCTGAGAACGCATCGCGCTCTCAGCTGGCTCCAGCGTGCTGAGCAGGAAGATGATGATTTGGATGCCAAGTTCATCTTCCTATGGATTTCATTCAACGCTGCTTACGCACAAGAGCGAGTATTAGGCGAAAAATTCTCTGATCGAAAGCACGCGCTTTGCTTCATTCATGAGCTCATCGAAGCTGATACTGAATGTTTACTCTACAACGCATTATGGGATGAGTTCACTCAAGCTATACGCGCTCTTATGAATAACCCTTACGTGTTCCCTGACTTCTGGGACTACCAGTCAGGCCATATCTCTGAGGATCAATGGAAGACCAAATTTGATTTTTCAAAACAAGCGATTAATAAAGCAATTGGATCGAAAAATACCACCCGGGTGCTTGCCATCCTCCTTGAGAGACTCTACGTTCTTCGCAATCAACTCATTCATGGTGGTGCAACCTGGAATGGTGGTGTTAACCGAGATCAAATCCGCGATGCCGTGAAAGTGATGGCTCGAATCGTACCAATCACTATACATCTCATGATGGAAAATAAAGATACTGACTGGGGAAGGCCCTTCTATCCTGTAATAGAAAAGTAGCATAGTTATAACTTTTGGATAATAAAAACTAGGAATACAAATGAGACACCAGGTCGATTGGTCAAAAGAGAAGACCTCATACGCAACATTTAAAAGTTTCACCAACAGCGGTACCACTTTATATGTCTATCTACATGAACAGTCGGACCCCATTAAATGCACATCTGGTCATAAAGGGGACTTTCAGAGAGCAGCTGAATCCGTAAGTAGCTTAATTGATGGCGATCCAATCAAATATCAATCAAGAGGAGTGGAAAAGTACTCTCCTAATGAATGGTTCTATCGTATAGAAAAGAACAATACAGAATCTCCAGATTCACAGTCCGCTCAAATCGAAATCAAGGAAGATAAGAAAGAGCAACAGCCGGCATTTAAACCTGAAGAAAAATCATCTCAAAAGGTATATGGCCCACCAGGGACTGGAAAAACAACAAAAATGATGGCGATCATTAAGCAGCGCTTAGCAGATGGCGTTCTTCCTAATGAAATATGCTTTATTTCATACACCAATGTTGCGGCTAATGAAGCAATTGACAGAGCACTTCGTGAATTCCCCGATTTCTCTAAAACAGACTTTCCATTTTTTAAGACCATTCATGCTTTAGCTACAGCTCTTGGTGGATTAGATGGTAAGAAGGTAATGTCACCAGAAGACATGAGGTCTTTTGATAAAACAATCCTATTAACACCAGTGTGGACAGAGAAAGGAAAATCCCAATCAATAAAGGTGCGTAGCAACCACCCTTGTTTGACCATCCGATCACTTGCATCAGCGAGAAAGACAAGCTACGAAGAACAAATTAAAACCGTAGGCGCAGAATCATTGATGCAGTCCATCTCAAAGTCATTCATTGATAATGGCTGGGGCTGTCCGGAATTTAAAACTACCGTTTCTGCTATGTATTATTGGATGGACGCCTATGATAAGTATAAGCAGCAAAATTATTTCTTAGATTATGACGACGTTATCCATAAGGTTTTACAAAGTGATTTTGATTTATCAAAACTTAGATTCAAACTACTAATCATTGATGAAGCTCAAGACTGCTCAGACTTCATGTGGGACTTCCTTAAACTATTGATTAAGGAATCAAAGGAAGTTTATATCGCGGGTGACGATGACCAAGCCATCATGGACGGCTTTGGGGCGAACAGCCAAGCATTCTTGGAAATCAAAACCTCCAAAGAGGATGATGTTCTATCAAAAAGTTATAGACTTTGTGAAGCACATCATAGAAGACTAATCTCTGAATATGGCCCATTGAGTGTTTTAAAAAAATTTAAACCGCTTCGTAAAGAAAAAGACTTTACACACAATGGCAATAAAGAGGGCACCATTACAACAGAGATAACATATTCAGATAAAACATCAGCACCCCTTACACTAGAAAACCTATTAAGGCTCATTCAACTTAACCCCAAAGAAGAATGGCTTGTAATGGCACCAACCAAAAAAACAGTTGATGAAATTTCTATCGCATTACTTGATAAAAACATTGCTCATTTCAAAAATAACCAACCTCAGTACATTGGAAACTCCTTAGAATTACAAGATATTCGAGTTCAAACCATCCATACATCCAAAGGGGCAGAAGCAGACAATGTAGGGATAGTTGTGCTTTCAAAGGGAGATGTCGCTATGTACAGTGATCCAACAAAAGATATTTTTAACCCCTCGTTAAGCTACGTTGCCGAGAGTAGATCTAAGAAAAATATGTACTTTGCCTTCTGTTGATTTAAGCCTAATACCCCAAATCGCTATTTATAAATTCATAGAGCATCACCATCGCCAAAGTATCCAGTTCACAATATTTCAGAAGCGCTGATTCGATCATGACGCGCTCATCACCAGAGATATCAGCAAACTGGAGCTTTGCATAAGCCGTTAACGCGGCGCCCCCATTATCGATATTCTCAAAGCTTGAGATTCGATCATCTAACTCAATTCCATAATCCTCGAAAACCGGAGGCAGCATCTTATAGGGGTCTTTAACGTTACCCTTCTCATCCTCTCGAAGCCATATCCAATCAGTAGAAAAATTCAGTGAAATAGCGATTGATTTGTCTTGATAAATTGGCTTCCCATATTTTGACCTCAAAAAGTCTGATTCAGAAAGCATCGCGGGCAGCACATACTTGATCGAATTAGACCCATGCGTCTCTGGAAGATAAAGATACTTCTTAACGATCTCCAACAAGTCAACCATTAGTCTTGGCGAGTCCCATTTCTCAACCGACTTACCCTTAGGCTTTGCTATTTTCTTGATAAACTCAACCAATTCATCTGAATCTGGCTCATTTAACTCGATTTCTAATTGAGTCTTGATGGCATTGAGTATGCTGTTCTCGTGATGTGAGTAGCAGAATATTGAACCCTCATTGTTCTCAAGTGAGTCCTTAAGACATCTAATAAACTCAACATTAGGAAACACACCTGACACAGTATTTAAAAACTGCTTGTGATGAACCAATCGTCCATCCTCATAGAGGATGTGATGTGAAAACTGGAATGCAATCGCTTCGTAGGGAACTTGGTCTTTATGAAATGGAAGTGCAACTCGCGTAGTTTCAAAGTCAATAAAGTTAAGAGGGAATTCCCAATAAGCCATTTCCGCTCTAAGTCCTTCCTCATCAATCCATACTGAAGAATCTTTTTCCTGGCATTTCTGTACCTGAAGCCACTGACGTTGTTTATTTGCTAATCCCTCTCCTATCTCATAAGGATCGGCACCAATATCATCTTCTTGTAAGTCTGCTAAACGTATCTGCCCTTTGTCGATAAAGCCTTGCTTGTCGTGATGATTCCATAACTCAAAAATCAATGGCGTTTCATTTACCGATTCTTGAGACATGCCAGAAATCAAACTAACGCATTCATTGCGGCCATCTTTCAAATCACCATCTGATGGCTTACAAAAGAATTCACATTTACCGCAATCCTTATTTAAAGTTGGCCTAGGGACTTCATACCCTAGAGAATATGAAGCAAGCCTTGAGACAAGATCAGAGAAAGATTCAGATTCATTATGACGGTGATCTTCTGCGCTAAAGATATCAGCGCAAATATCATCAACATTGATCGATGTAAGTATTCGTTCCTCTCGCTCGTTATCTGTTAACGGTTCGGCAAGATAGGCTTCTTTTCGGCCTTCTTTGTTTGTTCGAACGTGAAACTTCTGATTGAGGCCCGAACTAGTAGAACGAATGGTTTTATCTACCAACATCAAATGACTAAAGACACGGCTTTCAGGAAAAGCATTTTGAATAACGTGCTTCTGAAAAGCGACATCGTATAGATAGGGTTTCCACTTTGATGTTGGCTTTCCTTTTTGGGTAAGAAAGACCTTCCGGCCGTCTTTACCTACTGATTTAGCTTTCACCTCATACAGGTAGAATGTATTGCCACGCTTCTCCAGTACATCCGCTCGAATAAACAGGTCATCATATTTAACCGCCGCCTCAAAAATAATGACGTTTTCTTGCTTTAGTAGCTTATTTGTTTGCTCAAGGGCTTCATCATAATCAAGCGTCTGGATATCTATTCCGCCAGAAAAGTATTCTTTCGCTAATTCACCAACCTGAAATCCTCCTTCTGCTAACGACTCTAAGAAGGGATCATCAATCTGCTGGTTAGCATATACGCCCTTAAGTCCTCCGTAATAAAGTTTACGTGGGCAGTCCATACCAATTTTGAAGCGAGATTTAGTCAGTTTCCGAGCGTTAAAAGAAGAAGTCACTTGTTAGATTGCGTTCACCGCACTCCTCACCATATCGTCACTGGCATCCACATAAATCATCGTGCTGGAAATATCCTGATGCCCCATCGCTCGCATAATAACCCGAGGCGGAACTCCTTTTGCACTGAGTGTTGTGGCAAAGGTGCGACGTCCACTGTGTGAACTAGCGCCACTGATTCCCGCCTTCTTGTACAACCAGTAGAAATGCTGCGCCAAGGTGTTTGGGGTAAAACCTCTGGCGCCCGACTTCTGCGTTAAAAATAAACTTTCCTCATCTGATCGATCAGTATGGTCTTGTAAATAATTAACAAGCTCTTTCTTTAAACGATCACTTAGAAATACGATACGACGCTTTCCGCCTTTCGTCTGATACGCATTGAGACGAATTTCGTTTTTAATTAACGCATTCTTAGCCCGAATATCAGACAACTTTAGTTGTGCAACCTCGCTCACCCGTAAACCCGCTAGCCAGGTCAGCATAAACATCGCTCTGTCGCGTTTTTTATGGCGAGATTGCTCAATGTAATCTAAGAGAACATGAACATCCTCAGACTCTAATGTTTTAGCTTGATGCGTCATTACATTCTCCTGTGTTCATAGGTTTACTGTACGAGAGAACGTCCAAAATCACGACCAAGACCAAAGAAAATGTGTATTTTCTTTGGTTTTTTTCGATCGAAATCACCTTCTTTGAAGAACATCATTCCGGTCGTGAATACACGAATTGGCTCGTACTATTAAGCGAGTAACAGAGTGGAGATAATCAATGAAAACGTATGAAGTGATGGTGAAGATTGAAAATATTCCAGTT
>CBFHYJ010000013.1:0-34121 GCA_965659945.1 Sedimenticolaceae bacterium | reverse complement strand
TCACCCGCGTACATGTTGCCGAACAAACGCAGTGACAATGAAATTGGCTTAGCAATCAGGTTGACGCCTTCAAGCACCAAGTTGATCACAGTCGTAAATGGCTTCAACAGCATGTTGTTGGTTTGGAAAGGCATGCCGGTTAATTCACCCACGAAGCCACCTACACCTTTAATCTTGATGCTGTAGAAAAGAATGAGGAAGAAAACACCAAACGCCATCGCGAAAGTCACATTAGGGTCGGTGCTTGGAACAATCTTCATATAAACATGATGCGGATCGACGCCAAATGCGTAGTAGCCGATCTGGCCTGCAATCCAAGGAACCAAATCCACTGGGATCAAGTCCATCAAGTTCATCAGGAAGACCCAGACGAAAATGGTTAGAGCTAATGGCGCAACCATGTTGTTCTTGGAAGTAAATGAACCACGTACAGCGTCGTCAACGAAGTCAACGATCATCTCAACGAAGTTTTGGAAACCGGTAGGTGTTTCAGCTGATGCTTTTTTGGCAGCACCGCGAAAGAAGATCATGGCGATAACAATCAAGCCAATAGACCACATCATTGAATCCACGTGGATCGCATTGAAGCCCATTGCTGCTGCTTCCTGCGCACTGTGCGCAAAGCCCCACTCACCAGTCTCAGGGTTTAAACCATAAGTCCAGTTGGTCAAATGGTGTTGGATATATTGTGACGATGTAACTTCTGAACCAGCCATTTCTTTTTATTACTCTCAACGGGCGACGCGATTCGCCAGTAGCGGGGGTAATACCTGAACGATTAAGAACGCAGTAAATAATGCTACTGGCTCTAAATCATCGATTTTTTTCATCGCGATAGCGAAAACAATAACGATCGAAACAATCTTTAATATTTCACCACCATAGAACCTCGCCACCAATTGACCCGGCTCTTTTGCGCTATAAGGACCAAAAATCCAAAACGCGAACACAGCAGTCCCAATGATTGTTGCAAGGCCGCCAATAAAGGCATCTCTCGCATAACGAATATCGAAAATTGCTGCGATTAGCGCAACGATAACAGCAACTGAAATTTGCGCTAATAAGATGTTTTTAGCGCGGCGTTCATCTAGGTTATGCATAACGTTCAACTAGTGCCGGTTGCCAAAAAGCGGGGGCAGTATAGGGAGATGCCTGACAAAGGTCAAACTATCGCCTTATAAAAAATTCAATATATGAGCGCCTAAACATTATGGAAATCCAATGCATGCGGTTTAAAACTAAAATATTCTCTAGATAGAACCGCTATTTAATATGCTCTAGGATACCTTCGAGCTCGTCCAAGCTATTGAAACTAATCTGCAAAGTCCCCTTTCCCTTGCCACTTTGCTTCAAATCGACCTTCGCTCCTAGGCGATCGGTCAAATCATCTAACAAACGACGGGTATCACTGTCGTAACTTGACTCTGTTTTTTTGCTTACCGCCGGCTTGGGATTCAATAGCGCCTTAACCAAAGCCTCAGTGGCACGAACCGATAAGCCTTTTTTTACCACTTCATTAGCAGCTTTACGCTGATCGCCCGCTTTTAACGCCAACAAGGCACGAGCGTGACCCATATCCAACTTACGCTCATCAACTAGTGCTTTGACTTCAGGCGCCAATTCGAGCAAACGCATTAAATTGGTGACGGTGGTACGAGACTTACCCACAGCATTGGCAATTTCTTGGTGGGTTAGACCAAATTCATCGAGTAAGCGATGCAATGCAACCGCTTCTTCTAAAGGATTGAGATCGTCACGCTGGATATTCTCGATCAAAGCCATCGCCATGGCGGTTTGATCATCAACTTCTCTAATAAAAACAGGTACTTCGGCAAGGCCGGCAAGCTGAGCTGCACGCCAACGACGTTCGCCAGCAATGATTTCATAGCTCTTATCGCCAACCGAACGCACGACGATTGGCTGAACCATGCCCTGCGCTTTGATCGAATCGGCTAATTCTTGCAGTTTGTTTTCATCGAAATGTCGGCGTGGCTGGTAACGACCACGTTGTAAAAATTCGACAGGCAAAACTCTTTGGTCATTTTCGGACGTATGTTCTTTTACTGGCGTTACAGCTTCTTCTTTTGCTGCAACTGCTTCTGCAGGCACTCCTGTTTTTGTAACCTTTCCGCCACCTAATAGCGCGTCTAAGCCGCGCGCCAAACCGCGTTTCTTAACCATGAGTTCTGTTAGACCTTAATGAAGGCGAGATAACTCGCTTGCTAGCGCCATGTAACTGATCGCGCCTCGAGAGGATTTATCATACAACATCACCGGCAAACCATGACTTGGTGATTCGGCCACACGGACATTTCGCGGAATGATGGTACGAAAGACTCTATCGCCGAAATGTTCTATTAACTGTGCTGAGACATCCGTGGCTAAATTATTTCGTGGGTCATGCATCGTTCTCACAATGCCATCGATCGTGAGCTCTGGATTCGCATGTGCCTTGATTTGATCAATAGTCACAAGCAATGAGGACAAGCCCTCTAGCGCGTAGTACTCGGTTTGAATCGGTATCAACACGCCATCCGCAGCCACTAATGCATTCAAGGTGAGCATATTCAATGATGGCGGACAATCCACAAAGATATAGTCATAGTCATCCGCCACTGCCGCAAGCGCTTTCTTTAATTGTTGCTCTCGATTTTCCATATCGATCAGCTCAACCTCTGCAGCGGTGAGATCACCGTTTGCCGGGAGCACATCAAACAAATTTTCAACGGCGGATTTTTTCACCTCAGCAACACTGGCTTCACCCAACAAAACCTCAAGTGATGACAGCTCGATATCGTGTTTATCGACACCGCAACCCATGGTCGCATTGCCTTGAGGATCTAGATCTACCAACAACACACGCTTTTTCATCAACGCCAGAGCTGCCACGGTATTAACCGCCGTTGTAGTTTTACCTACACCGCCTTTTTGGTTAGCAACGCAAATTACTCTGGCCATTGGTTTCTCTAGTGGTGTGCTGAACTCAGCAAATCAATTTGGTTGCACATAATAGCGGCGCGCACTCGCTCAGGACAACGACTACGTGATCACGAGCAAACGACGCGCAGCATTTTCGCCCGGCACTTGCAGTTCATGTATCGCAACTTGCTTGCCTTCTGGCAGCTGAGTTTCATCCAGCTCATCAATACCGGACTTCATCGCCGCCCATTGGCCATTCGGTTTAAGTAAATGTTCGGTGAGTTGAATCATCAAATGCAGGTCCGCAAAAGCGCGCGAGGTAATCGTGTCAAAGTATCCATCATTAGTTAGATCTTCCACTCGACCCTGAGTAACCTTGGCATTAGTCAGCTTTAACTCTGCGATCGCTTGTTGCACAAAGCGTGTCTTTTTACCGTTTGAATCGATCAGCGTAACGCGCAGTTCAGGATGAACAATTGCTAGCGGAATACCTGGCAGACCTGCGCCACATCCAACATCAAGCAATTCAGGACCTTTAATATAAGGGGCAACCGACAAGCTATCTAACAACTGACGAGAGATCATTTCATCAGGATTGCGTACGGCGGTGAGGTTATAAACCTTGTTCCACTTATCAACCAACGCAAGGTAATCAAGCAGTAATGCTTGTTGCTCAGCGGGTATCTCGAGCCCCATTTGAGCTAGACCCTCTGCTAGCTGTATGGGCCATTGAGCGATCGCCTGGTTACGTTTGTGTCCATATTTCATGCCGGTATTATCGCGGTGCCTTTCAGGCTTTGCTATGCATTTTCACCATTCAGCTTTAAGCTGCCGCGATGAAGTCAAAATCACCCGAACAGCTTTTATGGTTAATGAGCTTCGCTGCCGCATTTGGTTTTGCGTGTTGGCACACTCTGATTAACAACTTTGCCATCGAGCAAGCAGGCTTTAGCGGGATTGAGATGGGCTTTCTGCAAAGCCTTCGAGAAGTGCCTGGCTTTCTTGCCTTCACCACGGTTTTTCTTTTATTGATCTTTCGCGAACAAACCTTTGCGCTACTCTCCATTGCAATCTTAGGTGTCGGTGTTGCGTTAACCGGCTTCTTTCCAAGCAACCTTGGCCTATATGTCACCACGATAATCATGTCGGTGGGGTTTCATTATTACTATACGGTGCAAAAATCGTTAGCACTGCAATGGATTGATAAAGAGCGCGTACCTGTTGTTTTAGGCCATCTCTCTGCCGCACGTTCTTATGCCTCAATCGCTGTGTTCCTTGGTATCTGGCTCGCCATTGAATGGCTTGCGATTGAATATGTTTATATCTATGCCGCCACGGGCATTGGCGCAATTGCTTTAGTGCTGTGGGCATGGCGTTATTTTCCATCGTTTACTCATGCGATACCGCAACATAAAAAACTGATTCTGCGCCCAGCGTATTCCTTGTATTACGCACTAATGTTTATGAGTGGTGTTCGTCGACAAATCTTTATTGTGTTCGCTAGCTTCTTGATGGTGGAAAAATTTGGCTTCAGTGCAGCGGATGTCGCACTGCTCTTTTTAGTCAATCACATCATTAACTCTTGGGCAGCACCACGCATAGGTAAGCTAATTGCTAAATGGGGTGAACATAAAGCGCTGACGCTTGAGTACCTTGGTTTGATCGTGATCTTTATTAGCTATGCCTTAGTCGATAACGCTGCAATGGCAGCCACGTTATTCATCATCGATCACATCTTGTTTTCTTTGGCGATTAGTATTGAGAGCTACTTTAAGCGTATTGCTGACCCACAAGATATTGCATCAACTGCCGGTGTGTCTTTCACGATTAATCATATCGCTGCGGTAATCATTCCTGCGGCGTTAGGTTTTATTTGGATCGACTCACCCGCCATCGTTTTTTACATTGGCGCAGGAATGGCGTTTATATCGCTGCTACTCGCTCAACGTATACCGGGGTCACTAAATCAATTAGAAGCGCTTAGCCGCGGGTAAATACCCAGGTGTCCCCTTTGCTTTGTGATTTATTAAACACATAACCATCAACATCAAACTTCTTTATCGCTTCTGGGTCTTGTAATCGATTCAATAAAATATAACGGCTTAATAAGCCGCGCGCTTTTTTCGCATAGATACCAATCATTTTAAATTGGCCATCTTTTCGCTCTTTGAATTGCGGCGTGATGATGCGCCCTTCGACTAGCTTTGTCTTAACGGATTTGAAGTATTCATTCGATGCCAAGTTAATAACGACATCATCGCCTTGCGTTTTTAACTGCTTATTGATCGCTTGGGTAATGGTGGTATCCCAAAAGTCATACAAGTTTTTACCGCGTGAATTTTCTAATGACGTTCCCATTTCTAAGCGGTACGCCATCATTAAATCCATCGGCTTAAGCAAACCATATAACCCAGACAGAATACGCAAATGTTCTTGTGCATAAGTTAAATCATCTTCTGAAAAACTTTCGGCATCCATACCGGCATACACATCACCCTTAAACGCGAGTAATGCTTGCTTAGCATTTTTCTTTGTGATCTTTGGTGTCCACTCGGCATAGCGGTCAAAATTTAGCTCTGCCAGATTCATGCTGAGCTTCATAAGCTCGGCAAGATCCATTGAAGAAAACTGACGCAGGTGATCAATCAATACTTGTGAGTCTTTCAAGAACTCAGGCTTAGTACTTAGCTTGCTTTCTACAGGTGTGTCGTAATCCAGTTTCTTTGCCGGTGAGATAAGAATAAGCACGGGTCTTCTCTTTTATGCAGATCGTTTTTTGAGGTGAATGAGTAATAGTGATAAGGCGGCTGGCGTAATACCAGGGATACGACCAGCTTGACCTATTGTTTGTGGACGTAAGCGCGCTAACTTTTCTGTCAGCTCAGCTGATAATCCTTTCACTAAGGCGTAATCGATATCCTCTGGTAACGAAACCGATTCAGCCGTTTTTGATTTCTCAACTTCTGCCACTTGGCGGTTGATATATCCAGAGTACTTGGCTTGTATCTCAACTTGTTCACGCACTTGCTCCGCCCAAGGCTCTTCAATGTGCATTGGACCGACAACATTAAGCGAGGTCACTTTCGCGTAATCACTTTTTGGTCGCGCAATTAATTCAATGGCTCGCGTTTCTTTACGCAGCTCATCGCCAAGTAATTCATATGCTTGTTCAACACTTAAGTCATTCGGGCGAACGAAAGTCTCTTTAAGGCGTTGCTGCTCTTTTACAATTGCTTCACGTTTCTCTTCAAAGAAGAGCCATTGTTGATCGTCAACCAAACCCAGTTCTCGGCCTTTTTCGGTTAACCGCAAGTCAGCGTTATCTTCTCGAAGCATCAAACGATATTCAGCGCGGCTTGTGAACATTCGATACGGCTCTTGCGTACCACGCGTAATCAAGTCATCAACTAGCACACCCAGATAGGCTTCATCGCGACGCGGGCACCATGCCTCTTTGTCTTGTGCTTTAAGTGCCGCGTTTGTACCGGCTAACAAACCTTGTGCTGCGGCTTCTTCGTAACCGGTCGTACCATTGATTTGTCCCGCGAAGAACAAGGCTTCAATGTGTTTAGTTTCTAGTGACGACTTCAGTTCACGCGGATCAAAAAAGTCATACTCGATGGCATAACCAGGGCGCGTTATACGCGCTTGCTCAAAGCCTTTCATTGAGCGCACGAGCTCCCACTGAACATCAAACGGTAATGAGGTTGAAATGCCGTTTGGATATAGCTCATTACTGGTTAGGCCTTCTGGTTCAATAAAGATTTGATGCGACTCTTTATCCGCAAATCGCACCACCTTATCTTCAATCGATGGGCAGTATCTTGGGCCAACGCCTTCAATCACGCCGGTATACATTGGAGAGCGATCCATTCCACCGCGAATGATGTCGTGCGTTTGTTGATTGGTTCGAGTGATGTGACACGGAATTTGTTGTGGGTGCCAACTGCGATCCGCCATGAACGAAAACACGGGCTCTGGGTTATCGCCTGGCTGTTCTTCCAACACGCTGAAGTTTACCGAGCGCTTATCAATTCGCGGCGGCGTGCCAGTTTTTAATCGTTCTACCGTAAAAGGTTGTTCACGTAGGCGCTGTGATAAAGCGTTAGCGGGTGGATCCCCTGCTCTGCCGCCTTGGTAATTTTCTAAGCCGATGTGAATACGCCCGCCTAAAAAGGTTCCGACGGTAAGGACCACGGTGTCAGCTCTAAAATTCAATCCCATCTGTGTAGTCACGCCCACAGCGCGACTATTTTCAACAATCAAGTCATCAACGGCTTGTTGAAATAGATCGAGGTTTTCTTGTTCTTCCAGTGCCGCACGAACAGCCGCTTTGTATAAAGCGCGATCTGCTTGTGCCCGTGTCGCGCGAACCGCAGGCCCTTTGCGCGAATTTAAGGTGCGGAATTGAATGCCGCCACGGTCAGCCGCTTTGGCCATCAAGCCGCCTAGCGCATCCACTTCCCGGACCAGATGGCCTTTACCAATACCGCCAATTGCAGGGTTGCAGCTCATTGCACCTAATGTGTCGATGTTATGAGAGAGCAATAAGGTTTTTTGGCCCATGCGCGCAGATGCCAAGGCCGCCTCGGTACCGGCATGACCTCCGCCTACAACAATGACTGCATAATGATCTGCGTGAAACATGGATTCGTCGCTAAAAAGTGTGAAGTTATAGTTTAAACAAGCATTTAGGTCGCGTCATGTCACAAATCGATGACAGAAACGCTGTGCTTTTTGAGGCTTTTGCTGATTGCCCACTCCTCAAGTCGATCTGTCGAGCTTGTCGCCATCAACTGCACATCCAATACCTGAGTTGAGTCCCCTAGGCTTTCGCCCAAAATGTGTTTCATTCGCTGCATTACGCCTGACGTTGGTTCATAGAACGTTAAGTCGTAGCCAAAGTAGTCTTGAATTCGATCCTTAAGACCAATGTAATGCGTGCAGCCCAACACAATATGGCTCACATGGTTTTCTTTGATCTCACTCAAAGGCGCTTCCAAAAGGCTTGGCCAGTGTTCACGATGATTCTCTTCCAAAGCAGTTACCCAGCCGGCACACGCTGATTCATAAATCCCTTTACCGTCGTATTTTGCTTTGAGTTTTTTGTAACGCTCGCTCAGTAGCGTTGCTTTTGTGGCGAGCACGGCGACCTCAGTTTGTTCCGAGAGAGCCGCTGGCTTTATCGCGGGCTCAACGCCAATGATGGGTAATGTAGTTTTTGCTCGCATCTCATCGATGGCGATAGCGGTTGCGGTATTGCATGCCACAACGATTGCTTCGACATTTAGTGATTCAAAATATCCTAGGATCGCTAAACAACGCTGCTTAATCTCGTGTTCGGTTTTATCGCCATAAGGCGCAAAAGCGTTATCTGCGAAATACACATACTGATTTTTCGGGAAAATCTTTAGTGCTGCTTCAAGTAATGCTAAGCCACCTATGCCTGAATCGAAGAACCCGATACGCACTATTACTTACCAATACAAAAGCCGGCGAATATTTCACCGAGTAAGTCATCAGCACTGAACTCGCCGGTAATCTCAGATAGTGCCAACTGCGCCTGACGAAGATCTTCAGCCATCAATTCGCCAGCAAGCCCTTCATACAATGCTATCTTGCCTGTACGAATATGTTCTAAGGCGCGTTCAATCGCATCGATATGACGACGACGCGCTAAGAACTCACCTTGCGTGGTTTGTTCTAGCCCCATGGTTTGTCTGAGGTAAGCTTTAAGCTCAACGATGCCCTCGCCCTGCTTAGCACTGACCGCAAACACTTCATTGTTCACATCCAAACCAATCGTGCGCCCAGTCTTATCTGCTTTATTGTGCAAAAACGTGACCGGCACATGTGGCGGCAAGCTTGATTCTTTAAATGAAAGATGCTCAGGATCAGCATCACCGTCATAAACCCACAAAATACGATCCGCTTGTGCAATCGCATCATGAGCACGTTGAATACCTATCTGCTCAACAACATCACTGCTATCGCGCAAGCCCGCAGTGTCAATAAGGTGTAGTGGCATACCATCAATTTGGATCTGCTCTTTAACCACATCTCGTGTGGTTCCAGGGATGTCCGTTACGATCGCGCTTTCATTGCCCACCAGCGCATTAAGCAAACTTGATTTGCCCGCATTCGGACGTCCTGCTATCACTAAAGTCATGCCATCACGCATCACTCGACCGATATTAGCTGCTGCAAGCAAGGCCTCTACTTGTTCGATGAGTAATTCAACATCGCCCGCGACCTTACCATCAGAAAGAAAGTCGATTTCTTCTTCTGGGAAATCAATCGCAGCTTCAACGTACATCCGTAAATGTGTCAGCGAACTTACTAAGTCATGTATGCGTTCTGAAAACTCGCCTTGTAAAGAACGTGCGGCAAGTTTTGCTGCAGCGGTGGTTTCTGCATCAATCAAGTCTGCAATGGCTTCAGCTTGAGCAAGGTCAATCTTGTCATTAAGAAATGCACGCTCGGTATATTCACCAGCATTAGCTAGACGCGCGCCACCTGTAATACATCGTTGGAGCAATCGATCTAAAACAACTGGCCCACCATGTGCCTGGAATTCAACAACATCTTCACCGGTATAAGAATGTGGTGCTTTAAAACAAAGCAAGATGCCATTATCGATTAACGACTCATCGTGATCTATAAAGGGACCATAGTGTGCCATGCGAGGCTCAGGCACTTTAGATGCCACATGCTTTGCGATGGAAAAAGATAATGGACCCGAAAGTCTAACGATGCCAACGCCACCTCGCCCAGGTGGCGTTATAACAGCCGCTATTGTATCGGTTGCGTGTTCACTCAAGCGGCGTCCTTAAGCTGGCTCCCCTGCTTCGATGCGTTTAGTAATCACATACTGCTGTGCAATCGATAACAGGTTATTAAATACCCAGTACAACACCAAACCTGCTGGGAAGAAGGCAAACATCACACCAAATACTAATGGCAGATACATCATAATTTTCTGTTGCATTGGATCAGGTGGCTGAGGGTTAAGCTTTTGTTGCACAAACATCGAGACCGCCATGATCACAGGCAACACGTAGTAAGGATCTTTTACCGCTAAGTCATCAATCCATAGAATCCATGGTGCTTGGCGCAATTCAACGCTTTCGAGTAGTACCCAGTAAAGTGCAATAAAGAATGGGATCTGAATCAGCATCGGCAAACAACCACCAAGTGGATTCACCTTTTCTTTTTTATAGATCTCCATCATCTCTTTCTGCATGCGCTGCTTGTCTTCACCAAAGCGGTCTTTCAGTGCTTGAATACGTGGCGTTAACTTACGCATGTTCGCCATAGAGCGATAACTGGTTTCGGAAAGCTTGTAGAAAACTAACTTAATCAAAATGGTGAAGATGATGATGGTCCATCCCCAGTTTTGTACAAAATCGTTAATCCATTCCAATACGACATGCATTGGCTTAGCAATGAAAACTAACCAACCGTAATCAACGGTTAAATCGAGCCCTCCTGCTAGCAACTCAAGTTCTGATTGAAGCTTGGGTCCAATAAATAGCTGTCCATCGAAACTAGACGTTTGGCCTGGGGCCACATTTTTTGGTTGTGAGTAAGTGCCCAACACATATTGAGCGCCTGCGGCTTTACTATAAAAGTGTTGCAACTCACCACGATTAGGAATGATTGCGCCGAGGAAATAATGCTGAATCATCGCGATCCAACCATCTGATACATCTCTATCAACTTTCTGTAATGCTAGTTCGTCAAAATCATACTTTTGATATTTGTCGACTTGGTCATAAATTGCGCCACCCGTATAGGTGTACATCAGGACGTTGCCACTATCGGTAGGTTCGCCACGTTTCAACTGACGATAATCACGACCGGTCCAAGCGCTTGATGAACCATTATTAATAATGTGCTCAAGCTTCACCGCATGTTTGCCGCGAGTAAAGGTGTAGCGCTTAGTTACAACCAAGCCGTCTTTACTTGCCCACTGCAAATCAACCACTAAGTCATTGGCATCATCAGCCATGCGATAACTGGCCTGAGACGCTGCAAAGGTCGATGTGTGGTTTGGCGTACGCTCAGCATCTGCAGCAAGTAAGCCCGACTGTGCGATGAAGTAATCGCTCATGCGCTCACTCATTAAGTGATATTTGATATCAGGCTGATCTATTGAAACTGGATACTTATTGAGCTTGGCATCGATAATTGAACCGCCCACTGAACTGATATACACATCCAGCGTGTCCGTAACGACATGCACTAACTTAGGTGCCGTGGCTGGGTCTACACTCCCAATGGTTGGCATTGAAGCCTGGGGTAAGCTCGGTGAGTCGTTCGTATTTGCTACGGGCACATCAGCCGCATTGTTTAATTGCGCAACTGGCGTAGATTGTTGCTTTGGTAAAACGTAATCAGCTTGCCATGCCTCCCACAATAATAATGTGATGAATGCCAAAGCCATAAAAAGCAGCAAACGAATATTGTCCATTGAATACAGCCTAATGATGTTGGTTGCTGTTAAAGATGGTTCGCGAGTTTAAGCTACTCGTCGCCCAGTGTCATGCTTGATCAAGTTTAGAAAGGACTTGCGCAAACAACTGTTGTAAGGATTGTTGAAGTTCAGCGTTTGTCTTTGCACGCACCGAGTGTCGTGTCATCACAATAATATCGATCGCTTTATCTTCAAATGATGGTTCTTGGCGAAAGGTTTCTCGGATTAGACGCTTGATGCGATTTCGGTCGACCGCCCTCTTCAGTTGTTTTTTCGCAATCGCTAAACCTAATCGACAATGACAACCTTCCGAACGTTTTTTTGCAAGAACCGTAAAAAACGAATCGGCCGACTTCAGCGGGTTATCAAATACCCGTTGAAAGTCAGCCGATGTTAGTAAGCGTTGGTCTAGAGTGAACTGATGGGACATCAAGCCCCTCCACTCTTAAATTGGCTTAAGGTACTAAACGAGCGCGACCTTTAGCACGACGTGCATTCAAGATTTTACGGCCTGATTTAGTTGCCATACGCGCACGGAAACCGTGAGTGCGAACACGCTTCAAATTACTTGGTTGAAAAGTACGTTTCATGACCGGATTCCCGTCGATAAATCATTCAATTGAAATGGGTCTTGCATTGCTAGACCTAGAAAGGCGCGAGAAGATACGGTATACAACATCATTTGTCAAAAGTTTTGCTTGTTAATTAGTGCCTTTCCAAAGCCACCTTAACGTAGAACTTGTTACCGTGTGGATAAATCAGTAAGTAAGTGTACACTAACTGTTAAATGCTTGCTGTCATAATATTCTAATGTGGATAACTCTTTGTTTTATGGTTATCATCTAATCCCTAAAATAACTCTAATAATTCTTTTACTTTGGACTTTCGCCATCAATATTTGGCCTGCATTAGCTGATCGACTAAGCCGAGACATCCCGGAACAACAGTTCAACACGTGGATAAGTCCCCTGCAATGTCACGAAGAACCTTTACATCTTCGCCTTATGGCGCCTAATGCCTTTGTTCTAGATTGGGTTAAAAAGAACTATCTCTCTTTGCTTCAAAGCTATCTCCAAGATGTCCCTAATCAAGAAGCAACCAAAATCACACTTGAAATAGGCAGTTTGGCAAAAGCCATCAATCAACCGGTGATTGCCTCATCGGCGCCTATTTCTACGAACAAGCCAGTTCCTGAGCCCGTGATTGAAGAACCTGAGACAATCAATATCGACTTTACGTTTGATTCATTTGTTGAAGGTAAGTCAAACCAGCTTGCTCGTGCTGCAGGCATTCAAGTCGGTGAGAATCCTGGTAAAGCCTATAACCCTTTGTATATTTATGGTGGCGTAGGCCTAGGTAAAACGCACCTTATGCACGCTGTTGGTAATCTGATCAAACGTGACAATCCAGCAGCCAAAGTGCTTTATATGCACTCTGAAGGTTTTGTTGCCGAGATGGTTAAAGCGCTGCAGCACAATAAGATTGATGAATTTAAAAAGCGTATGCGTAGCGTTAATGCTTTACTGATTGACGATGTGCAATTTTTCGCCGGTAAAGAACATTCACAGGAAGAATTCTTCCATACTTTCAATGCCTTATTTGAATCCCGTCAACAAATCATTTTGACCTCAGATCGTTTTCCAAAAGAAGTAGAAGGTCTTGAGGATAGGCTTAAATCTCGCTTTGGCTGGGGCTTGACGGTCTCAATTGAACCGCCAGATTTAGAAACTCGCGTTGCAATCTTAATGAGTAAAGCAATGCAGCTATTCCGATTAGAGCTCCCAAGTGAAGTTGCTTTTTTCATTGCGAAACATGTGCGATCAAACATTCGTGAATTAGAAGGCGCATTACGTCGTATAAATGCAAATGCACAATTTACGGGTAGGGCAGTGACAGTTGATTTTGCACAAGAAGCGCTTCGCGACATGATTGATGCACAAGCTCGATTGATCACCTTGGAAAATATTCAAAAAACCGTCGCGCAATATTTCAAAATTCGTGTTTCCGATTTATTGTCGAGTAAACGCAGTCGTACTGTTGCACGACCACGCCAGATTGCCATGGCGTTAGCAAAGGAATTAACCAATCATAGTCTTCCAGAGATTGGCGATTCTTTCGGTGGGCGCGACCATACAACGGTGTTGTACGCGACAAGAAAAATTGCTGAATTACGAGAATCTGACATCCATGTAGCGGAAGATTTTAACAACCTGTTAAGAACCCTGAGTAGCTGATGTTGATAACTTTTGAACAAAACAAGCAAAACCAAAAATGTATAAGTTATCCACAATTGATACACATGCTACACAGAACAATTTGAGCACTTTTAATCACGGCATTTTTATTTTAAGTAATTGAAAATTATAGAAAATTTATTATTTTTGGCAGTTATACCCAAGCTTAAAAATAATAATAAAATTCTATAAATTACTTATTTAATTTAAAGAAAAGGGGATAAGGAAAAAATGAAAATCCAAGCGAATCGAGATGATTTGTTGAAGCCATTGTTGATGGTCGGCAATGTGGTTGAACGACGTCAAACGCTCCCTATCTTGGCTAATATTTTGATTACAGGCAGTAATAATCGTTTAAATATTACAGCTACAGATTTAGAGGTTGAGTTAACCACCTCTGCTTCTGCACAACTCTCAACTGATATTGAGTTCACATTACCAGCTCGAAAACTGATTGATATCTGTAAAGCCCTTCCACAAGGAGCTGATATCACATTAGATGTTGATGGCGAAAAGGTTGTTTTGAAATCAGGTCGTGGTCGTTACAGCATGGGTATGTTGGCTGCTCGTGATTATCCAACCATTGAACCTTCGGCAGCGAGTGAATCTTTTACTTGTCCAGAATCTGTTTTTAAACGTCTTATTGATCAAACATCCTTTGCCATGGCGCAACAAGATGTTCGTTACTACTTAAACGGATTGTTGTTTGAAATTAAATCAGGCCAATTACGTACAGTGGCAACAGATGGGCACCGTTTAGCTTTGTGTGATGCTGACTTTAATGTGTCTGTTAGCAAAGATATGCAGGTCATTCTGCCACGCAAAGCGGTTATCGAATTGAGTCGTTTACTCACAGATAGTGATGATGAAATCACAGTTGATATTAGTAATAGTCATGTACGAATCACCATGGGTGATACATCATTCACATCGAAATTGATTGATGGCCGTTTCCCAGATTACGAGCGCGTTATGCCTCAAGGTGAAACACATCCAATTGCTGCAGATAAAGAGATACTGAAGCAAGCTTTGACACGGACCTCTATTTTGTCCAATGAAAAGTACCGTGGTATTCGTTTCCGTTTGACCGAAAACCTTTTACATCTACAAGCTCACAACCCTGAGCAAGATGAAGCAGAGGAAGAGGTAGAAATTCAATATACAGGCCCAGAAATGACAATAGGTTTTAATGTGGGTTATTTGCTGGATGTTCTCTCTGTTATTGGAACTGAGACAGTGGCATTTGCTGTTGTGGATTCTAATTCAAGTACTTTGGTAACCCCAAGTGATACATCCGATTCACGTTACGTCATTATGCCAATGCGTCTCTAAGAGTCTAATAAGTTGAGAAAGGGGCCTTGAGCCCCTTTTTTTCCCTATGTTGAAACGACTTGTCCTATCCAATTTAAGAAGTTTTGATGATGCAGATATTGCTCTGACATCAGGACTTAATTTAATTGTTGGTGACAATGGGTCTGGCAAGACAACAGTATTAGAAGCGATTTACTTACTTTTTCGAGGTCGGAGTTTTCGACATCGAGAAATCTCACCCTTAATCAAAGATGGTCAAACTCAGTACCAGCTTTTTACTGAGTTCTTAGGAAAGGGCAGAGAAAACCATCGTTTGGGTTTGCAGCAAGACAATCAAAACACCCTCATCAAATTGGATGGTGAAACAGCGAAACGGCGCTCTGATATCATTCATCTTTTACCTATTGAATGGATAGGGCCAGATCCACAAGGACTTATTACTGACGAGCCAGAAGGAAGAAGAGCCTTTATCGATAATGGATTGTTTCACGTGGAACATGATTATTTATCGATTGTTCAAAAATACCACCGAGCCTTGGATCAGCGAAATGCCAGTCTGAAACAAAATCAGAATGCAACGACTTGGGATCAACAATTAGTCGAATACGGATCAGAAATTCAACAAAGACGGTATTTATACTTAAAGCGATTAATTACTTACATAGAAGATCAATTGAACGATTGGAATCTTGATATTGAAGTTAAATTCTCATATCAACGCGGTTGGTCGGACGAGTTATCGTTTCTTGATGCGTTGAAAAAGAACTTAGAAACCGATCGAAAGCGCAAATTCACCAGTGTAGGCCCTCACAGGGCAGATTTAGTTATTAAGGCGGGAGGTAAGCGTTCAAGCCGAAAACTCTCAAGAGGACAGCTTAAAATGCTTGTGGCGGCGATGCATTTTGCTCAGACCCGCTACCGAATTGATTCAGGTTTGAGTGCGGGCATTTTATTAATAGATGATCTACCAGCAGAGCTCGATGAGACGAATAAAAATCGTCTTATTTCAGCCGGCAAAGACTTGTATCCACAAATGATTATTGTGAGCTTAACTGAAGCTGAAATTCCCGAATTAAATCAGTCAGTTAATACTATTCATGTTTCACGTGGAACCGTCATAAAAAGCTACTAAAAATGCGATTTTGAGATACAATAAACCGTCTTAAATGAGAGGCCCTAAACTATGGCTGACGGTAATCAATACGATACGAGTTCCATCAAAGTTCTTAAGGGACTGGATGCCGTTAGAAAGCGCCCAGGTATGTACATTGGTGACACCGATGACGGCACCGGTTTGCACCACATGGTGTTCGAGGTTGTCGATAATTCCATTGATGAAGCGCTTGCGGGGCACTGCACTGAAATCACCGTCATCATCCATACCGATGGTTCTGTCAGCGTAGCCGATAATGGTCGTGGTATCCCGGTAGGTATCCACGAAGAAGAAGGTCGCTCTGCAGCAGAAGTTATTTTGACCGTGCTACACGCGGGCGGAAAGTTTGACGATAACTCTTACAAAGTCTCAGGTGGTTTGCACGGTGTCGGTGTCTCAGTTGTAAATGCATTATCGGATGAATTGGAACTGACTATTTACCGTGAGGGAAAAAAACACCAACAACATTACCGTTTAGGTGATCCTCAAGAACCACTCGCAGTAGTAGGTGATGCTGATAAAACTGGTACGCGAGTTCGCTTCAAACCAAGTAAGACAATCTTCTCTGACGTTGAATTCCACTACGAAATTCTCTCAAAGCGTTTACGTGAATTGTCTTTCCTAAACTCAGGCGTTCGTATTGCACTGAGTGATGAGCGTTCAGATAAAGCTGATGTGTTTGAGTATGAAGGCGGTATCAAAGCTTTCGTTGAACACTTAAACCGTAACAAGACACCGTTGAATCAAACGGTTTTCCATATGACATCAGAGCGAAATGATGTTGGCGTAGAGGTTTCTATGCAGTGGAATGAGTCTTACCAAGAAAACATTTATTGCTTTACGAACAACATTCCACAACGTGATGGTGGAACACACTTAGCTGGTTTTCGTGCAGCATTGACTCGTACGTTGAATAACTACATCGAGTCAGAAGGTTTAGCTAAGAAACAAAAAGTCGCGACCTCAGGCGATGATGCACGTGAAGGATTGACCGCGATTGTGTCGGTTAAAGTGCCTGATCCAAAGTTCTCTTCTCAAACTAAAGACAAGCTTGTATCGTCTGAAGTGAAATCGGTTGTCGAGTCACTGGTTAATGAAAAGCTATCAGAGTTCTTAGTTGAGAATCCAGCCGAAGCGAAAAACATTGCTGGCAAAATGATAGAGGCCGCTCGTGCTCGAGAGGCGGCACGTAAAGCGCGTGAAATGACACGCCGTAAAGGGGTGCTAGATGTTGCGGGTTTGCCAGGTAAATTAGCCGACTGTCAGGAAAAAGATCCTTCATTATCAGAGCTTTACCTGGTGGAGGGTGATTCTGCGGGCGGCTCAGCGAAGCAAGGTCGTGACCGTCGAACCCAAGCTATCTTGCCACTCAAAGGTAAAATACTAAACGTAGAAAAAGCGCGTTTTGACAAAATGCTGTCTTCTGCAGAAGTTGGCACTTTGATCACTGCATTAGGTTGCGGTATTGGACGCGAAGAGTTTGATGTAGAGAAGTTACGTTATCACCGCATCATCATCATGACCGACGCTGATGTCGATGGTGCACACATTCGGACCTTGCTCTTGACCTTCTTCTACCGTCAGATGCCAGCTTTAATTGAACGTGGACATATCTATATTGCTCAACCACCTTTGTATAAAGTGAAAAAAGGTAAGCAAGAAACTTACATCAAAGATGATCAAGCACTGAATGCTTATCTGTTAAGAACTGCATTGGATGGCGCCCAGTTATTTGTAAACAATGGCGCACCCGCATTAGCAGAAAGTGCATTGGATACATTGGCGACAGATTATGTGGCGGTCTCGGCAATCCAACGACGATTAGGTAAGCGCTTTGATGATCAATTGATGCAACATTTGTTATACATGCCGCGCGTTGATGATGCTTTGATGGCAGATGCAACGAAGTTTGATGCATGGATTGCTGATTTGGAAGGTCGTCTGCAAGCTGAAGGTGGTGTATCAGATCATTACACCTTGAAGCGCATTGCCGCTGATGAAGAACATTCAGAACGATTAGTTATTGAACGTTGGACACATGGCATCGCGAATCAGAAGGAAATGCCGACCGATTTCTTCCATAGTGCTGACTATCAAAAGATTGCCGAGATGAGTGATCAGTTAATTGATTTCTTAGCAGAAGATGCTTATGTCATGCGTGGCGATAAACAGCAACCGGTGAAGAGTTTTGAAGAAGCTTTAACTTGGTTGATGGATGAAGCAAAACGCGGTCAACATATCCAACGCTATAAAGGTTTGGGTGAGATGAACCCAGAACAACTTTGGGAAACCACCATGGACCAAAGCAATCGTCGATTGTTGCAGGTGAGTATCGAAGATGCCGTTGGCTCAGATGAAATCTTCACCACCTTGATGGGTGATTTGGTGGAGCCTCGTCGAGAGTTTATCGAGAAGAATGCTTTGATGGTCGAGAACATCGACATCTAAAACCTAAGCGCTTACCCACAGAGTTATCCACAGGTTATAGAAACAAGCGGCGGTTATTGCACTGCAAAATGTAAGTACTTATAAATAAATAAAATATAAAGTAAGTGTTCGCTCACTTACTTTATATTTATCGCCTTTACAGCGTTTCCATTTGACCTTCAATCCAGTCTTCAACGTCTTTCATGATGGAAGAGGCTTTGCGGCCTTCGGTTGGAATGGGCATACCAACACGGACTTGAATCGTGCCCGGATACTTCTTCACACCACGTCTTTTCCAATAAACGCCGGCATTATGCGCGATCGGGATTACCGGTAAACCTGATTTCTCAGCCAACATAGCTCCACCAGCGCTGTACTTCTGACGCTCTCCCGGCGCTGTACGTGTCCCTTCAGGAAAAACAACAATTAGGCGGCCTTGATCTAGTCGCTTCAGACCATCGTCAACCACCATCTTGAGTGCTTTACGACCTGCACTACGATCGATAGGAATAGAACGGGTGAAATGTAATGCCCAACCAAAAATTGGAATTTGCATCAATTCTTTCTTCAAAATCCAAGATTGATGAATCGGGAATAAGCCGCGCAGTGAAATAGTTTCCCAAGTTGATTGATGCTTGGACATGATGATGCCCGCGCCTTCTTGTGGAATGTTTTCCCAACCTTCTATGTTCATATCAAGATTACACAGCCAGCGCATAGCGACAAGATTGACACGGCCCCAAGCAGTGGCAAGCCAATCTGAATAACTCTGCGGTAACAGCCAACCCAATAAAGCGATCAGGCCACCATGGATGATCACAGAGATCACCATGAAGAGAAAGTAAATGACCGATCGAATAAAGATCATATTTATTGCTGCGGTTGTAATAAACCGATATCAGCAACTTGTAAGAAAGCCGATTGCAACTGACCAAGTATCGCTAAGCGATTAGCTTTAACTGCAGCATCATCAGCCATAACCATCACATGATCGAAATAAGCATCAACCGGTGATCGCAAAGTCGATAACGCTTTGAGAGCATCAGAGTAAGCTGACGATGCCATGGCTTGTGTGGCTAATGAGGTTGCATCTTGCATGGCTTGATGAAGAGCAGATTCAGCATCAACATCAAATAGCTTGGTATCGATTGAAGATGAAAGATCGCCCTCAACTTTCTTAAGTAAGTTACTAATGCGCTTGTTCGCCGCAGCCAATGCTTCAGCTTCTGGTAAGTCGCGGAATTCAGTTACCGCGTTAATGCGCTGATCAAAATCAGTTAAGGTTGTTGGCTTAACCGCAAGTACGGCTTCATAAGTATCAACACTGACACCAAGGTCGGCATATAAAACTTTTAGGCGATCAAACATAAAGCTTTCAACATCATCAACGGCTGACGTTTCTGTAATGTTGCTCGACAAATTGTTAGATGCTTTTGTGAGCAAGTCACGAATATTTAATGGCAGTTGATGCTCTCGAATAATACGAAGCGCACCTAGTGCGGCACGACGTAAAGCGAAAGGGTCTTTGTCGCCAGTTGGTTTCATAGCAATGCCGAAGATACCGACAAGAGTGTCTATACGTTCTGCTAGAGCAATCGCAATACCTGTTTTAGTTTGAGGTAGCTGATCACCAGAGAAGCGCGGCATATAGAACTCATCCATTGCCTGTGCAATCTCAGCATCTTCACCATCACGCTGAGCTTGATATCGACCCATGATGCCTTGCATATCACCAAATTCGTAAACCATCTCTGTCATCAAGTCACAACGACTTAACTGGCCGGCGCGTTTTGCTTTCGCGATATCACCATCAATCGCCTTAGCGATATGTTCAGCTAAATCAGCGACACGCTCTGACTTGTCATACATGCTGCCAAGCTGCTTTTGGAAGACAACGGTTTTTAAACGCTCGATATGGTCTTCAAGTTTCTTCTTGCCATCTTGTTGCCAGAAGAACATGGCATCTGCCAGACGAGGACGAACAACACGCTCGTTACCGGCTTTGATCATGGCAGGGTCTTTACTTTCAATGTTGGCAAGCGTGATGAAATGATTCATCAATTCATGCTTTGCATTGAAAACAGGGAAGTACTTTTGGTTACTCTTCATGGTTGAAACAAGCGCTTCATGAGGAACTTCTAGGAAGCGTTCTTCAAATTCGCCAGCAACCGGGATAGGCCATTCATTCAATGCGGTGACTTCTTCAAGAAGGTCATCATCCATCTCAGCGATGCCATTAAGTGAAGCAGCGGTTTCTTCAACTTGCGCTTTAACCTTTGCTTTACGTTGATCAAAGTCTGCAATGACATAACCAGGATTTAACAATTGGTCAGCATAGGTGTCAGGCGCTTTAATTTCGATCGCATCGGGATGATGGAAGCGATGGCCATAAGTTGTACGACCAGAGGTTGCATCTAGGATGCTGCAATTAACCACGTCGTTACCTAATAAGAAAACCAACCAATGCACAGGTCGAACAAACTGTGCCTCTGATGAGCCCCAACGCATACGCTTAGGTATGGGTAATTTATTCAGTGCATTTTCAGCGATAGCTGGCAGTAGCTCGCTCGCCGCTTGCCCTGCCTCGTGCATTTGATACGCAAGCCATTCGCCTTTAGGTGTCTCGATGCGCTGTAATTGATCAACGGTTGTGCCGCATGATTGAGCAAAGCCTTCAGCCGCTTTAGTCGGATTGCCATCCGTATCAAACGCGGCTTTAACCGCAGGGCCACGACGCTCAACATCACGATCAGCCTGCTGTACTTCAACATCCTTAATGAATAAGGCGAGGCGACGAGGCGCTGCATATGACTTAACCTCACCATGCGCCAAGCTGGCTGCAGCAAGGCCATTAACAAATTCATTCGTTAGCGCATTTGATAGCTTTCGTAACGCAACGGGTGGTAACTCTTCAGTACCGAGTTCAAACAACAAATCGGCGGTGTTAGCCATTGCTCACCTTTCCTTGAGGGGTCTCTAACATCGGGAAGCCCAAACGCTCACGGGCCTCGTAATAAGATTGAGCAACTGCACGGGCTAAAGCACGTACACGCAAGATATAGCGCTGACGTTCCGTAACTGAAATAGCATGGCGGGCATCGAGTAAGTTAAAGGCATGTGAAGCTTTAAGCACTTGCTCATAGGCTGGCAAAGGTAAGCCGGCTTCAATCAGTTTGTTTGATTCTTTTTCGCATTGATCAAACAAAGCAAAGTGGAAGTCCACATCAGCGTGCTCAAAGTTATAGGCTGATTGTTCAACTTCGTTTTGTAGGAAGACATCACCATAGGTCACAGGACCTTGGGGACCGTTAGTCCAAACTAGGTCATAAACCGATTCCACGCCTTGTAAGTACATGGCAATACGTTCGATGCCATAAGTGATCTCGCCAGTGACTGGGCGACAATCTAAACCACCGACCTGTTGGAAATAGGTGAACTGCGTCACTTCCATACCATTAAGCCATACTTCCCAACCAAGGCCCCAAGCGCCAAGCGTTGGTGATTCCCAGTTATCTTCAACAAAGCGAATGTCATGCGTCAGTGTGTCGATACCCATCATTTCCAATGAGCCAAGGTAAAGCTCTTGAATATTTTTAGGTGATGGCTTCATCGCCACTTGGAATTGATAGTAGTGCTGTAAGCGATTTGGATTTTCGCCATAACGACCATCGGTAGGTCGACGAGATGGCTGCACATAAGCGGCATTCCATGGCTCAGGTCCAATGGAGCGTAAAAAGGTCGCGGTATGGAAGGTGCCCGCGCCCATTTCCATGTCGTATGGTTGCATGATGACGCAACCTTGCTCAGCCCAATACTGCTGAAGGGCAAAAATTAGGCCCTGAAACGTCGAAACGTCCGCTGCTTGTTTCATGATAGTTGGCTCTAAAGCGATCAAAATCGTTAAAACTCATCATTATATACGCTCTAGAAAATATCTCGCCTTACATTCGAACGTCTAAGTCACTAAAATTCGCGCATAAGATTCTGTGGCAACGATGTCACCGCGATAGGCATAAGCATGACACAACGCAAAGCACTGGCATTAATCTCTGGAGGCTTAGATTCGCTACTGGCGACTCGAGTGATTCAGGAGCAAGGTATTCATGTTGAAGGGGTGAATTTTTTTACCGGCTTCTGCGTGGAAGGCCATACCCATGCAATTCGTCAAAAAGATAAAGATAAGCCGAAGAGAAATAACGCCCTTTGGTCGGCTGAAAGGTTGGGTATCAAACTACATATCGTGGATATAGTTGAAGAATATAAAGATGTGGTTTTTAACCCCAAGCATGGCTACGGATCGAACCTAAACCCTTGTTTAGACTGTAAAATATTCATGGTTAAGAAAGCGCATGACTGGATCGAGAAGAACGATTTTGACTTCGTTATCACTGGTGAAGTGATCGGTCAGCGGCCTAAATCTCAGCGTAAAGCGACCATGCCAGTGATCCAAGAAGAATCGGGTATTCACGATCGTCTGCTGCGCCCGTTATGCGCAAAAAACTTACCTGAAACCTTGCCAGAACGAAAAGGTTGGGTGAATCGTACTCAGCTTTATGATTTTCACGGCCGCAGTCGTAAACCGCAGATGGCATTAGCTCAAAAGTTTGGTTTCGACGACTATGCGCAACCGGCTGGCGGCTGTTGTTTCCTTACCGATGAGCAGTATTCCGTCAAGTTGTCAGATATGTGGCAGTCGCGCGGCGAAAAGCGTTATGAGCTCGACGACATTATGCTTCTGAAAGTCGGTCGTCATGTACGCCCAAAGCCAAACTTTAAATTGATCATTGCGCGCGAAGCTGGCGAAACAAAATTTATGCGTGGTTATCGCAAACAATATCCTTCGTTGGTGATCACCAGTCATGGTGGCCCATGGACCTTAATTGATGGCGAGCTGAGTGAAGATGATCTGATGCTCTCAGCACAGATCGCCGCACGATATAGCCAAGGTCGAGATGCCAAACAGGTCGATTTTGATTACATTAATACTAATGGTGACGTTCATCAGTTATCAGTGAAGCCGATGCATCCTGATGATATCGATAAAGCGTGGGTGCTATAAAAGATGAGTGAAAAAAGCACCTTAGATTGTCAGCGCTTGTTATGTCCGATGCCGGTTATACGCGTGCAGGATCATGTCGCGACATTAATGCCTGGCGATGTTGTTGAAGCTATTTGTACTGACCCTGGTGTAGTGAATGATATACCCGCATGGTGTCGTATTAACGGACATGAAGTGATTGAGATTCGTGAAGACGAAGATGATTTTATTGTCGTTGTGCGAGTTGGTGAATCAGTATGAGTGAGCATTTAACAGCGCGTAAAAAAGCCACTCAACGTGTCTCTTTAGTCAGTGCGATCGTTAACATTATTTTGTCGATTGTGAAGCTTGTCGTGGGCTTCATATCGAATTCTGCTGCATTAATAGCTGACGGATTGCATTCGGTATCAGATTTGTTATCCGATGCGCTCGTATATTTCGTCGCACAACATGCGCATGAAGAGCCAGACGAACAACACCCGTATGGACATGGTCGTTTTGAAACAGCAGCAACGCTGGCGCTCGGTATTTTATTAGTACTTGTGGCGTTAGGGATTGCGTGGGATGCGATGATTCATTTGCTCGATGATCATGTTGAAGCGCCTGGAAAGATTGCCTTATGGGCTGCGGCGTTTTCGATTGTGGCGAATGAAGTTTTGTATTGGTACACCTTAGCCGTTGCTAAACAATACGACTCAGAATTATTAAAAGCTAACGCATGGCATCACCGTACAGATGCCATCTCATCGGTTGTTGTGTTGATCGGTGTTGGCGGCATGATGTTAGGCATTCCTTACCTTGATGCGATTGCAGCCATCTTGGTCGCACTGATGATCTTAAAGATTGGTTGGTCGTTAGGATGGGATGCGTTGCAAGAACTGGTCGACTCGTCACTCGATGCTGAATTGGTTGAGAAGGCTTACAGCATCATTAACAAAATCGACGGAGTTCGTTCTGTTCATATGTTGCGCACACGTCGACATGGCCCAACAGCGGCAGCCGATGTGCATGTGCAAGTCAGTCCTCGCTTGACGGTATCCGAAGGTCATATGATTAGTCAGGTGGTGGAAGATCACTTAAAGCGCGCGATTAAAGAGATCGAAGATGTGACTGTACATATTGATCCAGAGGATGATGAAGAGGCGCCACCAAGCCGAAACCTACCGTTGCGTGAAAAGGTCTTGGACTACCTCGATCAACAATGGGCGGGCATACTCGACGGTCATCACATCAATCTGCACTATCTGGCAGGCCGGATCGATATTGAGGTGGTTTTGCCGATTGCTAGCTTTAGCTCGTTGGAGCAGACCGAAGCCTTAAAGCAGCAATTACAGCAGGCGGTTTCGAACAATCCGGATTACCGCAGCGTAGCCCTTTTATACCGATAAGCACCAAATTGGGACACAAAAAGCCCGTGTCGCACCAAGTTGGTGCACATGAATATGTTTTTACATCTAGCGTCGAATTTCCTGTTGCTTCGCCAGTGTGCAGAAATTCAAAAATGATGCAAAAAACCGCTGAAAACCGTTAATAAACAGCACATTTTGCGCTAGTCTATGCGCTCTTTTCTGACCGCAATATAAAAGTGCGGCTTAAAAAGTAGGTTGGCACAAAACCTGCCTACATTAATAAACATTTCGTCATGGCCTTTTCGATCGTCATGCACGACATAACTAACCATTGTTTAAAACCATTTACTGGAGAATCGAAATGGCGGCACAAGACGTCCTTAATATGATGAAGGACAACGAAGTTAAGTGGGTTGACTTCCGTTTCACTGACACCCGCGGTAAAGAGCAACACGTGACTCTTCCTGCACATGAAATTAATGAAGATTTGTTTGCTGAAGGCAAGATGTTTGACGGTTCGTCAATCGCTGGCTGGAAAGGCATTAACGAGTCAGACATGATCTTGATGCCAGACGCTGACACTGCCGTTATGGATCTCTTCACTGATGAATCAACCATGAACTTGCGTTGTGACATTCTTGAGCCAGCAACTATGGAAGGTTACAACCGTGACCCACGTTCTGTTGCTAAGCGCGGCGAAGAGTACTTGAAGTCGACAGGCATCGCTGACACAGCATTCTTTGGTCCAGAACCTGAGTTCTTTATCTTTGACGACGTACGTTGGAGTGCGGACATGTCAGGTTCGATGGTTAAGATCGATTCTGAAGAGGCCGCTTGGAACACTGACCGTGTATATGCAGACGGCAACACAGGTCACCGCCCAGGTGTTAAAGGTGGTTACTTCCCAGTACCTCCAGTTGATTCATCACACGACTTGCGTGCAGCAATGTGTGGCGCAATGGAGGAGATGGGCGTTCCGGTAGAAGTTCATCACCACGAAGTAGCAACAGCTAACCAGTGTGAAATCGGCACTCGTTTCTCAACCTTGGTTGAGCGCGCTGACTGGGTTCAAATCCAGAAGTACTGTACTTGGAATGTAGCTCACGCTTACGGCAAGACAGCAACCTTCATGCCTAAGCCAATCGTTGGTGACAACGGTTCAGGTATGCACGTTCACCAGTCTTTGGCGAAAGATGGCAAGAACTTGTTCTCAGGTGACTTGTACGGTGGCTTGTCTGAAACAGCTTTGTTCTACATTGGCGGCATCATCAAGCACGCACGTGCATTGAACGCATTCACCAACTCTTCAACCAACTCTTACAAGCGCTTGGTTCCAGGTTTCGAAGCACCAGTTATGTTGGCTTATTCAGCACGTAACCGTTCTGCATCGATTCGTATTCCTTTCGTATCGAACCCTAAAGGTCGTCGTATCGAAGTACGTTTCCCTGATCCAACAGCAAACCCATACTTCGCATTCACCGCGATGATGATGGCAGGTTTGGACGGTATCCAAAACAAGATCCACCCTGGTGATGCAGCGGATAAAGACTTGTATGACTTGGAGCCAGAAGAGGCAGCAGCAATCCCAACGGTTTGTCATAGCTTGGATCAAGCGTTGGAAGCATTGGATCAAGACCGTGACTTCTTGAAAGCCGGCGGTGTATTTGACGACGATTTGATTGACGGTTTCATTGCTCTGAAGATGGAAGAAGTCACTCGCATGCGTATGACAACTCACCCAGTCGAATTCGATATGTACTACAGCTTGTAATACCTAATCGAATCTTCGATATGAAAGCCCGCGGCATCGACCGCGGGTTTTTTTATGCGCACACGCACCAAATTGGTGCGTGTGCGTGGTAGTCTACTTAAGTTGTTAAGTGAATATTGGGCGTCAGAACATGAAAAACCTAGAAAAAGTCGCTTCTTGGTGTGAGCCAAGTTGGCGCACTTATTGCTGAAGTAATTGTATGGTTCTGTCGGATACTCAACACAACTCTCTCTTTGATCATCTGGCTACTTCGATTGCGGTCTTTGATGTGCGCGGTCGAGTGCGGTATTTGAATCCGCCGGCCGAAGCATTATTTGCGGTGAGCTCTAGTTACACCTTGGGTCAGCAGCTGCCGTATTGGATTACCTTTGATCATCGCAACTTGGTGCAGTTATTGAACGATCTGGCTGAGGGAGAAATCATCAGTCGTCGTGGTGTCGCACTCAATGCGGCAGATCAAAGCGCCAAGACAATTGATTATGTCTTTTCGACCTTTCATGATGAAGATGAAGATAGCTTGATGGCCGTCATGGAGATGCAGCAGGTTGATCGCCAATTGCGGATCACGCGAGAAAACCAACTTAATTCACAGTTACTTACCACGCGTAATTTTGTACGTGGTTTAGCACACGAAATAAAGAACCCATTAGGTGGTTTACGTGGTGCTGCTCAATTACTTGCGGCAGAACTTACCGATCCCGAATTGAGTGAATACACTGATGTGATTATTCAAGAAGCGGATCGACTACAGGCGTTGGTTGATCGCGTGCTTGGACCAAATAAGCGACCAAACTTTACTGAGGTCAGTATTCACCAAGTACTCGAGCGTGTGCGCTCGGTAATCCTCGCGGATTCAAAAAATCGTGAGCTTAAAATTATTCGGGACTACGACCCAAGCATCCCTGAGATAGAAGGCGACTTAGATCAACTGATTCAGTCGGTGATGAATATCGTAGGTAATGCAGCAAAAGCATTAAAAGGTGATGGCGAGATTATTTTGAAAAGTCGCGTGGTGCGTAACTTTACGATCGGTGGTGTGCTTCATCGACTGGTTGCGCAAATCGACATCATTGATAACGGCCCGGGCGTGCCGCCTGACTTAAGTGATAGCTTGTTCTTACCGATGGTTACCTCCGGTGAAGGCATGGGTTTAGGCCTATCTATAGCGCAGAAGTTAGTTAATCAACATAAAGGTTTGATCGAGTTCCAAAGTGAACCCGGTAAAACCGTGTTTTCGATTTTGTTGCCACTCGATGTGTCATTGGCAACAGAGCAACAGGAAGAACAACGTGTCGGAACATGACAATACAGTTTGGGTGATTGATGATGATCGCTCTATTCGATGGGTTTTAGAAAAAGCATTTGTTAAAGCGGGCATCTCCGTGCGTAGCTTTGAAAGCGCTGAAGGCGTGATGGTCGCACTCAAGCGCGTACAACCCGATGCGATCATGTCGGATGTGCGTATGCCAGGACAAGATGGCATTGCATTATTAGAAGAGATAAAAGAAAGCTACCCAGAACTGCCGGTCATCATCATGACGGCACACTCAGATTTAGATAGTGCGGTTTCGGCTTATCACAGCGGTGCATTTGAATATTTGCCAAAGCCATTTGATATCAATGATGCAATAGAGCAAGTGCAACGTGCATGTCGTGTCAGTAAAGAAAGTCAAGGTCAGCAGCCTGAACAAAAAGATCAAGTGATGGAAATCGTCGGTGAAGCACCTGCGATGCAGGAGGTGTTCCGCGCGATTGGGCGTTTAGCGCGCTCTAACATTACCGTATTAATTAATGGTGAGTCGGGTACAGGTAAAGAGCTTGTTGCGCATGCGCTGCATAAACACAGCCCACGTTCACAAGGCCCTTTCATTGCGTTAAATATGGCCGCAATCCCTCATGACTTACTAGAGTCAGAATTGTTTGGCCATGAAAAGGGCGCCTTTACCGGTGCGCAAGTAAGACGCCAAGGTCGTTTTGAACAAGCCAATGGCGGCACCCTCTTCCTTGATGAAATCGGCGACATGCCGGCTGAGTTACAAACGCGTTTGCTGCGTGTTTTGTCAGATGGTGTTTTCTATCGCGTGGGTGGACACGAAGCAGTGAAGGTCGATGTGCGCATCATTGCGGCAACCCATCAAAATTTAGAAAAGCTCGTCAGTGACGGACGCTTCCGTGAAGACTTGTTCCATCGTTTAAATGTTATCCGTGTGCATGTTCCAGCCTTGCGTGAACGGCGTGAAGATATTCCTTTGTTGATGGATCACTTCTTAAAGCGTGCTGCTAAAGAGTTATCGGTTGAGAAGAAAGTCTTGATGCCCAAAGCGATTGAAGACCTTCAAAGCTTTGAATGGCGTGGCAATGTTCGTCAATTAGAAAACACCGCACGTTGGTTAACCGTCATGGGATCAGGTCGAGAGATCTTCCCGGATGATTTACCCGCAGAGCTGCATGATGAAGTGACACCAAGTACAGCTCAAATCGGTTCTTGGCAAGAAGGTTTACGTCAGTGGGCACAGCGTCATTTATCAGCTGGTAAGCAGGCAATTCTTGATGATGCAATGCCTGACTTTGAAACCATCATGATCGAAACGGCGCTAGCGCATACTGGTGGTCGTAAACAGGATGCAGCGCGCTTGTTGGGTTGGGGACGTAATACGCTGACACGAAAGTTAAAAGAATTAGGGCTTGAAGAGACCTATCGCATTACGGGATAACCGTGCGCTAAACCGCTCTATTGTGTGAGCGCACCCTTTATAATGCCGCTTTGATTTTTAGAGATGCTCAATGGATAGCACAAACATAGATTTGCCCGGTTCGAAGATTGTTAGCGTGAGCAAAGATGGCGATGACGTGCGCGTCCGTTTCGAACCTGCTTACTTGATCAAGATCATGACAGGCTCAGTAGAGCGCACCCGTTGGTGGCAGAACGGTGAGCTTGTGATCACTAATGCAGACATTGAGGATGAACTTCCTACACTTCCGGCAGATTGTGCAGGTGGCGATGTCGGTGAAAATGTTTATACCTACCGCGACATGGTGCCGGTGCCATTAGAGAGTGCTGGCCATGCGCATTGCGCTTTAAAAGTTGAAGGCAGTGGTGCGATGATTCGAGTTAGTGGTGATGGTGTGAAGTTGGAGCTCGAAGATGTGCCGAAATATATCGAGCATATTCGTCCGGAATAATTTCCAGTCCCCATAAAAGAAGAAACCCGCCAATGGCGGGTCTTTTTTTAGGCGTTAGCCTCAGATTATGCGTGTGAACCCACAATCTGGTGAGACAACTCAACTACGCGCATGGCTTTTTCCATGTAAACCTGACGGTAGTCTTTTAACAAACCCTCTTGGCTGTAGTAGTAGTCTTTTCCTGAAATGCCGCCATCATGTTCACGATCAATGAACTTAGCTTGCAAATCAATCATCTCAGCGATTAAAGCACTTTTCTCTGCTTTCAAAGCTTCTACGTCGCTCATAGTAAATCTCCGAACGTCGTTATCTGCTCCCAGAATTAGGAACAGGATAAAGAATATAACATAAATCGAATATTCGGAACCGCGAATTTAGTCCTGATTTAGGGTGCTTTTCTTAGCAACCACAACCCCGGTTGGATTGGTTGCTGTTTAGCTGAAGTTTGCCAGTAAGCTCGGCCACAGAGGCAATGTTATGACGGGCCAAATAGTCAGCGATTCCTTGATTGATCTTGGGCAAAACCAGAGGATCGTAAAAGAGAGCTGTACCAACACCAACAGCACTTGCGCCAGCCAGTAAGAACTCGATCGCATCTTCAGCGGTTAGTACCCCACCCTGACCAATGATCGGAATGTTATGTGCTTTGGTGACTTGGTAAACCTGATGCGTCTTTAAAACCGCAACTGGTTTAATCGCAGGTCCGGATAGGCCGCCTTGATTATTTCCAATGAAAGGCTTTTGCGCTTCGATATCAATTGCCATGCCCATCAAGGTATTGATCACCGCAAAGGCGTCACTACCGGCTTCGATGCATCGACGCGCATTTTCAGCAATGTTTGTTTGGTTAGGCGAGAGTTTGGTGATCAACGGCTTTTTGGTAACACCGCGACAAGCTTCAACCACGCGAGCGGACATGTCTGGATCGTTACCGAACGCTACCCCGCCCTCTTTAACGTTTGGACATGAGATATTGATCTCAATTGCATCAATCGGAGAGTCATCAAATTTACGCGTGACCTCAATGTACTCTTCAATTGTTGAACCAGAGACGTTTGCGATAAAGCGTGTCTCATCAAAGTCAAGAGTTGGCAGAATGTCATTTACGACCTTATCAACACCAGGGTTCTGTAAGCCGATTGCATTAAGCATACCTTCAGGTGTTTCATAAACTCGGTGCGGCTGGTTGCCCAAACGTTGTGTGCCGGTCGTGCCTTTTAAACAGACAGCACCACAATCGGTATTGGAGAAGCCTTGAATACGTGTGTACTCTTCACCAAAACCAACGCAACCTGACAGTAAAACCAGCGGGCTGGCAAAAGACATACCGCAAAAATCTAAGCTCAGTCGTGGGTCAGGTTTGCTCATTGAAATAGGATCCTAGTGTGTTTCACATTGTTTTGTATCAGCCAGAAATTCCGCCGAATACCGGAAACATCATTCGATTGTGTGCCAATACGGGCAGTCATTTACATGTGGTTCATCCGCTAGGGTTTGAACTCGACGACAAACGACTACGCCGTGCGGGATTGGATTATCACGAATTTGCTAGTGTGTTGCAGCACCAAAATCTTAATGATTGCTTAGCATCTATGCCAAATCAGCGTGTGTTTGCTTTATCTACACGTGGTCGTCAACGTTATGACCAGGTGAGCTATCAGGCGGGCGACATATTTTTGTTTGGGCCGGAGACGCGAGGTCTGCCTCAAGAGGTATTGGATAGCTTGCCTGCAGAACAGCGACTACGACTGCCCATGTTGAATGGACAGCGTAGCCTTAACCTATCGAATACCGCCGCGATCATGCTGTATGAAGCCTGGCGACAGATGGATTTTCCGGAAGCGCAATAACTTAATCGCACTCCGGCTCAGCGTCGGTTTGAGTTGTTTTGGTAGTTGGTTCGGCTTGCTCAGCATCTTGCGCGAAGACATTGGCGTTAATGCTCAATAACAAAATGAGAAATGCAGATGAAATGGCTTTCATAGTTAGCTCCATTGATGAATGTCGCTAAAGCCTAAAGAATTAAGCCTGAATAGAAGCTGAACCGCAGATCAAGCCGTGCTGTTTTTCGAAGTGATGCGATCCATCCAACAAGCAACGCCAGCCAAAACCACAGGACGGATACGCTTTCGCAGTTCCGGTGGAAGCTGTTGGTTGCTCAGGCAGACAAAAAGACGCTGGCCGAGCTTCATTGAAAATGTGCGGCGGATACCACGAAGCATTTCAGTACGACCAGGTTATGAAGTTCAAATCGTATATTAGAAAACTTTAATATAAAAGTCTAGCGTTATTTGATAGCGTGAGGTCTAAGGTAAAAAGAACTTTGAATAATAAGTGGTGATAAAAGCTTAAATTTAGCTATTTTCTTTACCCACATCCCTAGAAAGTAGGTTTTGGACGGCAAGTTTAGGCTCTAAACCTTCATAAAGGACTTTATAGGTTTGTTCGGTAATCGGCATCTCAACCTTTAGGCGCTGTGCCAGCTGCCATACCTCACGTGCAGTATTAATGCCTTCAACCTCTTGCCCTATCGAAGCTTTAGCATCAGCAACGGAGAGTCCTTGTGCTAAGGCAAGTCCCATACGGCGATTGCGCGATTGGTTATCCGTACAGGTCAGGGTTAGATCGCCAAGGCCTGCTAACCCCATAAAAGTGTCATTTTTGGCACCTAGAGCGCCACCAAGCCGCATAATTTCGGCTAAACCACGTGTTATTAGGGCTGAGCGTGCGTTTGCACCAAATCCAAGACCGTCAGAGATGCCGGCAGCAATTGCCATCACGTTTTTACTGGCGCCACCAACCTGAACGCCAATCAGATCGTGACTGATATACGGCCTAAAGTTATCAGATCGAAGCAGTTCGGCCCATGTTTCTGCAGTTTTCGCATCATTTGAGGCCACAGTTAAAGCAGTTGGGAGCCCTTTGGCAACTTCGCCAGCGAAACTAGGTCCAGAAATCACAGTGAAATGCGCATGAGGAAAATGCTTTTCTGCCACATTACTGAGTAGCTGCTGAGTAGCTGGATCAAAGCCCTTGGTTGCCCAAGCGAGGTTATCTAAAGATGGGCGAATATCTGCAATTTGCTGACAGATACTTGAGAAAGCGTGAGAGGGCACAACAACCAAAACTTGATCAGCCTGGGTGAGGGTATCTTGTAAGTGTGTGCTAACTTTTAGGTTATCTGGAAAGGCAATGCCAGGTAAAAACGCTTTATGCTCACGGTCTTGGGCCAATGGGTCCATTTCCGCACTGGAGTGCCCCCAAAGGATCACCGAATGACGATGTGCCAAGGAAATCGCCAAGGCCGTGCCCCATGAGCCGGCTCCAATAATGGCGATGGTCTGTTGCGTTGCCATAAGGCTTAGTGGGTTTTCTCCGCAGACTCTTTATTTGAGGCCATCTGTTGAGCGTACATCTGCTCAAAGTTAACTGGCTGCAAAGTAAATTGCGGGAAGCTGCCGCGTGTAATCAAGTCACTCACCGCCTCACGGGCATACGGATAAAGCGCATTCGGTGCGCCAATGCCCATCAATGGACCGAGCTCTTCTTCACTAAAGCCCTTAGCTAAGAAAATGCCGGCTTGCTGCACTTCGACCAAAAAAGCGGTCTTATCTTCGTGCTTTGCAACCACATTCACCGTCAAAACCACCTGAATAGTGTCTTCAGATAGGGCTTGGATCTCTGTTGAGAGGTCAACATTGATCTTTGGCTCCCACTCACTGATGAACACCTGAGGTGCATTCGGCGATTCGAAAGAGATATCTTTGGTGTAGATACGTTGGATCGCGAATTGGCGATCGGTTTGTTGTTCGTCAGACATCGAAGGGTCCTACTTTATTTACGGCGCTTAACCGGAAGGTTTGCTGATTCCCACGCCATAATGCCGCCGGCTAGGTTGAACACTTGTTCAAATCCTGCTTTGCGTAATTGGCTGCAGGCTGAGCCCGAACGAGCACCGCTTTTACAGACTGCGATAATGGGGGTGTTTTTATACTTTTCTAACGCTTTCATGTCTTTTTGCAGACTATTCAGCGGAATATTTTCAGCATTAACGATGTGGCCATCTTTCTTAAATTCAGCCATTGAGCGCACATCTAAAACAACCGCGTTGTCGTGATTGATCTTTTGTGTTGCTTCAGTTGGGCTGATGTTGAATTTGCCACCTGGGTTTGAAATCAGATTCCAAATAAGGGCCACGAGTACTGCTGTGAAAGCGCCAACTAAAATGGCGTGATTGCTCGCAAACTCAAGATATTGTTC
>CBFHYJ010000012.1:0-36090 GCA_965659945.1 Sedimenticolaceae bacterium | reverse complement strand
AAGGACTAACATGTTCTGTGTTGGTCCTTTTTTTATCCCTAAAACAAACCTTCGCAGTACTGTGAGAGAGAGAATTACCGATGAACATTCTTGAATTATCAGATGAAGAAATTTTGGCAGCCGCAGATCCAATGTGGGCGGATTTGGTCAAATATTCGAATGAGCAGAATTACGGTGCATTCACCCGTCATTTTTCTAGCACCTTTATCAAGGGCGCTAACGAAGTCGAGATGGGCAAGCAGTTCGCACGTAGCGATTTAGCGAAGAACCTTTCAGAAGATACCGAGTACCTGGGCATGATCCGTCGCGGTGATTACGTCACTGTGATGTACAAGGTAATTCACAAAGAGAACAAAGGTGAGTGGCTAGGCCGCCTAGTGCTGGGCTACGAGAAAGATAAAATCCGCATTTTTGGCGCGACCTTGTTCTAAGGAAGAGACTGATGTCAGATACGATTGAAGACGGTAAGTTTGTTGAATTGAATTATCGCGTGATCGACGTAAAGACCGGCGATACCTTGGTCACCGTAGATTACCCACTGGGCTATGTTCATGGGGTCAATGACGTGATGGCAGAAGCCGTGACCAAAGAGCTATACGGTAAGAAAGTCGGCGATACGATCGAAGTCGATATCGATATGACGGCTGTGTATGGCGAGCGTGATGAGTCATTGGTGTTTACTGATCACATCGAGAATGTGCCAGAAGAATATCGCGAGATCGGCACTACCATCACTATGGAAAACGAAAAGGGTGAGATGAAAAGCTTCATCGTGACCCGTTTTGACGACAAGACACTAACCGTTGATGGCAACAACCCATTGTGTGGTCGCGAAGTGCGTTTCGTGCTTGAGGTGTTGAGCCTCCGCGAAGCCACTGATGAAGAGATTGATTTGGGCGGCGCAGTTGATGCTAATCCAACTCTTGATCAAATTCTTGAGCGCGCGGAATGAGCTACTCCAACGCGTACATTATTTATCCGACTAACCGCGCACTTGAGAAATCAGTTGCCGGGGCGATTGGTTTACTGCCAGAGGGTATGGCGGGTTCAGTTGCGCGTGATGGCAGTGTCACTATTGCGGACATTTTTTTTCATGCACGTGGCAACTACGAACAAAAGACCTTCAATGCCAATATTCTTGAGACTTTGAGTGAAGCAATTGAAGCAACAATTTCTGATCAGCTAAAAGCAGACGATGCCTTATCCTGGGCGGATAAACAAAACCGTTTAGGTAATGTGTGTGCTGCTTTAGGTCAAAAGATGTTCAGCGTTGAGCATTACGAGAAAGCGCTAGCCTGTTTTGATCAGGCGTTAACAGTATATAGCCAAGAAGAAACACCCGACGAATGGGCGTTAACCCAATATAACATTGGTACCGCTAAGCAGGCACTGGGTCGCCAAGAGAGCTTGGGAAAAGTACTGAATGAAGCGGTTGATGCATATATCAATGCGTTATTAGTTTGGAATAAACAAGATAACCTTGAAGAGTGGATGCTCACCATGCATCAGCTTGGCGTGACTTACCATCAGCATGGTTTGGCGCTTAAGGGTAATCGCACCTTCCAAAAGGCGGTGGTTGCGCATAAGAATGCTTTGTCCGCTTTAAATGCTGATGACTATGCGTTAGAACTGACGGCTACGCATAACAATCGCGCTGCTGTTTTGCAGCATTTGGCTGAGTCTGAAAATAATGCTGATCGCGTTGAAGAAGCGTTGCGCGCTTATGAGAAAGGTCTTGCTGTGTGTATGGAGCAGCAGTTGCCATTCCATATAGCTGTGATGATTCGAATTAATAAAGCGACAGCACAACTTGTCTTAGCTGAGATGACAAAAAATGCGGCTTTGGCTGAAGAAGTTGCGGATGAGTATGAGTTAATTCTCGAATGCTTCCCACATGCGTTGCAGCCTTTGTCTAAAAAGCATTGTCAGGCACAAGAAGAAATGGCGAGAAAGTTAGCTGAAGAGCTATCCGCTTAAAAAAGAAAAGGCGTTTAACGCGCCTTTTTTATATCCGCTCAGAAAGCTCGTATTCTACGTTTATAAAGGCGCCTATCTCAGAGCAAAACTTCACAATTCGTGAACCAAAACCAACCTCTGGGACATTTTCATCTTTATCAACTGACAGAGTAATAACAACACCTACGCGTGGTGAGAGGTTAAGGTTTTTGCAAATCTCGATAATCTTCTCTTTTGAAGGTTCAATCTTTTTTAACAAGTCATCATCAATCAGCTTAAACATATCAACCTCTTGTTCATCGGAGTTGATCGTTTTAGTTGAGAACTCCCAAGAGCTCAATGCAGGCTTATCAAGACTACCGCGAATGCCTGCGTCATTGATGGCTGTAGGCTCAAGTTCAATGAATTCTGTCACTTGCGCTGGGTTGAAGTGATAACCGTAGATGCCAAAGTAAGCGCGTCCAATATTCGCAGCCACAATAAACTCCTCGTGGGTGAAATTTAAACGACAATTATAACGGACAGTCTGCGCTACAAAAGGATTCGCGCGTCAGAAACAGGCTTATTGTTCAAGAATCCACTTCAATGCAGTGTCGAGATCGGTTTTGTTAAATCCAGTATGCCCGCGATCAGTAAAGTCGTAGAAGCGTTTTGGTGCTTGCGCTTGCTCGACGAGCTCTTTGCCAAGCTCAAAAGGAATCACGTGGTCATCACGGCTATGCAATATCGCTAATGGTTCGGTGACCTGAGGTAGTTTCGAGAGTGAGTCAAAGGGGTGTTTGAGTAAGAGCTCAATGGGCATCCAAGGATAATCTCGCTTCGCCATATCGGTAATACTGGTGTAGGGCGCGCCAAGTATCACGCCTTTGAGTTGGCGATGGGCTGCCATTTCAATCGCCACGCCACTACCCAGTGACTCTCCATAAAGCACGATAGACGAATCAGGTATGCCTTGTTGGTTGAGCCAATTAAGCACTGCTTGTGCATCGGCGTACAGGCCGGTTTCAGATGGCTTGCCAGGGTTATTGCCATATCCTCGCCAGCTGAAGATCAAAAAGCCACGATCGGTATCACGAAAGTTGTCGATATGTCTTTTGCGGGTACTCAGATTGCCTGCATTGCCATGCAGCATGACAACGGTAATGGCATCTGCATGTTTGGGGGGTCTAAACCAAACCTGCAGGGCTAATTTATCGTTTACGGTAATTCGGTATTCGGTAGCTTCAGGAAATATCGCGTTTTTATCTGTTACCTGAGAGTCAGGCTTAAAAAGCAGGGACTCTTGAGCAAAGAATAGGGCGGCACAGGCGCCAAGGTAAATAACAAGGCTTAGTGTGAGTAGCTTTTTAACAAAGGTGAACATCAAATAATTTCGAGCATCACCATCACGCCGATCTTATCCAAGATTTTTTTATCACGGAGCTCATCGGTTGCTTGATCAATACTAAAAAATGATTCACCCAAGGCTTCGGCTAATTGACCAATGGATGCAGATCGGTGCTCTTCCAGATGCTTGATAATGAGTTCATGCAGTTCGTCGTCAAGCATTATTGAGGTTGTCTTGGCACGGTAGGCTGCGTCGGTTGAGATAGCGGATTTGGCATACGCGGCATCATCTCATCAATCAATCGACGAGTTTTTGCACTCCACACGAGATAGTTCTTTTCACGCAGATACGCTTTGCTGGAAATGTAATTAAGAACATTGCGTAGACGTACAAACTGCACAACCGAATCAATACGCAGTATCTCTTTTCCTCTCTCATCAAAGAACAAAATAGAAGGCGCATAAAAAAGCCCGAGTTCTTTTGCCCAGTCTTTTGCTGTTGTCGCTTTGCCGGCTGGGGTAACAACTGGAATATCACTCCACATATCCAGTTGCACAGAATCAAAGTATTGCTCCATGCGGCGTTGAATCTGTTGTTTACGGAGTGGATCTGTATGCAAAATATCGCAGGCGTGACAATTACCTTGTTCAAAGAACACCGCGAGTGGACGTGAGCCAGGAATAACGCTTCGGTCTAAATGGTACGGAGGTTTTTCAAAAAAGAATTCTTCAACCATATCCTCTGCTTCGAAACGTAACGTTGAATCACCGCGTGCCAGATAATCTGGAAAAGACTCGATCAGATAATGCTCATCAGCAACATATTCGAGTGCTGCCCTAAATTGATATGCAGGATAGTAACCGCGTAAACGCAGTGCGATGTTGCCGTTAGGTTGATAGAAAACTAAAGAGGGTGTGAAGTTGGTATCAAGACTGATCGAGTAATCTCGCTCACTCATAATTTGCCCGTTAGGTGTGGTTAACTCCTCAGGGCTCCAGATATCTAAAGGAACAATGTCAAAATGTTCGCGCGTATATTTAACGATGTCCGGTAGCCTGAAGTTGGTTTCCATCAATTTCTTACAATAGGCGCAACGCTTTTGACCAAAGTATGTCACCAGAACTTTGTCATTCTTATTCGCTTCTGCGAGGTCTTCATCTAGCTCAAGGAAGTTTTGCTTAAACCACTCTGGATAAACCACTAGGTCACTGGTTGGAGCGTCATCAAAAATAAAATCATCGCCCGCAGCCAGCGCCATGCTCACAGGCAGTGAGAGCACAAAAAGGAAAATTAGCGAGACGATTTTGTTCAACATTTCAGGGTGTTAGATTTTTTCTTTTTATCCTTCTAAGTGTTCGCTAGAGTGTGCCTAATTGCAAGTGAGGAAGATCAAGTGTTGGATTGGGATTCGATAGATACAGTATTGCTCGATATGGACGGCACTTTGCTGGATCTACATTTTGATAACCATTTCTGGCTTGAGTTTGTGCCGCATAAATATGCCGAACTTAAAAGGATAGACATAGAAAAGGCTAAAGCAGACTGTACGGCGCAAACGACTGCAGTTGCAGGTACCCTGGATTGGTATTGCCTTGATTACTGGACAGAACAACTCGGACTCGATATTCCTGAATTAAAAGAAGATGTTGCGCATCTTATTCAAGTACTGCCAGATGTGACGGAGTTTCTCGATGCCCTAGCCGCACGCGGTAAGAGGCGCATTTTAGTGACGAATGCGCACCGAAAATCGCTCGATCTAAAAATGCGAAAAACGCATCTTGATCAGCATCTCGATCGTTTAATCAGCTCACATGATTTTGGTCAGCCCAAGGAGATGGATGAATTTTGGCCTGCCTTGCAGAAAATTGAGCCATTTGATCCCCAGCGAACGCTTTTTGTTGATGATTCATTGCATGTTCTGAGGTCTGCAGAGCGCTATGGCATTGCAAATATCGTGGCTATTACGTTCCCAGATACCCAGCAAGAAAAACGGCAAGTAACTGATTTTATTCCGATTGAAGGGTTCTCGGAGCTGCTTCCCGGGTTGCTGAAGGTCTAAATTAATCCTTTATTAGCGTTTAATTAATAAGCTAATGCTTATATACTATGCCGCATGATTTTTCCGATGTGGTTGCTCAAGCGACCGCTTGTGGCATCGACAAAGGAGTCCATCACATGAATATGAAGCCGGGTCAAACTATTACCCATTTCCTAATCGAAGAGCAGCGCCAAATCGAAGGTGCGACTGGTGAGTTCTCAGAGCTCGTCAGTGACGTTGTAACCGCCTGTAAGGTGATTTCAAACCTTGTTAATAAAGGTGAGCTAATCGGCGTACTTGGTTCTGCAGGCAGCGAGAACGTTCAGGGTGAGACACAGAAGAAACTAGATATCCTGACTAATGAAGTGTTCATTGAGGCAAACGAGTGGTCGGGTAATTTGGCGGCAATGGCGTCAGAAGAGATGGATGACATCTACATGATTCCGAAGCAGTACCCACGAGGTAAGTACTTGCTCACCTTCGATCCGCTAGATGGTTCTTCAAACACTGACGTTAACGTATCGGTGGGTACCATTTTCTCAATCTTGCGTTGTGATGGTGAAGAAGGCACATGTGATAAAGAAGGTGCATTCTTGCAGCCAGGCACTAAGCAGGTTGCAGCAGGTTATGCCTTATATGGCCCATCAACCATGTTGGTATTGACTACCGGTCACGGCGTTAATGGCTTTACCCTAGACATGAACATTGGTGAGTTCATCCTGACTCATCCAAACATGCAGATCCCAGAAGATACACGTGAGTTTGCAGTAAATATGTCGAACATGCGTCATTGGGAAAAGCCTGTTCAGCGTTATGTAGAAGAATGTTTGGCTGGTAAGACAGGTTCACGTGGTGAAGACTTCAACATGCGTTGGATTGCTTCCATGGTGGCAGAAGTTCACCGTATTCTTACTCGTGGCGGTATCTTTATGTATCCAATCGATCAGAAAATGAAAGATAACGGTACTGAAGGTAAGTTGCGTTTATTGTATGAAGCAAACCCTATGTCGATGATTGTTGAGCAAGCCGGTGGTGCATCAAGCACTGGTTATGAGCGCATCATGGACCTTAAGCCAAAGTCACTACACCAGCGTGTGCCAGTGGTCTTAGGTTCTAAGAATGAAGTTGAGCGTTTGGTGTCATACCACGCTGAATAAGTTCTTAAGAACGAAAAAAGCCCGGCATTGCCGGGCTTTTTTGTGCGTGATCGCTTAGCTTAAGCTGCAGGCTTATCGCCACGCGGTTTGTTGTGATGGCGACGCTTTTGACCATTACCGCCCTTACCACCAGAGCGATTGTTATTGCGTGGTGGACGAGGCTTGCGCTCCATCTTTACCTTACTACTTGGATCGATCTCAGCGATTAGCTCACCGGTTACAGGCTCCATTGGGATCTTATGACCGATGTAGTCTTCGATATCAGGTAGTGAGAATGCATAGGTCTCACAAACAAATGAGATGGCATCACCTTCAGCCCCTGCGCGAGCGGTACGACCAATACGGTGAACGTAGTCTTCACGATCATCCGGTAGGTCATAGTTGTACACATGACTGACGCCATCTATGTGTAGTCCGCGTGCAGCAACGTCAGTGGCAACCAAAACAGATAATTCATTAGCGGCAAACTCTTTGAGTAAGCGTTCGCGTTTCTTCTGTGGCACATCACCTGACAGGATGGCTGATTTAAAGCCATTGCCTTCAAGGAAGCCCCAGACGTTTTCGGCTTGGCGCTTGGTGTTTACAAACACAATGCTGCGAGCTTCACCTACTTTGCGCATCAAACCGATTAGCAGGTTAACCTTCTCGTCGTTAGCTACCATGTAGCCAACTTCACGAATCGCCTTAGCCGTTACCTGCTCAGATTCAATTGTCACCTTGGTTGGGTTATTCATGTGCTCGTAAGCGAGCTCAAGTACACGATAAGACAAGGTCGCTGAGAACAGCATGCTGGTGCGATCTGCGGGTTGAGGGCAGCGACGTAATAAATAACGAATGTCTTTAATAAAGCCGAGATCGAACATGCGATCCGCTTCATCCATAACCAAAACTTGCAGTGCGCGAAGATCGTAGACGTGCTGCTTAAAGTAATCGATCAAGCGACCCGGCGTACCAATCAGGATATCCACGCCATCTTGTTCAATTTGATTGCGCTGTTTCTCATAGCCAGTACCACCATAGACTACCGCCACTTTGTGTTCGGTGTGTTTGGTAACCACTTCGGCATCTTTACCAATCTGAATAGCTAGTTCGCGAGTGGGGGCAAGGATCATCACTCGAGGTTGATTGATCTTGCGATTCTCGGCGGCTGGACGCTCAGCGAGTAGCTGTAATGTCGCGACCAAAAAGGCGAGGGTCTTGCCGGTGCCGGTTTGTGCTTGGCCAGCGATATCTTCGCCATTCAGGATGTGAGGAAGAGTCGCTTCTTGAATCGGGGTGCAGTATTCAAAGCCGGCTTCTTGTAGGCCTTGGAGCACATTTTCAGGTAATGAAAAGCTGTCGAAACGGGTTTCTGTTAGGTGTTTTTTACTCATGGGGGCGAAGCATACCGGAAATCAGTGCTTTGCAGCGCTCAGGGGCTTGAAAATAAATGACTTATGAGCTCAAATGACACTATCAGTTGTCGAAATTGGTATTCCAACGCCAATCCATGCGAGCGAATAGGCCGCCTCGACATCCCCTTTAAAAAAATTGGAGAAACTCTAGTGAGTGACAAAATCGTTCATGTGACCGATGACACTTTTGATGCAGAAGTCTTACAGTCGTCTTTACCTGTCTTAGTTGATTACTGGGCAGACTGGTGTGGTCCATGCAAAATGATCGCTCCGATCCTCGATGAGATTGCTGACGAATATGACGGCAAGGTAAAGATCGCAAAGCTGAATATTGATGAAAGCCCAAAGACGCCACCTAACTATGGCATCCGTGGTATTCCAACTCTTATGTTGTTCAAAGGCGGCGACGTCGAAGCAACTAAAGTGGGTGCAGTCTCTAAGTCACAATTGACCGCGTTCATTGATAGTAACCTCTAACAATTCATCAGCCCCTCATGAGGGGCTGATTTCATTTTCAACTTTTTTATCCCGCACCTGATCTGTTTATCTAACAGACGCGCCTCTTAAATTTCTTACAAAGGCCAACTATGAATCTTACTGAATTGAAAAGAATGCCCGTTCCAGAACTGCAAGCACTCGCTGAGTCTATGGGTATCGAGGATATGGGTCGTTCGCGTAAGCAGGATCTGATCTTTGCTATCTTGAAGGCACACGCCAAGAAAGGTGAAGACATCGGTGGCGATGGTGTTCTTGAGATTCTGCAGGATGGTTTTGGTTTCTTGCGTTCAGGTGAGCAGTCTTACTTAGCTGGTCCGGACGATATTTATGTATCGCCAAGCCAGATCCGCCGTTTTGGTCTGCGTACCGGTGACACGATCGTCGGTAAGATTCGTCCACCAAAAGATAACGAGCGTTACTTTGCCTTGTTGAAAGTTGATGAGATTAACTACGACACGCCAGAAAATGCAAAGAACAAAGTGTTGTTTGAAAACTTCACGCCTTTGTTTGCGAATAAGAAGTTTAACCTTGAGATGGGTAACGGTAGTAGTGAAGACATTACTGCGCGTACGATCGAATTGGTTTCGCCAATTGGTAAAGGTCAGCGTGGGTTGATCGTTGCCCCACCAAAAGCGGGTAAAACAATGTTGATTCAAAACATTGCGCAAAGCATCGCAATGAATCATCCAGAGTGTTACTTGATTGTTTTGTTGATCGACGAGCGTCCTGAGGAAGTTACCGAGATGGCGCGCTCTGTTCGCGGCGAAGTGATTTCATCGACCTTCGATGAGCCAGCAGCACGTCACGTACAGGTTGCAGAGATGGTGATCGAAAAAGCAAAGCGTCTCGTTGAGCACAAGCGTGATGTTGTCATTTTGCTCGACTCAATTACTCGTTTGGCACGTGCGTATAACACCGTTATTCCATCATCAGGCAAGGTATTGACCGGTGGTGTAGATGCCAACGCATTACAAAAACCAAAGCGTTTCTTTGGTGCGGCACGTAATGTTGAAGAAGGTGGTTCATTAACCATTATCGCAACGGCATTGGTTGAAACCGGTTCTCGTATGGATGACGTTATCTACGAAGAATTCAAAGGTACCGGCAACATGGAAGTGCACTTGGATCGCCGTATTGCAGAGAAGCGCATTTTCCCTGCGATTCATATCAATCGTTCAGGCACGCGTCGTGAAGAACTGTTGATTGGCGAGAAAGATCTACAGAAGAGTTGGATCCTACGCAAGATTCTGCATCCTATGGATGAGTTGGCTGCGATGGAATTCTTGTATGACAAACTCAAAGCAACCAAAACGAATGGTGAATTCTTCGACGCAATGAAGTCGAAGTAATTTGCCTTTATCGCGATGTTGATAAAACCGACTGTCGCGATGATCTTGGCTGCAGGGCGTGGTGAGCGCATGCGGCCATTAACTGATCACACCCCAAAACCCCTGCTAACGGTTCACGATAAGCCGCTGATTGTTTGGCATATAGAGCGATTAAAAAAGGCAGGTATTTCTCAGCTTGTGATTAATCATGCGTATCTCGGTGAGCAGATTGAGCAGGCGCTCGGTGATGGTTCCGCGTTTGGCGTAAACATTGCCTATTCACCAGAAGACACAGCACTAGAAACCGGTGGGGGTATTGCGCGTGCGTTGCCTTTACTAGGCGAGCAGCCTTTCTTAGTAGTGAATGGTGATGTGTGGACGGATATCGATTATGCAGCGCTTGCGCTGGATGAATATGATTTAGCGCATCTCGTGCTAGTGAGTAATCCTAGCCATAACCTAAAGGGTGACTTTGCATTATCCAACGGTCGTGTCACAGCTGAGGGTATGGATAAATTGACCTTCAGTGGCATCGGGCTTTATCAGCCACAAATGTTTGCTAGTCAGTCGGAAGAGCGTTTTCCTTTGGCGCCTTTACTGCGGAGTTCCATGTCACAGAACAAGGTCGGTGGGCATCATCATCAAGGCATTTGGACGGATGTAGGCACGCCTGAGCGATTAGCAGAAATTAACGCGAGCTCTCTATAGCTTCGAGCACGCCATCCCAAAAAGCCAATCTGGCATTAACTGCCTGATCAGCTGCCGCAATGGCTTCATCTTTATCACTTTCTGATTGGCATAAACCATTAAGTAAGCGCAAAGACAGAGGCGCGTGAAAATCTTCATCTAAGTGGATATGACGATTCAGATACCAATGGAATATTGGTGCCTGAGCTTCGGTTACACCTGTCTTTGAAAGTATCGAGCGGAACATGCACGGAATGATGTGTTCACGCCCTAGTGCTAATGCCGCCGCTACCTGATGCGGCTTGTCTGCCTCGATGAAGCTAAAGGTCAGTCCTGTGAAGTTGGCAGAGGGTATTGGAATGTCCGGTAATGCAAGAGCTGATTGAATACCTTTGCTCGGAAGCGCAGAAATAAAACGTTCGATAACAGATGTATCCGCACCGATTTCTTTCATCGCCTGTTGGTATAACTCAAAGTGACTGGTAAAGCCTTTGCCATCAGGACGCTCATCGCTTTCCTCTTCAAGTACCAGCTCGTTGATAAAGCGGCGCACGTCAGGATCACCTTGCGGCATCCAAGGGTAAATAGTTGGCGCAACACGTGATTGCAGATACTTGATCAGCGACATGAAGTCCCACACCGAATAGACGTGGTGCTGCATGAAGACCTGAAGATCCTCAAGACTCGAAACCGCGTCGTAAATTGGATGATTTTCGAGCTGGGTCTTAAAGTGTGCAATAGTGTCTTGGCTGATCACGTGACTGTTCCTAATTAAGTTTCGCTAAGAATACTGAAATAGCGGGCACTAATACCGCAAATTGGGACGGTATTTGTGCAAGATCAATCGATCTGGTTTCAAACGATATGATGCCCAACAAATTTACTCATATTGTCCAAAATCTTAGCGCCACGTCTAAACCCTAGACCACAAGCCTCATAGGCGTAAAACACACCTGCTTGATATGCGTTTCCATCGTTATCAACCGGAAGCTCTTCGTAGGCCTGATAGATGGAAGGGTGATGAGCATATTCACCCTGTGTATCAGTGATAACAGCACCTGATTCGTCAGTAATGCGAGTGTTTTGACCTTCACGTCCAAATAACTTCTTTTCGACTTGAGCTATACCCTCGAGTGGTTCAAAGCTTGCGAGTAGCAAATAGGGTGTATTAGGAAAAAGTTCACTGAGAATAGGCAATAAGCCTTTGCTTTGAAACAAAAGGGTATAGGCCGGGTTCACGATGCTCGTGCTATTGAGTTGGCTGAAACTTTGGAAGATAGAAACAAGCTCAGGTTCATCTGAAGCGATATCTTCCCAAGGAAATAACTTAAACCAAAAATCAGCGCGTTGTTGGTCACGATTAAACACACCCTGATTTTCTAAGAAGCCAGCTTCATCTAAGAAACAAAAGTCAGTGAAAAGACCGGCTTCGTGAGCAACGTGTTGAAGGTAACGAACTGTGCGTTCATCTTCATCAAGTCCAGCAATGCTGGAGAAAAGGAATTTTTCAGATTTGTAGCTGGTGGCAAAGTCGGACTGATCCTTTGTAATCAAACGACGAAAATTATCTTTAAGCATTTCATGGATATTATTGAACTGCGCGCTTTCATCCATGTTGTTAGCTTTCAACAAGGCCCATTGCAAGATGGCCGTTTCGTATAAAGAGGTGGGTGTGTCAGCATTAAATTCAATCAATTTAATCGGCTTGCCATCGAGTCCACCGGCAAGATCGAATCGTCCATAAAGGTGCCAATCATCGCGATCCCAACTGTCTTCAATTAAAGGAATTAGTGTCGGGTCTATACCTAACTCGGCATATCGTTTCTCACTGATGACATGTTCGGCAGCTTCGACAAAAAGGTCGTATAACGCGTTACTGGCATCGTAAAAAGCTTGTGCCTCGGTTTCGCTAACATTGACTAATTCGGGAACAAGATAAGAAGTACCATCGGTATCGGTGTGCCATGTCATACCGATATCTTCGAGTACCGTTTGTGGGATTGCTTGAACTTTAGTTGTAGTAACCATTAGCCACCAAAACTAAAGTTGCGATTACTTCTCGATGACGAGTCGCTACGGTTACCGAAAAAGCCACTGCGTGCACGGTTAGTATTCCCTCGAGAGCTTAGGGAAGTTGCAGGTCGTGAAGATTGGTACTTCGATTGATTGGTTCTGAAGTTTTTATTACCCATGAGTGCATTAGCCATCATCCCACCAATAAGTGCACCCGCGGCTGCGGAGAGAAGAACTTCGCCAAGTGATAAGCCGCTAGTCATTTGCGCCCCGTCTTGCGCAAGACGCGATGTCCCGGCCTCTACTTTTCGAGCTTCTTCTTCAGCAATGGCTTTTAATTCAGCTTCGCTCAAAAAGCGCTCTATTCCATTGCTATCTCGCAATATCGCGCGCGTGGCTCCCGACGTGGGGTATTGTTCAATAACGTTATAGGTATCAGGATTACTACCTGTCTGCTCAATCACCATGAACATGTTTTCATTGCCAATGTTTTGCATATCGTTAGGCGGACTAGCTTGCTCGCAACCACTGAGGCTGCCGATAACCGTCATGCCTAAGGCGCCGGCAATTGATAAAGAGAGTGCTTTTTTAATGTGTTTCATGGGAATTCATTGCATCTTTAAGTGAAGATATATTGTAACGAGCTGAAAGAGTCGTAGCGGGGCTGACGGCCGTAAAATTTGTCTGGTTATTGATTTAGCTGGTACCACCATTGTCCAATCCATTCATGCAGCAATGCGTCAGTCGAACTGATGTGCACGCTTTCGGGCACAAAAGCTTTCCAGGTGGGCAGATGATCTTGAGGGAAGGGGTAGCGTGCGAGATAACTAAAGGGGGCGCCGATGGCATTTACGCCAGCGCTCTCTGCCGATTGAAGGGCGCGAGGCATATGGTAAGCATGGGTCACGATCACTACGCGTTGATAGCCAAGGCGCTCGATGATCGGTTTGCTGAACTGAAGGTTTTCTAGGGTGTTCATTGCACGGTCTTCAATCGCAATCGGTTGTATGCCGACCACGTCCTGTAGCCATCGAGCGGCACTGCGAGCCTCATGGGTTTGGCCTTGATACACAACACCACCGGTCACAATGATAGGTAAGCCTGTCTCGCGATGTAGCCTTGCAGCGTAGCTGGCGCGTTGCATGGTGGCTGCATTCACACGTGCAGTCCCGTTCAGTTCAGGATTGCTGCCCGTGTTGCCACCTGTTAGCAATAAAATTGCTTGAGGTTTGAACTCGTCAAGCTGCTCGTTAGTCAGCGGAGGAGTCGTTTCGAGCTTTTCACCTAGCCATTGAACAGTCGCTGGTATCGATGAGGCATATAACAAAGCAAGGCTGCTGATAATTGATAGTTTACCAATCCACCGTTTATAAAAAACGATACCGAATAGTCCCAATAGTAAAAAAGGGACAGGTAATTCGAGCATGAGTTTGAGCAAAGGCTTGACTGCCTCGAGTAGCTCAACAAGATCCACGACTTAGCTACCGAGTAGTGGATTAGCTTGAAGGTCGGCGTGGTAGGACGAGCGTACCATAGGGCCGCTCGCTACATTTGAGAAGCCCATTGATTCACCTAGCACACGGAGTTCATCAAACTCTTCTGGGGTGTAGTAACGCTTAACGGGAAGGTGGTCACGACTTGGTTGAAGGTATTGTCCAAGCGTCAGCATGTCGCAGCCATGATCACGAAGATCTTGCATGACGGCTTTAACTTCATCCATCTCTTCACCTAGGCCTAGCATGATGCCAGACTTGGTGGGAACCTCAGGATGCTGAGCTTTGAACTGCTTGAGTAAGTCTAATGACCACTGGTAATCAGCGCCAGGGCGAGCTTGCTTATATAGGCGTGGCACCGTCTCTAGGTTGTGATTGAACACATCAGGTGGCGCAACAGCCATCTCTTCTAGAGCAACGTCCATGCGCCCGCGAAAATCAGGCACTAGGACTTCAATCGTTGTTTGTGGTGATAAACGACGTGTCTCTGAGATACACGAAGCAAAGTGTGCAGCGCCGCCGTCACGTAGATCATCACGATCCACCGAAGTCACTACGACATACTTTAATGACATGTCCGCAATGGCCTCAGCAAGATGCTTGGGTTCTTGTTCATCGAGTGGCTGGGGTTTGCCATGTGCCACATCGCAGAAAGGGCAGCGACGCGTGCAGATGTCACCCATGATCATGAAAGTCGCAGTACCGTGACTAAAGCACTCACCTAGGTTTGGGCACTGACCTTCTTCGCAGACCGAGCTTAATTTACGATCACGCAAAATACGCTTGATGCGGGAGACTTCAGGGCCTGATGGTAGCTTGGCACGAATCCAGCTGGGTTTGCGTAAGAGCTCGCCTGTCTTTTCGACTTTCACAGGAATGCGGCTCACTTTGTCGTGACCGCGTTGGTGTGTTTCGGGTGTGGCGCGTGAAGGCGCATTGAGCTCTTTTTCTGACATGGCGGCAGTTTAGCGTTTTCTACGCTCGAGAAAACAAAAGAGTTTTAATGTTTATTCCACGACTTTCGCTTGGTGGTTGATGCGAGAGCAAAGCTGCTTAAGGATGGTTTTAGCAGCTTGATTGAAAGACAGCGACAAGCCCAATTCTGCTCCTTGAGTGACGGCTAAGCCATGGTAGCCACAGGGGTTGATCTGCTGGAAGGGCGAGAGGTCCATATCCAAATTAAAAGACACACCGTGATAAGTGAAACCGCGTTTTACACGCAGCCCAAGCGCTGCAATCTTTGCCTCATCGACATAGACGCCTGGGGCATCACGGCGTGATTCTGCATCGATGTTGTGCTCGGCGAGCATCGCGATAATGCTGTCTTCAATCGCAGTGACGAGGCCACGAATGCCCATGCCAGTGTCACGAAGATTGAGCAGCAAGTAGATTACCACCTGACCTGGACCGTGGTAGGTGACTTGGCCGCCACGGTCACTTTGCACCACGGGTATCTCACTTACCGCTAAAAGGTGCTCAGGCTTACCCGCTTGGCCTTGGGTAAACACAGGGGGGTGCTCAACGATCCAGGCTTCAGATGTAGAGCCTTGCTCACGTGATTCGGTGAACTTCTGCATAGCGCGCCAAGTTGGCTCGTACTCAACTCGCCCAAGATGTTTAACGAGCAGGGTATGCGTCTCACTCACAGACGCATCAAGACCTTTTCGTGAGCGGTTAGCTCGTCATAGATGCAATCGAGATGCTCTTTGCTTTGCGCTTCGATCGTCACCCGAACAGAAACGTATTTACCGTTTTTGCTCGCAACACATTCGATACGATCATGATCTATCTTGTGACAATGTTTGCTTAAAATTTCTACCACGACATCTTTGAACAGACCATCATCTAAGCCCATGGCTTTGACTTGGTAGTCGCAGGGAAAAACAAAGCCTTCTGGTTCTTGTTCGTCAGTCATCAGCGCTAGTTTATTCCATACCAAGTAACTGATAGATGAAGTCAAGGATGCGACGCCACAGGCCACCTTTCTCAATTTGTGCCAATGCAACCAAAGGACGCGTGGTGACAACATCATTGCCTAACATCACAGTCACGGTGCCCAATGAGTCGCCTTTATTGATAGGCGCTTCAATCTGGGCTTTGACTTCAAGGGTTGGTTTGAGGTTGTCGTAATCGCGGCGCGGGATCGTCACATAAACATCTTCACCAATACCTAATGCTAAGGTTTTTTGATCACCAAACCAGACGCGATTTTCAGTGAGTTTTTGGCCTGCTTCATATAATTGATGCGTCTCATAGAAGCGTGAGCCAAAGGCTAACAAGGCTTGGCTTTCTTTGATGCGGGCTTTAGCACTTTCGGTGCCCATCACCACAGCAATCAAACGCATCTGATCGTATTTAGCCGATGAGACTAAGCAAAAGCCCGCAGCTTCAGTGTGGCCAGTTTTCACACCATCAACAGCTTTATTGCGCCACAACAAGTTATTACGGTTGTACTGCTTGATCTCGTTGTAGGTAAATTGCTTTTCCGCATACATCGGATAAAAGTCAGGATAGTCGCGAATTGTTGCTGCAGTCACTTTGACAATGTCACGTGACGTTGTGTAGTGATCAGGATGTGGTAGACCTGTTGAGTTAACAAAGTTGGTGCTTGTCATGCCCAGCTGTGCAGAGTGTGCATTCATCAATCCTGCAAACGCATCTTCACTACCCGCAATATGTTCTGCCAGTGCAACTGCTGAGTCATTACCTGATTGAATGATCAAGCCGCGCAGTAAGTCTTCAACAGACACATTTGTATCCACTTTGACAAACATGCGTGAGCCTTCGGTTTTCCAAGCTTTCTCGCTGATGTGCACCATGTCGCTCAGTTTGAGTTTTCCTTTTGCGATCTCTTCAAACACGACATGTGCGGTCATGATCTTGGTCAAGCTTGCAGGCTCTAATCGTTGATCGGCATTCTTTTCAACTAAAATCTTGCCACTGTGCATCTCCATCAAAAGATAACCAGAGGCATTAAGCTCTGGCGCTTCCGGCACAACAGCCTGTGCGGTAGAGATTAAGAAGAGCGAAAGTAAAAGCGTGCGGAACAGTTGCATAAAAGGGCCTGTTTTCGTTTGTTTTTTAATGGTTACTAGTTTACGTGCTTCTGCCAAGCGATGCGCTACCGAAGCAACAATTGGATGTTATAAATATTTAAAGGCTCAAGTTCGGCAGTGACTTGGTCTGCGATTTCAACAGAAACAAGGGGGCCGACTTGAACGCGATGAATCACGCCATTGGCGGTTTCAGCAGATTCAAGTCGCACTGGGCGATTTAGATGGGTTTTGAGTCGCGCTTGTAATCGCTGAGCGTTCTCAAGGTCACCAAAAGCTCCAACCTGAAGATACAGTCGGGTCGATTTGCTGACTTTTGCATGCTTACTCGCAGCTTTTTGGCTCGCCTCTGGGTTGCGTGGATCAATGGCACGCACTTCAACTAGCGCAGTACCTTTGCCAAGCATACCGAGTCGGCTGGCTGCCGAGTAAGACAGGTCAATGATACGGTTGCCATGGAATGGGCCACGGTCATTTGCACGCACCACGATCGTTTGATCATTTTCTAGGTTGGTTACGCGCAAGTAGGTTGGAAGCGGCAGGGTTTTGTGTGCTGCTGTCATTGCGTACATATCGTAATGCTCACCCATTGAGGTTTTGTTGCCATGGAATTTATTGCCATACCATGAGGCCACGCCTTCTTCGACATAACCTTTCGCTGTGCGTAGTGGGGTGTAGTGCTTGCCTAAAACCTTGTAGGGGCGAAGGCTGTAAGGATAAATACGCTCAACTTTAGGTACAGCGTCCGGCACATGGTTCATGTCTGGCAGGCCGCTTGGCGCACTGTCACTCTCGTCAAAGATAGAGGGCTTTGAAGGCAAGCCGAAGCTACAACCTCCGAGTGCAGAAACTAACGCGAGTAGTGCGCCAGCTCTCAGCCAATGCCGCATTTCAACGATCCATGCGTTGGCGAATGGCCTCGCTTAGCTGGAAAACGGCCATCGCATAGAGTGGGCTGTGGTTATAGCGAGTGATTGCGTAAAAGTTTGGTGAAGCAACCCAATATTCATTGCCATCATCAGACTCCATTTCGAGAAGGGCAACCTTGGCATCTTTATCTAAAGAGCTGCCCAAGATAATGCCTTTATTGATTAAAGCATTTACGTTCAAGCTAGGCTTGTAACCGGCTTTGATCTCTTTATCGAACCCTTTTTTTGCCCCGGTGACAAGCTGTGCAACGGGTTCACCTGCTTTCCAGTTATGACGTTTGAAGTAGTTCGCCACACTGCCAATGACATCCGCATTGTTTTCCCAGATATCGCGTTTACCATCTTTATCAAAGTCCACTGCATAAGCGCGGAAGCTAGAAGAGATGAATTGTGGTCTACCCATGGCGCCGGCGTAAGAGCCAAGGGGTGCAGTCGGCGACACACCTTCTTCACGTGCTAGCTGGAGAAACTCTTCAAGTTCGCTGCGGAAAAACTTGGCGCGTGGTGGGTAGTGAAAACCGAGGGTGTAGAGGGAGTCGAGTACTGAGTACTTGCCAGTAATTCTGCCGTAATAGGTTTCTACACCAACGATGGCAGTGATGATTTGCGCTGGGACGCCATACGTCTTTTCTGCTCGCTCAAGAATGGCTTGGTTTTCTTTCCAAAACTTCATGCCACCTTTAATGCGTTTATCCGTGATGAAGATTTTTCGGTATTTACCCCAGTTGAGCCGTTTCTCAGCCGGGCGTGACATTGCATCGATAATGGACTGCTGTTTCTTTGCCTGACTTAGCAGTGTGCTGATTTCAGCGGCATCAAATTGATGCTCCTTTACCACTTTATCGATGAAGGTTTGTTCATCTGTGTTGGCAAAAGCGGCGCTACTTAAAAGAAGGCTGGTGAGAAGTAATGTTTTCAGTTGTTTTTTCATCGCGGTAGTAGTTTGCGGTGTGTGTGAATAGACATCAGGATACCGAAGCCGGCCATTAAGGTCACCAAGGAGGTTCCCCCGTACGAAACAAGCGGCAGTGGCACCCCGACAACGGGCAAAAGACCTGAAACCATGCCAGTGTTAACGAAAAGATAAAAGAAGAACACCAATATCAGTGAACCTGCGAGAAGGCGACCAAAGGTTTCTTGAGCTTGAGAGGCGATATACAGGCCTCGCAAAATCACAAAAAGATAGAGTGAGAGTAAAAGCAGCACGCCGACTAAGCCGAATTCTTCCGATAACACTGCAAAAATAAAATCGGTATGGCGCTCAGGTAAGAAATCGAGCTGGGATTGGGTGCCGTTGAACCAACCTTTGCCAAATAAGCCGCCTGAGCCAATCGCAATTTTGGATTGAATGATGTGATAGCCCGAGCCAAGGGGATCTTTTTCGGGGTCTAAAAAAGTGAGTACGCGTTGCTTTTGATAGTTGTGCATATTCATCCACACTGCCGGTGCAGCAGCAGCGGCAAGACCAAACAAGGTGATGATGAATCGCCAGCTTATCCCCGCGAGGAAAAGAGCAAAAATCCCCGCGCTACCGACTAATAAGGATGTGCCAAGGTCCGGTTGCTTTGCGATCAAGCCAACAGGGATAGCAATCAAGATAAAGGTGAGCGCGATGGTTTTAAGCTTCGGTGGCAGAGGTTGTTTAGCTAAATACCAAGCAATCATTAAAGGTACCGCAAGCTTGACCATTTCAGAGGGCTGGAATTTGAACACGCCAAGGTTTAACCAGCGTTGCGCCCCTTTGCCGATATCACCAAACAACAACACACCTATCAATAACAAAACACCTAAGCCATAGACCCAAGGAGCCCAACGTTGCAGTGTATGTGGGTTGATTTGCGCAACGATCACCATGACAAAAAAAGCTAATCCAAAGCGAATTAACTGACGATTGATTTGACCAATGTCTCCGCCGGAGGCCGAGTACAAAATGCCTAGGCCAAAAACACATAAGGCGAGAATGCCAAGTAGTAGTGGCAGATCGATATGCAAGTGCGCAAGGCTACCTTGACGTTTATTTGGATTACTTGGCGTGAGGTCTCGATTAAATCCCATGTTTATTCTTCACCCAAGATGAAACCCGCAGGTATCTTTGTCGACTGGTTCAGTGACATGCCAAGTTTAGGGAGCAGATAGGCATCCATCAGCTTTCTTGAGATCGGTGCCGCAGTAGAGCCACCGTGACCACCGTTTTCAACGATTACGGCAACTGCAATCTGTGGTGCGTCAGCCGGCGCATAGGCAACGAAAAGCGCATGGTCGCGAAACTTCTTTGCAATTTTTTCTTCGTCGTACTCTTCATTTTGTTTTACCGAGAAAACTTGAGCGGTACCTGTTTTCCCCGCAATACGATACAGTGGGGTGCGAATGCGTTTAGCGGTGCCGCGTTTTCCTTCGGTGACATTTACCATCGCGTCATGTACTTCAGTCCAGTTACGCTTGTTGACCATACTAATGGGAGGATATTCGGTATCAACGGCTAGCTCGCTATTGTTGTTAGCGTTGGCCATGTTTTTCACTAAGCGAGGGGTTAAGCGGTCGCCATTGTTCGCAAATGTCGCTGTCGCTGCGGCAAGCTGAAGAGGTGAGGTTAAGAAATAGCCTTGCCCGATACCCATGATGACTGTCTCGCCGGCATACCAGGGTTGATTGCGTGCGGCACGCTTCCAATCTCGCGAAGGTAGGATTCCGCTTGCTTCGCCTATCAAATCAATACCGGTTTTTTCACCAAAGCCGAACTGCTCAAGATACTTGCTCAGCGAATCGACTCCCATGTCTGAAGCGAGCTTGTAGTAGTAAACGTCACATGATTGCGTAATCGCCCCTTTGAGATCCATTGGGCCATGACCTGTTTTTTTCCAGTCACGATACTTATGTGAGTGATTGGGTAACTTGAAGTGCCCCGGACAGTAAATGTTGTCGTGATAATGAATGCTACCTGTCTCTAAACCTGCAAGGCCAACGAATGGTTTTACAGTTGAACCAGGCGGATAAACTCCTTTGAGCGCCCGATCATAAAGCGGACGGTTTTCATCTTGTTGATATGCGCTGTAATCCTTGGTGCTAATGCCTTCAACAAAAAGATTTGGATCAAAGCTTGGGTTGCTGGCCATGGCGAGTATGCCGCCATTAACCACATCCATTGCAATCACTGCACCGTTAAATTCACCGAGAGACTCATTTGCAATCTTTTGCAAATCGATATCGAGATGTAAATGAATATCTTGACCATTTATGGGGGGTTCTTGGCTAACAACACGTGCAATACGACCAACGGAATTTACTTCAACCTCTTGGGTTCCCACAGTGCCATGTAAAGTGCCTTCGTAAGAGCGTTCAAGGCCGATTTTGCCGACGTGTGAAGTGCCGGAGTAATTTGCTTCATCCAGCTTTTCAAGATCTTTAAGGCTGATGCGGCCTACATAGCCAAGTACGTGGGCTGCTATATCGCCATAGGGGTACTCGCGTAAAAGATGGGCACGTACGCCAACGCCTGGAAAGCGGTGTGACTCAACCGAGAACTTTGCAGCATCTTCATCTGAAATATTGACACGTATCGGTAAGCTTTCGAAGCGACGTGAGCGCTTGCGTAAAGAGTGGAAGCGATCAATGTCGCGTTCAGATAATGTAATTAACTGTGAAAGTTGATCGATAGTTTGATCGAGGTTTGGTACTTGCTCAGGAATGATTTCAAGATTGTAAGCGGGTCGATTGTTAGCGAGTAAGCGTCCCTTACGGTCATAGATGAGACCGCGCACCGGTGGTATTGGCTCAAGCTTTAACCGGTTATCTTGTGAAAGGGTTTTGAAGTGCGAATGTTCTTCAACCTGCAGCTGGTACAAGCGACCGGCGATAACGCATAAAGCAATAAAAACAACGCCGGCTGCAATAACGGCTCGACTAAAAAACTGACGCTGTTCTTGATGGTGATTATTGATGCGCATGTTGGCGGATTAGCGAACGCGCATGCGGCGCCGTGTGTTGCGTAATATGAAAAAGATGGATGGCCAAAGTGCTGCACCTATTAACGGCGTTAGCCAGAAATCATTTTGGGTGGTTATGCCAAGTGTCATGCCGATAGCTATAAAACTCACAACCTTTTGAATAAGCAGTAAGCCTATAACTGCAAAAGCTTGCTTGGAAAATGGAAAGGTCCTGAGGCGCGCATGGCCTTGATGGGAAATAAATGTGATTAGTGACAGGCTAAATGCATTTTCACCCATGGTTGTCCCTGTTATGACGTCTAGCAAAAGACCAAACAAGAAGCCATGCCCTACGCTTACACGTTGAGGGAGCGCAATAGCCCAGTAGATTAAAAATAGCGCTAGCCATTGGGGGCGGTAGACTTCAATGGCTGTTGGAATAGGAACAATGGTTAAAAGCAGTGCTGCCAGTAAACTTAGCCAAACGACCCAAATGCGATTTTGATCTTGCGCCATGTTAGTTGCTCGCTGCGTTCTGCTCGTTGCGCCAAACTAGTAAAACTTGTCGGCTACGTTCTAAATAAGCAGTCGGTGTCGCACTGACTTGTGCAAAGCCTGAATTAGTGTCGCGATTGATTGAGCTGATGCTCGCAACCGGATAGCCGGCAGGAAACTTTCCGCCTAACCCAGAAGTGACTACAACATCACCCACTTCGATATCACTGTGTGAGGGCAGATGAGGTAAGTCGAGTGATCCAATTTTGCCAGTGCCAATCGCGATGCTTCTTTCGCCAGTTCTAACTATCTCAATGGGGATAGCGTGAGTTGCATCACTAATCAGAAGCACGGTTGAGCTTAATGGAGTGACTTGAATAACTTGACCCATAACAGCGTCCGCATCAAGCACGGCTTGACCAACAAAAACTCCCGATGCAGAACCTTTGTTAATTCTGACTTGATGGCGATAGGGATCAAGATCAACCGAAATGATTTCCGCGATTAGGATACGGTCATCCACTTTGAGTGAAGCGTCTAAAAGATTGCGTAAACGCGTATTCTCAGCTTTAAGTGATTCAAACTTTTGCAGTCGCGCAAGTAAACGAAGATTTTCCTCTTTAAGGGATGCGTTACTAATTTGTAACTGTTCGCGAGTGCTTGCGGCATCACTTAACCAGTTGCCTGCTGTCTTAGGAAAGTCTGCAATCAGATATAACGGATGCAAGACAACAGTGAGACTATCTCTTAAGTACTGCAGTTGATGGAAACGAAAATCCATCACCATCAAAACCAACGATGCGATCAGAGCCATCACCAGTCGGATTGGCTGTGATGGACCCTGTGCAAAAATGGGCTTAATGGTTTATCTCCTGTAAGACAACCTTAAGAAATTAGTCGACAGTGAAAGAGTCGCTACCGCTCTCGTCGATTAACTCAAGCGCACGGCCGCCACCACGAGCCACACAAGTCAGTGGATCTTCTGCAACGATAACCGGGAGGCCAGTTTGCTCTTCTAACAAACGGTCAAGATCACGTAATAAAGCACCACCACCGGTTAATACAATGCCGCGTTCTGCAACGTCAGCGCCGAGCTCTGGTGGGGTTTGCTCAAGTGCTTTCTTCACTGCATCAACGATGCCTGCCAATGGCTCGCTGAGTGCTTCAAGGATTTCGTTTGAATTCAGGCTAAAGCTGCGTGGAATGCCTTCAGCAAGGTTACGACCTTTAACTTCTAGCTCCAAAACTTCATCCATTGGATAAGCAGAACCGATTTTCTTTTTGATGCGCTCGGCAGTTGCTTCACCAATCAGCGTGCCATAGCTGCGACGCACGTAATTGATGATCGCTTCGTCAAACTTGTCACCGCCGATGCGCACTGATGCAGAGTAAACAATGCCGTTCAATGAAATGATTGCGACCTCAGAGGTGCCGCCACCGATATCCAGAACCATTGAGCCTTGCGCTTCGTCAACAGGAAGACCGGCACCAATAGCAGCAGCCATTGGCTCTTCGATTAAGTAAACCTCACGAGCACCAGCGCCAGCTGCTGATTCTTTAATCGCACGTCGCTCAACCGAGGTTGCACCGCAAGGCACACAGATCAAAACCCGTGGACTTGGACGTAAAAGCTTTGCTTCGTGAACCTTATTAATGAAGTACTGCAGCATTTTCTCGGTCACTGTGAAGTCAGCGATGACGCCGTCCTTCATTGGGCGAATAGCGGTGATGTTCTCAGGTGTACGACCCAACATGCGTTTAGCCGCATGACCCACTGCTGCAACGGATTTATTGCCACCACGGCCACGATCCTGTCGGATTGCGACGACAGAGGGCTCATTCAAAACGATACCTTTGTCGCGTGCATAAATCAGCGTGTTAGCTGTTCCGAGGTCGATGGAAAGATCATTTGAGAAAAGGCCGCGAAGACGCTTGAACAACATATTTTTTATCCAATAAATGGTTTCTGCCACAGTCTGTCAGAAACGACTATTTTCGGTGTCTTATAGCACCGTTGATTTAGCTCGCTAATCTACAAGTGAATGATCTTTGCGGCAAGCTTTTCAGGGGTAAATGCTGCCAGTTTGCGGCTATTTATGGTAATTTCCCTTCCCTTTCTAAAATCCTATTTTCTGAGGCAAACGCATGTCGTTAACTTCTGATGATGTGGCAAAAATCGCGCACCTTGCTCGTCTGGCTGTGGAGCCTGCCGAAGCTGAGGCGTTGAGTGGTGATTTGTCGAATATCCTAGACCTGGTGGCACAAATGGAGTCGGTCGATACCGAAGCAGTGGAGCCGATGGCGCACCCATTAGAAATGGGTCAGCGTTTGCGCCTCGATGAGGTAACCGAAACTGATAAGCGCGAGCTTTACCAAAGTAACGCACCAGAAGCTGAGAAAGGTCTGTTCCTTGTGCCTAAGGTAATCGAGTGAGGTCATGACAATGCATACCAAGACGTTAGCGCAATTGTCAGCCGGCTTAAAAGCCGGTGAGTACTCGAGTGTTGAGCTTACTCAGCACTTTTTATCGCGTATTGAGCAATTCGATCCGAAGCTCAACAGCTTTATTACAGTCACCCCGGAGCAGGCACTTGAGCAGGCGAAAGCTGCCGATGCGCGCCTTGCCGCAGGTGACGCCTCTGATTTGACCGGTATCCCGATCGCGCACAAAGATATTTTCTGTACTCAAGGTGTTCGCACTAGCTGCGCATCAAAGATGTTGGATAACTTCATTTCGCCTTACGACGCGACCGTGGTGACAAAATTAGCCGAGGCGGGTGTCGTCTGTGTGGGTAAAACCAATATGGACGAGTTCGCGATGGGCTCATCAAACGAGACCAGCTACTACGGTCCGGTACGCAACCCATGGAATACCGACTGTGTGCCAGGTGGTTCGTCAGGTGGTTCGGCAGCAGCCATGTCAGCTAGCCTGGCGGCGGCAGTTACCGGTACCGATACTGGTGGTTCGATTCGTCAGCCAGCGGCATTGACCGGCATTACCGGTCTAAAACCAACCTACGGTCGCGTTTCTCGCTACGGCATGATCGCGTTTGCTTCGTCGCTTGACCAAGCGGGCCCTATGACCAAAACCGCAGAAGATGCCGCGATGATGCTGCAAGCGATGGCAGGTTTTGATGTTAAGGACTCAACCAGTGCGGATCGCCCAGTTGATGATTATGTCAGTGGCTTGAATAAACCTATCGCCGGCTTGAAGGTGGGCGTGGTTAAAGAATTCATGACCGGCGATTTAGATGGCGGTATCGCAGCATCGACTCAGGCAATGATTGATGAGCTGAAACGTCAAGGCGCTGAGATCGTTGAGGTTAGCTTGCCGAATGCGCACCTCTCTGTGCCGGCTTACTACGTTGTAGCGCCTGCTGAGTGTTCATCAAACTTATCGCGGTTTGATGGCGTACGTTTTGGCCATCGTTGCGACAACCCTAAAGATCTAACTGACCTTTATGAGCGTTCACGTTCAGAAGGCTTTGGCTCAGAAGTTAAGCGACGGATCATGATCGGCGCTTACGCCTTGTCTGCAGGTTTTTATGATGCCTACTACATCAAAGCGCAAAAGATTCGCCAGTTGATTGCAAATGACTTTGCCGAAGCTTTTAAGCAGTGTGACGTCATTGTCAGTCCAACCGCGCCAGATACGGCATTTAAGTTGGGTGCAAAGACCGATGATCCAGTATCTATGTACCTGCAGGATATCTACACCATTGCAGTGAACTTGGCTGGTTTGCCTGGCATGTCGATCCCTGCACAGCATGCGAATGGCATGCCTGTGGGCTTCCAATTGGTGGGCAACTTGTTTGATGAAGCACGACTGCTCAATGTCGCACACCAGATACAGCAGGCAACCGATTGGCACTTAGCAACACCGGAGGGCTTCTAAGATGAAATGGGAAGTCGTCATTGGTTTAGAGATCCATACTCAGCTTTCGACCAACTCTAAAATTTTTTCTGGCTCATCAACCGCCTTTGGTGCTGAGCCTAATACGCAAGCCAACCTCGTAGACTTAGGTATGCCGGGTGTCTTGCCGGTGTTGAATAAGCGTGCGGTGGAATTTGCAGTACGTTTTGGTACTGCGATTAATGCGCACGTCGCTAAGAAGTCGATCTTTGAGCGTAAGAATTATTTCTATCCCGATTTGCCTAAGGGCTATCAAATCAGTCAGGCGCAGTTACCGATTGTAGGCGTGGGGCAGGTTGAGATCGTGATGGAAGACGGTGAGGCCAAAACGGTTGGCGTGACACGTGCGCACCTAGAGGAAGATGCGGGCAAATCATTGCACGAAGAGTTTCCAGATCAAACCGGAATCGATTTGAACCGTGCGGGTACACCTTTGCTTGAGATCGTCTCTGAACCGGATATGCGTTCAGCGAAAGAAGCGGTGGCATATGCGCGTAAGATCCACCAGATTGTGACCTACATTGGTATCTGTGATGGCAACATGCAGGAAGGTTCTTTCCGTTGTGATGCCAACGTTTCGATTCGTCCAATGGGTGAAGAGAAGCTGGGTACGCGTACTGAGCTGAAAAACATCAACTCGTTCCGCTTCCTTGAGAAAGCGATTAACTATGAGATCGAACGCCAGATAGATGTCATTGAAGATGGCGGCAAGATTGTTCAAGAAACCCGCCTTTACGATGCAAACAAAGATGAGACGCGTTCTATGCGCTCGAAGGAAGAAGCGAATGACTATCGTTACTTCCCAGATCCAGATTTATTGCCAGTTGAAATCGACGACACTTTTATCCAGCAAGTCACAGCAGACATGCCTGAGTTGCCGGATGTTCGACGTGCACGTTTCGAAAGTGAATACGGCTTACCTGTGTATGACGCTAACGTACTGACAAGTTCACGCTTGAATGCAGACTTCTTTGAAACCGTGGCTAAACCCTGTGGTGATGCCAAGTTGGCTGCTAACTGGGTGATGGGTGAGTTTGCCGCTGCATTAAATAAAGCAGATCTTCAAATTGAGCAAAGCCCGGTTGATGCTGATGCTTTAGCCGGTTTGTTAAGCCGTATCACGGATAACACCATCTCCGGCAAGATCGCTAAGCAAGTCTTCGAAGCCATGTGGGCAGGTGAGGGTTCGGCTGATGAAGTGATCGAAGCAAAGGGTCTTAAGCAGATTACAGACACTGGTGCGATTGAAGCGCTCGTGGATGAGGTGCTTGCTGCAAATCCTGAGCAAGTTGAAAACTATAAAAATGCTGAGCCAGATAAGCGACCTAAGATGATTGGCTTCTTTGTTGGCCAAATCATGAAGAAGTCACAAGGCAAGGCTAACCCACAACAGGTTAATCAGCTACTCGCTGATAAGTTGGGTTAAGACTCTTTGGTTGCCATTGCAATGGTGTAAGTTTGTCCTTGCTTCACCTTGCAATGGTTGCCGAATACTTCTTCAAAAGCGCGTTCGATAAAACGACGTAGTCCGCTAATCACGACCACATAGAAACGACCGCCCGGTTCAAGACGTTCTTTAATGTCATAAAAGAACAAGTAGTAGTGTTCTTTCGATGTCTTTGCGGGCAGGTTAGTGACAGCCAGGCTGAAGTTTTGGTTTGGGATGTGCTTTAAACCATCACTCAACATCGCATTAGCGTTGCTGATGTTATTGCGTTTGCAGTTAGCGTTCGCATATTCAATCGCAACAAAATCCTTATCCACCATTAGCACACTACCTTGCGGTGCTGACTTGGCGATGCTCATGCCAATCGGCCCGTAGCCACAGCCTAGGTCGATGACGGTATCGTTTGGCTTAATATCCATGTGCTTTAGTAAGAGTTGTGTACCTTCGTCTATAGCGCGTGGCGAGAATAATCCCCAAGTCGTATGAAAGGTGAGCTCATGTCCCATAAGGGTGTCTTTGAACACGATGTCCTGACGTAGCTTATTCAGATCAAGAGGTTCTTTTGCTTTCTTAGCCATTTTTTCGCCACTCCGCTATGTGCGGTAGGTGTTGTTCAAAGTTTTCAAAACGGTGATTGCCACCTTGCTCAACAATCACATCAAAGTCCGCATAGTAGGCGGCGGCCTTTCGGTAGTCGAGCGTTTCATCATTGGTTTGCAGTAACACAAGATAACGTTCATCAAATGAAAGCATTTGGCGATACTGTTGTTGCAAAACCTCAAGGTAATCTTGAGTGACTTCAAATAGGTTGCCATGACAGTCTTCATGCTCACCGAGATAATCATTCAGCAAGCTATGTGGCGCGACAGCAGGATTAATTAGCACGCTTGGAATAATTTTCGACTGATTGAGATAGGTTGCTAAATGCCCGCCGAGTGATGAGCCAATCAGTAGATCAATTGGATGCGCATCAATTAGGTGAATTAAAGCATCTGCGGCATCTTTGGGGTGATTAGGTAGATCGGGGGCGAGGACCTCATCGCTACCAAAGTAATCAATCAGTGCTTGCGACTTCTGACCTAAGCCGCAACTGCGAAAGCCATGAATAAAAAGAATCATGGATTACCGCAAACGGGACACTTAGGATCTTTAACAAGCTTTAATGAACGCCACTGATGATAAAGACCATCAAAGACTTGAAGTTGGCCTTGTAATGATTCGCCACAACCCGTAATCACTTTGATCGCTTCTAGTGCTTGAATGCTGCCAATAATGCCGACAAGTGGCGATATCACCCCGTTTTCGCTGCAGCGCATTGGGGCCTCAACCCCTTCACCGTACAGGCAGTGATAACACGCTTGATCAGGTTGAGAATGAAACACGCTGACCTGACCTTCCCAGCGAATGGCTGCACCAGAAACAAGTGGTGTTTGATGTTGATAACAGGAACGATTCACAGCGAAGCGCGTATCGAAGTTATCGCAGCAGTCGATCACGATATCGACTTCAGAAATCTTTTGATCTAACTCGTCATCGCTTAAGCGACGGTTGATCGCATGCACAACAACATCCCTATTCAATCGCGCAAGATGCGCTTTAGCTGAAGCCACCTTATCTTGGCCAACAGTTGAGGCGTCATGCACGATCTGTCGTTGAAGATTCGTCATATCTACCTGGTCATCATCGACAAGGGTGAGTTGGCCAAATCCTGCTGCTGTGAGATACATGGAAACCGGCGAGCCGAGACCGCCTAGTCCTATGATTAAGGCATGTGCATCACGTAATTCTTGTTGGCCTTCAATATCCAACTCAGAGAGCATGATTTGTCGGCTATAGCGGAGGAGGTCGTCGTCGTTCATGCCCTAAGTGTACTTCAGGGATGCAAAGTCTTATAGATAGCGACGCCAGTGAGAGGGGCGAGCATCTTTACAGCCGTGCTCACGTTGTTGGTATTGCTTCACAAACAGCTTAGAGGCGCAGTTGCTTTCTCCGCGGCCGCAGCCAAGGTTGCGGCGCTGATTTTCTTCGGTGTAGTGAATCAAGGCGCGACGCATGCGTTGCAGTAAGCTGTTATCGAGATGAAAGCCACGATCGACAAGCAGTGCTTCAATCGCTTCTAAGGTGACGCTATCTAAGACGTAGTGAACAGTGATCTGGTGATCATTAGTGTGTTCGACATGATCGATGCCATCCAAACCTTCAAGCAAAGCAGAGGCAGTGCCGGCTTGGTTTTCATCCGGGTGAAGTACGCAAAAAGAAATATCGCGTTTTCGGTTTAGATTGTCGGGTGTGTGCAACATGGTGCCTCCCGAATGTCGACGATTTGAGTGTCTACCTCGAATACCCATGGGTCAAGTAGGCATTTTCCCTAGGGTTACTCGGTCACGGTCCTCAATGTCTTGATGCGTTTCGATCTCGAAATAACCAGCCTTTGCCATCAAGCTACGTACTGCTTCAGCTTGTTGATAGCCATGCTCTAACAACAGGTAGCCGTCTTTCTTCAGATGCTTGGGTGCTTGTTGTACGAGTCGTCGAATATCATCCAATCCGTCTTGGCCTGAAGCGAGCGCGCCGGCTGGCTCGAAGCGAAGATCACCTTGTTGCAGATGAGGGTCATTCGATTCGATATACGGTGGGTTACTGATCACTAAGTCGTAGCGATCGTTAATCGCATCGAACCAAGCAGATTCTTTAAAGCTCACGCCCAGTTCAAGCGTTTGAGCGTTTTCTTTGGCCACTGCCAAGGTCTTTGGATTGATTTCGGTGGCGGTGATGCGCCAGCTAGGACATTCATTCGCAAGTGATAGAGCAATCGCACCGGTGCCTGTGCCAAGGTCAATTACATCACACGGCTTTTCGACATCCTTTAAGGTCAGCGCGGTCTCAACCAGCAGTTCAGTGTCCGCACGAGGTATTAAAGTATCGGGAGTGACTTTTAAATGCAGTGACCAAAAGTCACGATAGCCAGTGATATAAGCGATCGGTGTGCCGCTTTTACGTTTTTCAATGAGTGTATTGAAAGCGGTCAATTTGGCCCCATCGAGTACTTTATCTGGCCATGTAAATAACCAGGTGCGAGAAACGTTCAGTGCATAGGCGAGCAGAACTTGGCTGTCGAGTCGCGCATCATCAGATTCGCTCAGTTGCTCCGTTGCCCAGTCGAGTGCTTCGCTAACGGTACTCATGAAGCCTCATTCAATGAGGCGAGTAGCTCAGCTTGATACTCATGCATCAAAGGTTCTACAACTTGGCCAGCATGTCCCATCAATATTTCATCTAACTTATATAACGTGAGATTGATGCGATGGTCAGTCACCCGATTCTGCGGGAAGTTATAGGTACGAATGCGTTCAGAACGATCACCGCTACCAACCTGCAACTTACGAGCGGCTGATTCAGCTTGATGCACCTCGGCATCTGCAGCGGCTTTTAGCTTTGAAGCTAATAGCGACATTGCACGTGCTTTGTTCTTGTGCTGTGAACGTTCATCTTGGCACTCCACCACCACGCCAGTTGGTAAGTGGGTCAAGCGTACCGCTGAGTCAGTCTTATTAACGTGCTGGCCACCCGCACCAGAGGCGCGATAGGTATCGATGCGCAGATCTGCCGAATTGATTTCAATTTCAGCTGCTTCATCCGCTTCGGGCAGAATCGCTACGGTACAGGCTGAGGTATGCACACGACCTTGTGATTCCGTTTCGGGTACACGTTGTACGCGATGTGCGCCTGATTCAAATTTCAGATGCGAATAAACACCTTGGCCAATGATGCGCGCGACGACTTCTTTATAACCGCCATGCTCACCAACGCTCTCGCTAATGATTTCAGTGCGCCAACCTTTGATCTCGGCATAACGGCTATACATGCGCAGCAAGTCACCTGAGAACAGTGCGGCTTCTGCACCGCCGGTGCCGGCACGGATTTCTAGGAAGATGTTTTTATCGTCATTAGGATCTTTTGGGAGCAGTAGCTTTTGAAGCTCAGGTAACAGGTTCTCGAGATTCTCTTTCGCTTCATCAAGACTCTCTTCAGCAAGCTCTGCCATCTCAGGGTCAGACATCATCTCTTCAGCGGCTTCGATCTCTTGCTCATAGCCAACATACTTTTGATACGTCGACACAATAGGATCGAGTTGAGCGTACTCTTGGCTCAATGATCGAAATTGATTGTTGTCGTTTTGGGTTTCGGGCTCTGCGAGCAACGCAGTGATCTCACCGAAGCGCTCCGAGATCGTCTCGAGCTTGCGACGAATACTGTCTTTCATGATGGAAGCTAATCTGGTTTTTTATTGGCGGTGAGTTGGAACAACGTCGACGCTGCTTCCAAAATGTCATGCTGACCGGCGCTGCCGGCAGCACGAAGTTGCTGGCAAGGAGCATGAAGTAAACGATTGGTTAAGGTATGAGCAAGATATTGCGCCGCCTCTTCAGGTTCCTTGCCTGATTCCAACATGCGCAGTGTTTTTTCCAGCACTTCATCACGTGCAGCTTCTGCGGTTGAGCGGAAGTCTTGAATCAAATCGATCGCATCGAGTGAGCCTAACCAATCACGGAACTCACCGACTTGGAAACCAATGATCTCGCGCGCCTGTTCAGCCGCTTCTTGGCGAGACTTTAAATTCTCTTGAATCACTTCTTGCAGATCATCAACTGTGTAGAGATACACATCACGCAAGTTACTCACTTCAGGCTCGATGTCACGCGGTACTGCGATATCTACCATGAAGATGGGCTTATTGCGGCGTGCCTTCAATGCGCGTTCAACTGTACCTTTACCTAAGATTGGTAGTGGGCTTGCGGTTGATGCGATAACGATGTCTGCTTTAGGTAACTGAGTAGATAACTCAGTTATTGATGCCGGCGTACCACCGAACTCGTCAGCGAGATCTTTTGCGCGTGAGACGGTGCGGTTGGCGATGATCAGGTTGCCAATACCGAGTTGATGCAAATGACGTGCAGCAAGCTCAACAGTCTCACCGGCGCCAATCAGTAACGCGGTTTGTTTTGAGAGATCAGTAAAGATCTGACGCGCCAAGCTAACTGCTGCAAAAGCGACCGACACTGGGCTATCACCAATCGCGGTATCGGTGCGCACTTGTTTGGCGGTGTTAAACGCATGTTGGAATAAGCGTTCAATAATCTTTCCGGTGTGACCTGCGGTTGATGCGGTGTGGTACGCATCTTTTACTTGGCCAAGAATTTGTGGCTCACCCAGGATCAACGAATCCAAACCACTCGATACACAAAGCAAGTGGGATACCGCATCGTCATCAAGGTGTTGATAGAGGTAGTTAGAGATATCGCTTAAGGCGAGACCATGAAAATCACCCATCCATTCACGAACACCTTGAATCGCATCTTCTTCCGCAGAGCAATACAGCTCGGTACGGTTACAAGTCGATAAGATGACGGCTTCGTGTACGCCAGGCTGTTCGCGCAAGCTGCGAAGAGCACCCACCACGATGTCTGGGCCAAATGTCAGGCGCTCGCGGATCGCAACAGGTGCGGTCTTATGATTGAGGCCAACAGCAAACAACGACATCTTAAAAACAGCTCCACGCACAGGCGATGGGTCGAAAAGGGCGGAAATTTTGATTTATCAAGGGCTTGAATGCAAGTTTGGCATAAGCTGTTCAGCTCATCCACGCTTGTTTTTGAGGTAAATCATGCTGCTAGGGATTAAGTGATCAGCTACTCTATAGCGGTGAAGTTAATCCCCATTTTTTCTGTTGTTCTCGGTGCGTCTTATTTGCTCAGCGCATGCCAAAGCGTGCCTGAGAAAACCACTGTGGCAGAGGCGCCGGTTTTTGCTGAGCCTGAACGAGCTGAGCTTATTTTCACTGGCGAGACCCTATATGACGCCTTGGTCGCCGAGGTGGGCGCACGTCAAGGCTTCTTTGATGAATCTTTGCCTAAGTACCAAACGCTAAGTACAACCTTTGACGAGCCTCACTTTGCCGAGCGAGCTGCGCGCATTGCGACCTTTAAAAGTCGCTGGTCTGAAGCGCTCAGTTCAGCCAAGCGTTGGGTCGAGTTAGCGCCGAATCATGTTCAAGCACGTCAGCTGTTAGGTACCTTGCATGTCAGAGAGGGCAGTGCTGAGTTAGCGGTGCCCCAATTTGATGCGATGGTGAAGTTGCTCAATGCCAAACAAGAAGATGGCTTGTTAGCGATGGTCGCAGCTCTGAATGGTGAGAAAGATGCAGCCGCACTTCAGGTGATTAGTCAGGTAGCCAAAAATTATCCGGCAACTAGTGCTGCTTTGTATGCACTCGGATTAGCGCATGTGTCACATCGTGAATACCAAACTGCAGAAAGCTATCTACAACAAGCTATTGAGAAAGATCCGGATGCGAATGAAGCGCGTGTGTTGTTAGCGCGCGTACTTGGCGCTACCGATCGAAAGCAACAAGCGGAAGTGATCGTAAAAGCCGGTCTTAAACGTGATGCGAATAATGTGTCGCTTCAGCTCAGTTATGCACGGCTACTCGTATCACAAGAACGTTTCGATGAATCACTTGAAGCCTTTGGTAAAGCGCATGAGATGGCGCCCGCTCGTACTGATGTGACGTACGCCTATGCCATGCTCGCGACACAAGAGAGCAAGTGGTCCTTGGCGCAAAAACTTTGGCAGACCTTGCGAAATGATCCAAAGCATCAGCACGAAGCGACTTTCTTCTTAGCACAAATCGAAGAGCAGCTGGGCAAAGATGAGCTAGCTGCAGGCTTGTACCGAGCAGTTGGCGAAGGTGAGCATCAAACTGATGCCTTGCTACGGTTAAGTGTGGTGTTGCTGCGCCAAGAAAAAGGTGATGAAGCTTTGAAAGTGCTGGCTGAACTGCGTCAAAAGCTATCACCTGTACCCGCACGCCTCTTTAACGCCGAAGCGCAAATCATGCGTCAGTTGGATAAAGCAGACGATGAGATAGAGGCGGTGTATCTGCAAGGTTTAGAGCAACACCCAACCAATAAAGATCTATTGTTTAACTATGGTTTGTTTATCAGCGATTCAGATGACGTTGAAAAAATGGATCGAACCTTCAAGAAATTACTTGAGCTTTATCCAGGCGATCCTGATGCGCTCAACGGCTGGGGCTACTCACTTGTGGTTAAAGGTATTCGACTGCAAGAAGCGCGTACCTATATTGAAGAAGCGGTAAAGCAATCACCAGAGAATCCAGCGATCGTCGATAGCATGGGGTGGGTGACTTATAAGTTAGGTGATCCCGAAGCAGCACTGCCATGGTTAGAGAAGGCGTACAAGATTGCCGCAGACGGTGAGATCGGAGCACACATTGTTGAGGTACTCGCGGAGCTTGGACGTTTAGATGAGGCCAAAACCTTTTATGCCAACGTGGTCGCTGAGTTCCCTGATCACGAGCTAGTTAAAGCCATCGGTAATAAGTTGTGGCCTCAATGAGTGAATGGTCAAACGGCTGGCCGGCGCCAGCTAAGCTCAATTTGTTATTACGCATCACCGGTCGTCGTGATGATGGTTATCACCTCCTGCAAACGGTGTTTCAGTTTGTACAGCAAGCCGACCTGATTGATTTTCGTGTGCGAGACGATGGCGTGATTCACCGAGTGACCGAGCTCGTGGGTGTGCCCGCAGAAAGCGATTTGGTGGTTAAAGCCGCTCGATTACTTCAGCAACAAACGCACTCCAGTAAAGGCGTAGATATCCGTGTGCATAAACAACTGCCAATGGGCGGTGGCTTGGGTGGCGGTAGTTCTGATGCGGCTACAGTGCTGCTTACGCTTAATCATCTTTGGGGGTGTGGCCTAACTAATGATGAGCTTGTGCAGCTCGGTTTGCAGCTGGGGGCTGATGTGCCCGTCTTTGTGCAGGGGCGTGCTACCTGGGCTGAAGGCGTGGGGGAGAAATTTACCCCGATTGAGCTGCCTGAGCCGTGGTATCTGGTGCTCGTGCCAGCGGTATCTATTTCAACCGCCGAAGTTTTTTCCCATCCTGATTTGACAAGGGATTCCTCGCAAATCACAATACGCGCCTTTCTTGACGGCGAACGGTCAAATGATTGCCTGAACGTGGTTAAGGAGACGTCACCAGAGGTTTCTCAAGCTATTGATTGGCTTGATAATTTTTCTGAAGCGCGACTCACTGGAACCGGCGCCTGTATTTTCGCCGAATTCGACAATGAGAACGCTGCTCGAGAGGTTTGGCGGAAACTGCCAAATAATCTCACCGGTTTCGTCACAAAGGGCTGCAATGTCTCTCCTTTAATGGAGCGTCTGGCCAACGGTTAATTGGGGTGTCGCCAAGCGGTAAGGCATCGGACTTTGACTCCGACATGCGTAGGTTCGAATCCTGCCACCCCAGCCATATTGAACTGCGAAAGCAGTCACCGAATTGGGACGACTCAAAAAGTCGTAGCGCAGCGCGCTTTAACAGCGCGACCTTGCAGCGCCGATGTGATCCATC
>CBFHYJ010000011.1:0-38532 GCA_965659945.1 Sedimenticolaceae bacterium | reverse complement strand
CGAGCACAAGTGCTGCAACAAGCCGGTACAGCGATGCTCGCCCAGGCTAATGCATCAACACAGAACGTACTTTCACTCCTTAAATAATAAAAACTATGAAAGTGCTTAGTAAAAATTTACAAGAGGTAAAACTTACGCGTCCATAACAAAGAATCGTGGTTAATCGTACAAAAACATAAATAGCGATAACCACTCAAGGCTCAGGTCTGGTGTCAGGGTATATATTGATGCAAGTACGTGGTTCACCACGCTGAGTCGCAAACATTTTTGTAACTCTATTTTGGAGAAGCGTATGTCTTTGATCATCAATAGCAACATTGCGTCCGTATCGGCGCAACGCCATCTCAACAATTCCCGTGCTGAGATGGACCAGGCAATGGAGCGTCTTTCATCAGGTAAGCGGATAAATTCTGCGATGGATGACGCTGCAGGCCTCACCATCGCTCACAGCTTGGATGCTAAGGTAACTAGCCTTAATCAAGCGGCACGTAATGCCAATGATGGTGTCTCTCTCATTAACCTCGCAGAAGGTGCACTTGATCAAGTATCTGCAATGCTAACGCGTATGCGTGAGTTAGCAGTTCAAGCTATCAACGGTACTTATTCTCAGACTGACCGCACGAATATGAATTCAGAATTTGGTGCATTATCAGATGAGATAACCCGAATTTCCGATAACACTAAATTTAATGGAACGGCTGTCATTGGTGCAGGTGCAACATTAACCTTTCAAGTCGGCCACACATCTTCTGACACCATCACACTGGCCACCGTCGATATGGGTGCCGCTGCGATTGGATCAGGTACTGTAATTAGTGCTCTAACTGTTAGCTCAGTTGCTGGTGCGCAAACAGCCCTTGGCTCAATTGATGCGGCCATTCAGGATGTAGACGGATATCGTGCAACGTTGGGTGCAACAGCAAATCGTTTAGAGCACTCGGCAGCAAACCTGATGACGCGAGCGGAAAACCAAATGGCTGCACGTTCTCGTATTGAAGATGCTGACTATGCTGTGGAAGCGGCTAATTTAGCGCGTGCGCAAGTATTGCAACAAGCGGGTACAGCAATGTTATCCCAAGCTAATGCCAGTACGCAGACAGTGCTTTCACTTTTAAAGTAATGGAGGTGAATCATGTCAGGAATGGTAATTAATTCAAATATTGCATCCATAACGGCTCAGCGTCATCTAGCAAATTCGAGAGCTGATATGGATCAAGCGATGGAGCGTTTATCATCAGGTAAGCGCATCAATTCAGCCATGGATGATGCAGCAGGCTTGACGATTGCTCATAGTCTTGATTCAAAAGTCACTAGTCTTAATCAAGCTGCACGGAATGCTAATGATGGTGTTTCATTGATTAACCTGGCAGAGGGTGCTTTGGATCAAGTTTCAGCGATGTTAACCAGGATGCGATCACTAGCTGTTCAGTCGCTTAACGGTACGTACTCTGATGATGATCGAGATAACTTGCATCTTGAGTTTCAGGCGCTAAATGATGAAATAACTCGAATTGCTAACAACACCAAATTTAATGGCGTTCAAGTGATTGGTGCATCAGCAACCATCACATTTCAAGTTGGTCATACTTCTAGCGACACAATCTCGCTACTGACTGAAAAAATGCAATCAACTTTTTTGGCATCAGCAGCGACTGACGTGCACCTCGATGATACGGCCATCTCAGCCATAGGAACAACGACGACTGCAAATAGTGCAAAAGGGTCACTGGCTCTTATTGATTTAGCTATCAGTGAAGTTGATTCTTATCGGGCGACTTTAGGTGCAGTCGGCAATCGTCTAGAGCATTCCGCTGCAAACCTTTACACGCGTGTAGAGAATCAAATGGCAGCACGTTCGCGTATCCAGGATGCTGATTATGCCGTTGAGGCAGCAAATTTGGCTAGAGCTCAAATTTTGCAGCAAGCAGGAACGGCCATGTTATCTCAAGCAAATGCAACAGGCGTAACGATCCTGTCGTTACTGAAATAGAGGAGTTAGTTATTTACTAATTTGGAGAAAACGTTATGAGTAGTGGAATTGATGGGGCATCGCTAGCCGCGCTAGCAGCGCCAGCTATATCTCACTCTACGTCTCCTGACAATAGCGGACAGGGATCATCTCAGGCATCAACGCCTGAGGTGATAAACCCAAGTTTTCAGATCAATGAGAAAACAGTCATTTCTGGCGATGACTTGAGAAAAGCGGTTGAGATACTCAATCAAAATCTTGAGAAATTCAGTCGAAATGTGAGGTTCTCAGTAGATGGATCTACAGGTAAGGATGTTGTCCGTGTCGTGAGTTCGTCGAGCGGCGAAACGATTAGGCAGTTGCCGAATGATGAGATGCTTAATTTTATTAGGAATCTCGACAATATGATTGGCCTTATTTTTGATAAAAAGAGCTAATCAAACCTAATTCTTGTTATGGGCAAGACTTTGCCCCGCACCTCGGTGCGGGGTTTTTTTTGCTTCAAATAAAAGTAGCTTTAATTTTAAAAATAATTATTAATCAATAGCTTACAAAATATTTAAATACTTGGCACGTCCTCTGCATAACTAATACACAAAGGCAAAATTGTGCCCATTGTTAGGTGGGTTAGGCAGAAGATGGCAACAGACTATTTAAATACATTAGGGGTCGGCTCAGGCTTGAATACCGTTGAGTTGGTATCAGCGCTTGTTGAGGCGGAGCGTGCGCCAAAACAAAGTTCCATCGATCGGCGTGCATCAGATGCAGAAGTTCAAATCTCAGGCACGGCCCAGTTAAAGTCGGCACTTCAAGGGCTTCAAACAGCTTTCTCGAGCTTAAATGATGCTCGTGAGTTCAATTTTCTAACCGTAAACAACGGTAATTCGGATGCTGTAGCGGTTTCGGCTACAAGCGCAGCTTCTGCGGGTACGCATCTTATTAATGTTAGTCAATTGGCGCAGCGTGATATCTACGTATCAGATGCGCAGTTCTCTAGAACAGCAGATTTGAACGCAGGTGTTGCGGCAAGTTTTAGTTTTCAAGTGGGTGCAGGTTCGCTTCAAACAATTACCCTGGCTGCTGGTGATGTCACGTTAGACAACTTAGCAGATGAAATAAATGACCTTCAAGCAGGGGTTACTGCAAAAGTTATTCAAGCAGACTCAGGTGACTACCGGTTGTTTTTAGAGTCTGATGAGACAGGCACTGATTACGCAATCACCATCACAAATGATCTGTTTGGTTTATCCAATAACCAGGTGCAAGCCCCCCAAGATGCCATATTGAGCTATAACGGAGTAAGTATTACCCGAGCGAGCAATCAAATATCTGACTTGATTGAAGGGGTAACGTTAAATCTTAAAGACACCTCATTAACCAGTTTTACAGTTGATGTCGTCCAAGATAACACCTTAGCAAAGGAAAATATCTCTTCACTTGTCACAGCCTTTAATGATTTCAACACAGTTATGTCTGCGCTAACGGCCGTTGAAACAGATGATACAGAAGGCGGCTTGTTATCAGGTGATCGTATCGTAAGGGATATACATAATAAGGCTCGGAGCATTTTGATGGATGAAGGCTCTAGCGCTGGAGATAACGTTAAACGAATGTCTGATATGGGTATTTCAATTGATCGTTACGGTGTTTTTCAGGTTGATGATGCACTTTTGACTGATGCGCTTACCGATCATTATGACGAAGTGAAAACATTCTTCACAGCAGACACAGATGATCAAACGACATATAGCCCAGCAGCAAAAGGTTTATCAGGAGATCTGCTGGCTCAATTAGATGAATACCTAAAATTTGACGGCACGATTGCAAGACGAGAAGTAACTAACGCGAAAACTGCAGCCGGATTATTAAGTGAAGAAAAAGAGCTAGATGAATCTATGGCTTCAGTAGAACAGCGGTACACAAAACGTTTTACAGCGATGAACCGTGCAATTGCTGAAATGAACTCACTTAAAGATTACTTAGAGAATCAATTAAAGAATTTACCGTTCACATCGGGAAATAAATAACGATGAATTATGAAACCGTCAAGTTAATCGAAACACAACAGAATGTACTTAATCAAGAAACAGTAAATACGTTTTTTGAAGATATGGAAGGTAATGGTTCGATGAACGCACCTCGGGAATTTAATGTATTCGGGGATGTAAATATCGAAGAAAAGCAGATTACATGGATTGCATTCGGTAATTTTAGTATTTCTAGTTTGCAAAAGATCATCGAGAAGGTTGATGCCACATCAAAAGTGATTCTCGCGACTGGTGTTGATTATGAGAATGCTCAATTGCCATCAATTGATGAACGTACATTGATTGAACAATGGGTATCTAATGATTTGCTAGAAATAGTCTATTGCTCGAATGAAAAAGACTGTGCGAGAGAGGTTGAAGGTTTAATTGATCGACTCAAATACGATGGTTGGAGGCCACTCTTAGATACTGAGGCATTAAAGTCAGATACACAAAGAATTGAGAGGTTCTACAGCTATCTGGGTGAGCTACTTAATAAAGATAAAGTATTAGATAACACGCGTGATAAAAACATGCGAGTGTACTTGGAAAATTCATTGGTGAATTTGCCGGTTGTTTTAGCGACAAAAAAGTTATCTGAAATTGTCAAAAATTATGACTATCGCCCAGTGTTATTGGTTTCAGCGGGCCCTTCATTGATCAAGCAGTTACCAATCCTCCAAAAATATAAAGAGCTATTTACAATAATTGCAGCTACAGCGACATATCCTAATCTTCATAAATATGGCATTGAGCCTGATTATCTCATTGCGGTTGACCCAACTAATAAATCCGTTTGGGATGAAAACACTTCAAGCAAGCTTATTCTGGATGTGGGTTGTGATCCAGCGACAGTATGGTCTGCGCCAGACAAAACCATGTTATGCGCGCATGCCCCCATAGTTGTCGATCTTTTAGAAAAAATAGGCGTGGATATTGACTTATTGCCAACGGGTGGCTCTGTAGCAACGTCAGCTTATAACGTTGCCAGAAGGTTGGGCTCAAATCCTATTGTGATGATTGGTCAGGATTTGGCGTATTCCAACGGACAAAAACGTACAGAGGGTTATGCCTTTGATACTGCTGTAAGAATAAATCAAATGAGGGAGAAGCCAACATTCTCTATTGATGCATATGGTGGTCAAGGTAAGGTTGAAACAGATGGTGCACTTCTTCTTTTTAAGACATGGTTTGAAAATGAGTTTTCTGTGGCAACGGGTGTCACAATTTTTAACTGCACAGAGGGCGGTGCAGACATTAAAGGAGCTGCGCCAGTTCCCTTTGACATTGTCTGTGAAGAATTAAGCAAGTTCTCATTACCAAAAAATGAATGGAAGTTAGAAGAAAAGTTAGTATCAGTTCAACTTTCACGCGTTATAAATGGCACAAAGCAATTTATGGAAGAAGTCAAAGCATTTAAGTTGCTTGCTAGGAAAGGCGTCAAGCTGGCTGAAAAGATGCGAGATGGAAAGAAGGCAGTAGAGTTCTCGAAATTGGATCGTATTAACCACGAGTTAAAAGAGATGCAACCGCATGTAAAGCATTTTTGTGATGCTTATGTTTCTAACGTTATGAGAGAGGTGCAGCGAAAGGTATCAAGAGAAGAAGATGTCAGGGAGAGGCAAGCAGTAGAGTTTTATATGAATATTTATTACGTTGCCGAGCAGAGTGCCAAGTCAGCATTAGTGTTTTTGACAAAACTTATATCAAGCTATGAAATGGTTGATTGTCAAAATAGTCTTATTCAAGAAAAAGCTAAAGAGCACATAAAAAAATTCACTCATATTTGAAGCTACTATGAAAGTTTGTATTGTTACTCATTATCCATTTTGGATAGAACCGTGCAAAAATTTAGGGACTCAATTAAATCCCTAAAACCATATTATTGAAATCATAAGCGTTTACCAACTAAAGTTTTTCAAATATCTGACGATAGTAAAAAAAAGATTGATATTTAAGGATTCCTAGTGATCACTTCAAAAAAAGCGCTCCATACCTACGGATCAATTGATACCGATGTCAGAGCTGATTCGGCCTCGCCCTATGAGCTTACTAAAATGCTTTTTGCGGGGGCTTTGAAGTCACTAGCCCTTATTGCGGTTCTTATGGAGCGTAAGGAACATGCTGAGTGTTCTAAAGAGGTTTCTCGCTCTGTAGGTATTATCAATGGCTTAAGAGACTCTTTGGACATGAACCAAGGCGAGTTGCCAGAAAACCTTTTTCAGTTATACAGCTATATGGCAAGAGAGCTAATGCGTGCGCATCGTGCAATTGAGCCTGATGCGGTTCGAAAGGTTCGTGATTTATTAGCGGAGATTGATGAAGCTTGGAATCAAATACCTAATGAGCTTAGAGGCTAACTATTCCGTTAGATTGCATCTTCCGCATTTAAACCCTTTAGTTGCTCTTTGACTAAAGGGTTTTTTTATACGTCAAATTTTTCGATATTCTTTTCGTTTTGACTCAAGTTAATCATTTGGATTTTAGTTAGTATAAAATTATGAAGATTCTTTTGATCAGAATGATGGGGTTTGGCGATGTTGCTTCAATTTTGATTCCAGCGGCTAAGATAGAAAGGGTGCTCAATCCAAATGCTGAGCTTCATGTTTTGACCTACGGGCCTGGTGTTGAGCTAATGCAGCTTATGCCGGAAGTTGATGCCATCATCAATGTTGAGATGAGTCAGTGGCCAGATGACTTAATGGAGGCGGTAAAAAGCTTTCACTCAATTGCTAAAACCGTGTTGGATCAGCAATATGATCTGGTTATTAACTACGACACATGGTTTATGCCATGTTTTATGGCGCGATTACTTAAGGACTGTGGCGTTAACGTAAAAGGAAATTATCTCAGTATTTCCACAAAAGAGTTACTTCAAAGATATGAGACTGGGAATCTTTCAGAAAATTACGTCAAAAATGGAGCTGAATATATTGAAAGCACGTTTAACAATATTCAGGCATGGTTTAAACCATGGTTCGATAAAAAATCAGTCTCATATCCTGAGTTTTACTTGAATGATATTTGTGGCTATAAGCATACTATAGATATATCTCTCACTGGTGACTTCCTTAAGGATAGCGATTTCTCGAAATCAAAGGGTGTGATTGCACTTTCAGCATCAGGTCGTGTTCCTAATAAGCAGTATCCTTATCTAAAACAATTAACGCAGGATCTGGAAAATCGAGGTTACCTTGTATGGGGTGAGTTTGATGGCTCTGTCGATATGGCTACTACGTTGAACAGGCTTTCACATACCGATTTACTTATTTCTGTTCCAACTTCCACACAATGGTTGGCTCACCTGGTTGGATGCCCAACGTTAATCATTCCAGGTCCGTTACCGCCAAACGTCTTAGGTGATGTCATAACTTTAGATAAAGAAACAGACTGCCAATATTGTGCAATGAATGAGTGTAGCAATGGTACAAATTACTCATGCATGGAGGTCTCACCGGAGAAAATAGTGCATGCTGTTGAGCAGTTTTTTGGCCGAATTAAATAATTTTAAAAACAACTTATCTATTGCTATTCGGTTTGAGCTTTGCCTTTGTTAGCCTAAATGCTTTTTTTCTGGAGCTTTAAAAGCATTAGCTAAAGCAGCAGTTTGTATAGATATCAGTAAGTATGAGAAACATCCAAGAAAATCTCATGATCCATTGGCAATATTAGCGGAGTGAGAGATTTGAATTAGTTTAGAATCTTTATCAACTGTATAGTTATTTTACAATGGAGCTACTTAAGGCTAATGTGAACCTTGATTCAGAAAGAGTCAGAGGTGTTAAGAAGCTACTTTCAGAAATTGATGATGCATGAAGTCCAATACTAATTTCATATAGGAGCTAATTAAGCTGCTAGTCAATCGATTGCTACAAAGCCTTCTTGATTTTGACGGCCAAAATCAGAAAATACTTTGAACCCCTCAAATTTTCTCCATGCAGGAGAGCAAATGAGCATCACTTTTACATTTGGAAACTCTGGTGAAATTGCATCAAACATTCCCTTCCACCACATTTGGTTTCTTACTGTTATGTGTGCATTTGTTCCATCTGGTAATGTTGCTGCTGCTTTGTAGCAGGCAACATTAACAATAAGTAGTTTTTTTGTGTTTTTAAACAGATCTCGAATAATGCTAGGCACATCGCTTATAAAAATATGTTCTAAAACATCAAAGTTTAAAACTGCGTCTGCTGGTTGTCTTTCATCAATATTTCTAGCTGGTTCGTATCGGTAAATAGCATCAATATTGTAAAAATCTTTTGCGCTTTTATTTGATTCAATGTCAAAGCCAGAAGTGTTCCAATCTGAACCTCCGCAGCCATAATCAAGAACGGTTTTTACGCCGTAACTATCAAATAGATTTTTAATATCATTTCTGAGTGTTCTAGACTCAAAATCTGAAAAGACATCGTCTGCAACAATTGATGTACCATCGGTTCGGTTATATCCATCAACTACCATGGACTCGTACAGTTTAATTAATTGAGTGCCTTTATTAGATAATTCAAAATTCATAAAACCTATGCCTTTTTCAATTTTAGGGCAAACAAATGCCGGTTTGTTTGTTACTTACAAAAGAAGCAACTAACATGCCAAAAATTAGATCCTGCTATTTGAATATTCCCTGTATTGTGTTCATTTTTTTATGGGTGAGTTATGCACATGCTTATCAAATCACTACTTTTAAGAGTGTGATTGACGATTCAGATCGAATGCCTAATAGAGTGCAAACCAATAATGGTATTTATAGTGGGCGCTCAACTGTAACGAGGGAAAACTCACCGCAAAAGCCAGTAGTACTTCCTAAAATTATTAGTCCTGCAGAGTTGCCGGTCGGAATGGCGGTTGATTTAGGTAATGGTGACTACCTAACCTCAGAAGGGGTTTACAAAAAACTTGATAACGGTGCTTACCTTACTCCTAAAGGGCTGATGATCCATACTGAAAATGGCGCACTAATTCATCTGCCTTCTGAGTTGCCGCCAGCAAATCAGTAGCCCGTTTTTTTAATCCAAAATCTCACGACCAATAAGGACTGATGATTTCGAGAAAAGAGTGGGACTAGGCAAGAGAGATAAACTTTTTGGTTTTGTAGGATTCGAGGGATTTCTTTTGCTAGATGTCGATAAGGTGTCGGTTAAATAGAAATAACCGAAGTTTCATACCTAAAAATTAAGAAAAAGCGGTAGTGAGATAGGTGGTTTCAAGGTGATGTTTTTCTAAATCAATCACTTAATTCTTGAGTAAAAGAGTTGGTTTTGCGATGCAAAAAAAAGTTTCTCATTTAGAACAATGGTTTAACTGTAATTCAGACAATCCTTACATCTTTTTTACTTGACCCTACAGCAAAGTGTCATTAATTTGGCATTTCGTTAGATGGTGGTCTAACGTTTCTCAAATTCGATGAATCTGATTTCCGATTCGGACATCATTTCGTCAAAAACTCGACTTAACGTGCTGGCACGTTAATAGAATAACGATAAGAAAGAGAGGAAACGATGTCGGTTGATCAGTTGCGTACGATGCTAATTGGCTCTTCCGAGATCATGGAAGATCTTCGTAAGCAGATCGCTCAAGTGGCGAACACTCATGCAACCGTTCTGGTTTGGGGTGAGTCAGGCACCGGTAAAGAGCTTGTGGCTCGCGGTATACATTCCCTCTCATCTCGCTTTGCTAAGCATCTTGTCCCTCTCAACTGTGGCGCTATCCCAAAAGAATTATTCGAAAGTGAGCTTTTTGGCCATGAAAAGGGTGCTTTTTCAGGTGCAATTGCGGCTCGGACAGGTCGTTTTGAGTTAGCCCATGAAGGTACTTTGTTTCTCGATGAAATTGGTGAAATGCCAATGGATATGCAGGTCAAAATGCTTCGTGCACTCCAGGAGCGAGTCATCGAGCGTGTGGGTGGCGGTATGCCGCACCCGGTTGATGTGCGTATTGTTGCAGCGACGAACCGTTGTTTAGAAACGGCCATTACTGAAGGCTTGTTCCGTGAAGACCTTTTCTATCGCTTAAATGTGTATCCGATCATTGTTCCACCTTTACGGGAACGTGGTGAGGATGTGATCGAGCTGTTTAATCATCTTGCCCAAGGGTTTGCGTTAGAGGGTTACGAGCCAATTACGCTCAGTGGCTATGCTCGCATAGAGTTACTGGCACGCAATTGGCCGGGTAATGTGCGAGAGTTAAGCAACTTGGTCGAGCAGATGTCGATTCGATTCCCTGGGCAAGAAATTACATTAGAAATGTTACCGCCGGCGAGTCGTCGTCAGGTGCAATCGATCAATTGTTCACCGTCACATACGGCGCCAAGCAATTTTGATCCAGCAAGTGGTGCGCAGTTGAGTGATGCGACCTCAAGTGCAGAGCAAGCCGCTTTGTGGGCAATTTCGTCTGGTTCGGACTCAGCATTATCGGCGCCTTCAGACGCTGATTTGGAAGAAGGTATCGATCTGAAAGAGCATCTTCGTCAGGTTGAGGTTGGCTTTATTGAACGTGCGCTTCACTTGAATACAGGTAATGTCACCAGTGCGGCAAAATTACTGGGTTTGCGTCGTACGACCTTGATCGAGAAGATTAAAAAGCACGAAATTTCCTATTCTGATGGCGCTGTTTCTGGTGCTTTAGCTCGCGTGTAATCGTCCAAGACCGTCATCTTTGCCTGTGGATAAGTCTGTGGGCAAATTGCCGCTTTGACGGTTTTCCGTCATTTTTTAGTCTCTAACCCCCCCACTATCGTGTTCATCACACAACAATATAAAAGAGTTTATTTACAATTAATTCAATAGTTTAAATTACATTTTGCCACTGTGGCGGCAAGAAAATTCCGCTTTGGCATATCTATTGCATATCCCTACCAAAATAGAAGGTCGTTGGAACCGACGACACACGTTTAGGGTAATTGGATGTCACAACATAAAGTCTGTATCGCACTGTTGGATTCGCAGCCGTCGGCTAAATCAAATCTTGCATCCATATTGAGTGATGAGCGCATTAAGACGCTAGCGCTTGATGATGTGCGTGCGTTACATGAGGCGGCCAGCCAAGAAACTATCGATATGGTGATGTTGCATCTCGGTGATGATGCACGATTTATGGAAGCGGTTGTCCATCAGATGCAACTCACGTTGCTCGATTGTCCTGTTATTGCGGTCGTGGGTCAGGGTGAGGTTCAAACTGCAATTGATGCAATGCGCATGGGGGCTCGACATGTGTTGCCATTGCCAATCCAAATCGATGCCCTAGAAGATGCCTTGAATGATGTTTTTGCGGTAAATGACAACTCAGGTTTTACCTGTGAAGCAGAGCAGTCAAGACAGTTGCTCGCATTGGCAGATCGTGTCGCACAAACCGACGTTACAGTATTGATTAACGGTGAGTCTGGCACAGGTAAAGAAGTGCTGGCACAACATGTTCATGCGCGTTCACCTCGTGCCGGGAAACCTTTCATTGCGGTTAACTGTGCCTCAATACCAGAGAGTATGTTGGAAGATATGTTGTTTGGTCATGAGAAGGGTGCTTTTACGGGAGCGCATCAGCGACACGAAGGTTTATTTGAACAGGCGCATCGAGGCACGATCTTTTTGGATGAGATTGGTGAGATGCCTTTGGTTCTTCAAGCCAAGATTCTGCGTGTGTTACAGGAGCGTGAGCTGCGTCGTTTAGGTGGTAGTGAGATCGTTAAGTTAGATGTGCGTGTTGTTACGGCAACAAATCGAGATTTAGCAGAGCGTGTTGCGGATAAAGAGTTCCGTGAAGATTTATACTATCGCTTGAATGTTTTTCCACTAAAGATCGCTCCTTTACGTGAACGTGAAGAAGACATCATGCCGATCGCTAAGGCTTTACTCAAAAAGCATCAAGGCGTTGTTAGACGGAGATGTAAGTTATCTAAAGCGACTGAGCAATTCCTCAAGGCATATCCATGGCCGGGCAATGTGCGAGAGCTTGAGAATGTTATTCAACGTGCCATGGTATTGGCTTTTGACGGCAAGATTGAGATTGATCATCTCTTGTTGGAGCAAGCCAAGCCAGTTATCAATAAGCCGGCGGTAACCCAAGAACCGGTCTCGGTAAACACATCGCCATACATTGAAAAGGTCATTCATGTCGATGAGGTACCTGCAGCTGTAACTGAAACCGCGGACGATGCAGGTTTGAGTGACCTTACTTGGAAAAGTGAGTCACGTGTAATTTTAGATACCTTGACACGCTTTAGCGGTAATCGAAAGAACACGGCAGAGAAGTTGGGCATAAGTCCACGCACTCTGCGTTACAAATTAGCCAAATTGAAAGAAGAAGGTGTCGCGATTCCATAAGGATGCGTGACGTTTTTGTGTGAGAACAAACTATGACTGATGCGATTTCAACAGCAAATATGCAATCAATGATCACTCGGATGCGCATGATGGCGAATCAAATCTCGCCAGATGCAGCCAGTGGTATGCCGCAAGCGCAAGGTTCGTCATTTGGTGAAAGTTTAAAGGCTTCGCTAGATAAAGTGAATGAGCTGCAATCGATTGCTAAAGATAAATCGAGTGCTTTTGAAATGGGCGAAGACATCGCTATCACTGAAGTGATGTTGGCTAAAGAGAAAGCGGGTATCGCGTTTGAGGCCACTTTACAGGTAAGAAATAAAGTGTTGTCGGCTTACCAAGAAATCATGCAGATGCCTGTGTGATGAGTTGGTTTAAGCAATAGAACATTATTGAGATAAGCGAATCATGGCAGAACAAGAACTTGCAATGGCACAAGGCACAGATATGGAAGCCGCTGGCGCTACAGATTTAGCAGCGACCGATCAAGGAAATCCGTCAACGGGGCTTGCAGATAAGGCTGGAGGTGCTGTTGAAAAGGTTGCAGATAAGGCCTTGAAGGTCTCTGACTTCATGGCTCAACCTGCGGTGCAGCGAGCAATACCTGCCATTATCGCATTGGCTATTTTGGTAGTGTCGTTAGTCATTTACTCGGTGTTTACCGGTAGCTCACATCGCCCTTTATATGAAAACCTGAGCGAGGAAGACCGCTCAGCTGTTTATGCGGCTTTGCAAGAAGCGGGTATAGATTCGCGAATCCAACAAAGTAACGGCATGATCACCGTATCTGACGAAGATTATCATCGCGCCAAAATGATGCTGGCATCACAAGGTTTGCCGCAAGGTTCGGCGACTGGTGGCTTCGAGATGATTCGTGGTGAGCAATCACTGGGAACTAGTCAATTCATGGAGCAGATGCGTTATCGATTAGCGATTGAAGAAGAGTTGGCAGCTTCTATCTCAACGATTAATTCAATCAAAAAAGCTCGCGTTCACCTTGCTATTCCAAAACAGTCTGTGTTTATTCGAGAACGTGAAAAGCCAAAAGCTTCGGTTGTTGTTTGGCCGCATGGTGGGCGCGTGGTTTCCGATAGCCAAGTCCAAGCTATCGTAAATATGGTGGCTTCAAGCGTTCCCTTTATGGATGCTGAGTCTGTCTCGGTAGTTGATCGATACGGTAATTTATTACATTCAAGTACCAATTCACCAGAGATGAAAATGAGTAACGAGAAGATGCGTTACCGTCGTTCTTTGGAAGAGATGTACCGCAGCCGGATTGTGGCTTTATTGACGCCTTTTATGGGTCAAGAAAACATTCACGTCGAGGTGAATGCAGAGGTGGACTTCACGAGTGTCGAGAGTATGAGTGAGTCATACCCAGGCCAGTCTGCTGTACGAAGTGAGCAACTCTCGGAACGTCGCAATGCAAATAAAGAAGCTGTCGGTATTCCAGGTGCGATGTCAAATCAGCCGCCAGCAGATGCACAGCTTTTGAACACTGGTGAAGCGAATGTGCAGGCTGAAGATAAAGCCAATAAAGGGGCGACTGCTGCAGTCAATCACAACTCAACGCGTAATTACGAAGTTGATCGCACGATTCGACACGAAAAGAAAGTGGCGGGTCATTTAACGAAATTAACTGTCGCGATGGTATTAGATCAGCCAAAGCCTGTTGAGGGTGAAGAAGCTAAGCCACAAAAAACCATTGAAGAGTTAGAGACGCTGATCAAGGGTGCGATTGGCTTTAATGAAGCACGAGGCGACTCAGTTGTTGTGATGTCGACTGCCTTTGAAGAATTGCCACAAGCTGAAGAGATCCCGTTGTGGAAAGACCCTGATATGCAGTCGATTGCTCGACAGATGCTTGTGGTTATCGCATTTATCCTGCTCGTGTTATTCGTGTTCCGTCCTTTAATTCGTAACGTGGTCAATCCAGGCACGATGGTGAGTGGTCAGCAGGTTGCAATTGGCCCTGATGGTCAGCCAATTGCTATTGGTGAGGATGGTTTGCCGCATGATGAAAATATGATGCGAGAAGGTGAGACGCTTGAAGAGATGAAGCAACGCTTACGTCCTAAGAAAAAATCTTCAATCTCGGCAGATATGTTGGATACAGCTAACACCTATGATGACAAGGTTGCCTTGGTGCGTATGTTGGTGTCTGAAGACTCACGCCGTGTTGCAAACGTAATGCGCGGTTGGTTAAAGCGTGATATTGGTTAGGGGGGACTCGTAATGGCTGAAGCGGCATTAATGGACGATCAACAAGAGCATTCTATTGAGCTCGAAGAAGAGCTACGTCTTTTATCACCGACACAAAAAACAGCATTGCTGATGATGCTACTAGGTGAAGAAGAGGCGGCCAGTATCTTGACTCACTTGGAGCCACGTGAGGTACAACACTTGGGCGCAGCGATGGTTTCAATTCAAGAAATCTCGCAAGAAGCGGTAAGTGCGGTTCTCGATGAATTTGTGGCAACGATTAAGCACCAAACTAGCCTGGGCTTTGGAACGTCGGATTACGTTGAAACGGTTCTGGTAAAAGCGTTAGGTGAAGATAAGGCTTCGAGTGTTATGGGTCGTATCATGCCCCGAAAAAGTACCGGTGGCCTTGAGATTTTGCGCTGGATGGATGCGCGCTCTATCTCTGAAATGATTCGTGGTGAGCATCCCCAAATTATCGCTATTATCCTAGCGTTCCTTGATTACTCTCTAGCTGCTGACGTGTTGAGCTATTTAGATGAAGCCATTCGTCCTGAAGTGATGATGCGTGTGGCGAATCTCGAGACCATTCAACCAGAAGCACTCGATGAGCTGGAAGTTATTATGAAACAGCAGTTCTCTAATAACTCTGCGGTGAAATCATCAAGCGTAGGTGGTGTCGTTGCTGCTGCTAAGATCATGAACTTCACTAAAACAGAGATTGAAGGCGCAATCATGGGCTCTATGGAGTCTGCGGATGAAGATCTTGCGCAGCGTATTCAAGACAACATGTTTGTCTTTGAGAACTTGGTGGGTATTGATAATAAGAGTATCCAGGTGCTCATGCGTAATGTTGAAACTGATGAGTTGATGACTGCATTGAAGGGTGCAGACGAAGAAGTTAAAGACAAGTTCCTTGAAAATATGTCTAAACGCGCAGCTGAAATGTTCTTGGATGATATGGAGGCGAAAGGTCCTATTCGTCTTTCTGAGGCAGAAGAAGCACAGAAGCAGATCTTGCGTAAAGCACGTAAGTTGTCTGATGCTGGTGAGATTGTACTGGCGGGTCGTGGCGATGATTTTGTCTAAGATCTGTAAGTCGGGCCAGTGTGATGATGGGATAACGCATTGGGATCAAAATTTGAGTTCATGGATTCTCGAGAACGCAAAAGAAAGTGAAGAATTTCGACCATTTTTTGCACTGTCATCAGATACTGAATCTCCACCTACAAAGGATCAATTTAATCCTGCAGAGGAGGGACTTTCAAGCACTCGAGCAAACAAAGATCAATGGAGGCCAATACGTCCTGGGGCAGAAAATTTTATCAATAAAGCAGCAAAAAATTCAGTCTTTGAGTCTGCATTAGAGGTGAGTGATCCTAGTTCCATTTTTGATGATGAGGATGATTTCCCACAAGTTAACTTTGATGGTGAAAAAGTAGCATCGGATCAAACTTTAGATCAGGCCGACCAAATTTTTGAAGAAGCATCATCTTTTGACGAAGCCCCAACCTATGATGAAGGATTTGAAGCTGGTCTAGCTCAGGGTGTAGAGCAGGGTAAAAAGGATGCTGTTCGATTGGCAGAACTTAAAGTTACTGAGCTACGAAATAAAGTTGATTCAGTCATTCAAGCAATAACTGAGTCGCGTCAGATGGCTCTTGAAGAGCTCGATGATGATTTGGCGCGTTTGTCTATGCATATAGCGCGTCAAATTTTACGGGCCGAGTTGTCGCTTTCGCCGGTAGCAATTCAAAAGTTAGTCGCGGTGTCACTTGAAAACTTTTCTCCCGATGATGCGCCTCGTGTGTGTTTAAACCCAAGTGATTTAGACATGATGCGAGAGGTTCAGTCGCCCTTATTTGAGAAAGTAACTTGGGTGGCAGATGAAAACCTTAGCTCAGGTAGTGTGAGAGTTGAATGTGGTGAACGTCGTACCGAAGATCTGGTTGAGGAGCGCTTATCTGCGGTAGCGAACAAATTATTAAAAGACGTTGATGCTATTTTTTTAAAGCCGGTTACTTCACTCGATCAAGTTGCTGATCAGGATTCTGCTGATGGACAAGAGGCGGAAAAGGACGATTGATGGGTAGCTTTGCCTCACGTGTAGATCGTTGGGTTGAAGACATTTATCTTCCGCCACCACCTGCGCAAGGTGTGCTGACGCGTGTGGTGGGCTTAACCTTAGAAGCAAGTGGCATTAATGCCTCAATTGGCTCTCGATGCGATGTTATTGCCCCTGATGGTAAGAGGATTCAAGCGGAAGTCGTTGGTTTTTCTGATGGGCGCTTATTGTTAATGCCCTTTGAGCGGACTCGAGGTATTGCTCCAGGGTTTAGAGTGGTTGTTAGGTCAACCGGAAGTAACTTTGGTTTTAGCGAGTCCATGTTGGGGCGTGTCTTTGATGGTATGGGTATGCCATTAGATGATGATGGTCCGATTACACCGACTGCCTTTCGTTCAATCAATGCTGACCCTATTAACCCATTATCACGTCGCCCAATAAATGAACCACTTGATGTCGGTGTACGCGCGATTAATTCGTTATTAACGGTTGGTCGTGGTCAGCGACTAGGCTTAATGGCGGGTAGTGGTGTGGGTAAAAGTGTTTTGCTCGGCATGATGACGCGTTATACCAAGGCTGATGTGGTGGTTATAGGTCTGATTGGTGAACGTGGACGAGAAGTCCATGAGTTTGTGCGCGATACATTAGGTGAGCAGGGTATGCGGCGCGCTGTTGTGATCGCTGCGCCCGGTGATACGTCGCCAGTCTCTCGTTTACATGGCGCATCATTAGCAACAGCTGTTGCGGAGTATTTTCGCGACCAAGGTAAGCATGTCTTGTTATTAATGGATTCGCTAACACGTGTAGCTCATGCGCAACGTGAGATCGGCCTTGCGGTGGGTGAGCCGCCAACGACGAAAGGCTATCCACCTTCGGTATTTACATTGATGCCATCACTGATCGAACGAGCAGGTAACACCAATGTAGCCAATGGCTCAATTACTGCTTTTTATACTGTTTTAGCGGAAGGTGATGATCAGCAAGATCCGATTGTTGATGCGTCGAGAGCGATCCTTGATGGCCACATTGTTTTAACGCGTGAATTGGCCGCACAAGGGCATTTCCCAGCAATCGATATTTTGCAGTCAGTCAGTCGTTTGATGCCGCAATTAGCAAAGCGTCAGCATCAAGAAGCAGCAAAAGAATTTAGAAGGGTCTATTCCGCTTATGAGGAGCACCGAGATCTCATCAGTGTGGGTGCTTATCAACGTGGAGCTAATGCTGATGTTGATCAGGCGATTCGACAACTACCGTTTATTAAAAACTTTTTACAACAGGATATGAGTTCAGCTGTGAGCTTTTCAGAGTCTTTGGATCAGCTTCAGAACATTCCCGAAGAGGTGGATGATGCTAATGAAGACAGAGGTCGACAGTTAAAGATGGGGAAAGCATCTACACCTAATGAAAGTGAGGTGATAAATGGCCAGTACTAAGTGGGAAACATTAAAAGACCTGCGACAACGCAAAGTCGATCATGCTCAAGCCTTATTGCTTGAAACTGAAAAGCGGAAAAAGGAGGCTGTTCAGTCTTTGAACCAAGTACTTGGTTACATAAAGGAATATAGAGCACAAATTAAAGCAGATGAAAATGCAACGGTTTCTGTCTCCAATTTGTCCCGTTCCCGTCATTTTTTGCAGCAGTTGATTCAATCCTCAGCGCAGCAAGAAAATTTGTGTATACAGCTGACGTATCAAGCGCAACAAGACCAAGCAGAGCTTATGCGATGCCGTGCTGATTTGAAGGCAATTGAAAAGCTCGATGAGAAGGATAGGCACTTGGAGAGGAAAAAAGTCGCCGAGCGAGAAGCTAAGGAGCTTGATGAGTTAGCACGATCGCAATTTTTGGGTAATTTGCACCCTCAAGGCTAGTGCGTCAAAGATTTGACTTGAATATGCCTGCTTTAGTTAAAATTGAATGACGATATTTATAATTTTCTTATATAAATCAATGATATATAAATAATTATCCACTAAATTAAAGCATTTCACCAAGGCTTCTCTAGTTTTGGCAAGCAATTTGCATCATGACCTGTGAAATCAATTTTTAGGTCTGATTAGGATAAGCAGCCTGTGGAAAATTCTACGTTAAAACTGTTCGGTCTGTTGCAGAGCAATTCGGTCGAAAGCTCGTCAAATAATAATAAAAATCAATCAGTTAACAATACTGAGGCTGCAGGTGTCTTTAAGCAATTATTAGCCATACAAACTCACTTAAAGGGCAAAACAGAGCTGACTGAGGGTGTCAAAGCTTTGCCGCTTGTCGGCAAGCAGTTGCCTGAAGGCGTTTTGGAGCAGCTAGAACAGCTCGAAGAGTCTGATTTAGCAGTCTTAGCTGAACAAATTGTGACCCAAGAGTACTCAACTGTTTCGCAGTTTCCGGGTTTGAGTGGTTCAACTGAATTAACGTCAGTTATTAATAGTTCACCGGTCATTGCTCAATTGGCATCACAATTGGTTGCTGATGAATTTTCGGGCTCTAAGGCAGACATTATCAAAGGACCTTGGACTAACGAGCAGCTAATAAAAGCACAGGCATTTGTGGGCTCTAAAGAGGTTGCTGAAGAAGTCCTTAAGGTTACAAAGCAAGCTGATGTTTCTAGTCCTTCATTAAGTAAAGCTGCATTGACTGCCCAGCAGTCTACAGTTGCTAATGTTCAGCTTAGAGATGAGGATTTGTTAGCGACAGCTAAGCAGGCATCAGTGATTCAGCTTGAAGCAGCCCGTCAAAACCGTTTGACCAGCGCTGGGTCACCTCGCGAAGCTGTAGAAAATCTATTGCGCCAGGTTGAAGGTAAGCTAAGAGCCAAAGTGCAGTCTTCTGTAACAGCTGGCACACCGTCCGACAATAAGGTTACAACCGCAGATTCCTTCTTAATGAATCGTAGTGTGTTTAAAGCGAATGCCACAGAGTCAGCTATGACAAAAGCAACTCAATTTGATGCTTTATTGGGCTCTGCGCGTTCAGATTCGGCATCAGTTTCTGCACAAGCGAGTACGTTAAATTTTCTAAACCAGCGCGGGTTGAATAGAGTCAACGGGGAAGTAGAGGGTTCACGTGTTACCACCTCTGCACCATTAACTTTATCTACTAGCGATACCGCGCAACATGCGACAGAACAGTTACAGCGTACAGCTGGCACCTTCCGTGATCAGTTGATGACACCACAAAATGAAGAGCGTCTGCAAAAGGCAGTAGGTGAGCGCATCATGCGTATGGTGGAGTCGGGCAATTGGGATACCGAGATGGAATTGAATCCCGCACGTCTTGGTACCATTCGAATTCGTCTATCAATGGAAGGTAGCGAGCTTCAGGTTGCGATGTCCTCACAGAATGCAGGTGTGCGTGATTTACTAGAAGTATCTATGCCACGTTTGCGTGATGGCCTGAATGACTCCGGAATTGCCTTAGCGAATTCGACGGTTGATCAAGAGTTAAGCCAGCAATCAGGTGATTCACAGAAAGGGCAAGAACAGCAATCAGAAACGGTTGCTAGTCAATCAAAACACAATGGCGATGAGATTGTTGAATCAAGTTCTCAATCGTCGTCTCATGATGGTGAGCTGGATACGTTTGCCTAATTTATAATAGAGCATTAATTAAGATTTACACGAGGTAATCACGATGGCTGAAGAAGAAAAGCCTGAAGGCGCCAGCGAAGAAGGTGAAGGTAAAAAGAAAGGCGGGTTAATGAAGATCTTGGTCTTCGTTTTTGGTGCGCTATTACTGATCATTGTGAGTGTGGGTGCAACGCTGTATCTCACCGGTTTTTTTGATGTCAAAAAAGATCAAGCTTCAACAGAAGTAATCGAAGATCTAGAAAAAACAATGGTGGATGCTGACGGTAATCCAATTGAAGATAAAGGCCCAGAGAAGAAGCCAAAAGATACCCCGGATTCACAAAAGTTTGAACAGTCCTATCAGGATTTCAAAGCAAAATTTACCGTGAATGTGCCAAACAGTAAAAAGTACGTTCAATTCTCTTTATCGGTGATGACTTATTACGATGAGCGAGTTCTCGGTAATGTAGATAAGCATGAAACTGCTCTACGCTCTGCAGTCATTGGCTTAGTCTCACTAGAGCCAGCCGAGACTTATCAATCTCAAGAAGGTATGGATAAGCTCAAAGGACGAATTAAAGATGCATTGAATCGTGTTTTGATGAAATACGAAGATTTTGGCGGCATCGAAGAAGTCTATTTCACTGAGTTTGTATTGCAGTAAATCGTTATGAGTCCGTCGTCACAATTACTTTCGCAGGAAGAGATTGATGCATTGGTTACCAGTGCAGATGCGGACTCGTCTGGCTTTAGCGCCCCTGGAATATATAAAACGAATCCCAATGCGCAATCGTATGATTTAGCAAGCGAAGACAGCGGCCTTGTGGCGCATTTAGGTGCGCTTGAGATGATCTCTGATCGTTTCTCACGATTATTCCGTGTGACGCTCTCAGGCATGTTGCAGTACCAGCCTAAGATTCGTGTGCCAGAGCTGCGAGTAGAGTCATTTCAGGATTATCGTAAGCAGCTTAAAGTTCCACTGTCACTTAACATCATTAAGCTTGATGGTTTACGTGGTAATGCTCTAATCGTTATAGAACCGCAGATTATTTTTAATTCGCTTGACCGTTTCTTTGGCGGTGGTGGTAAGTCTCGCACGACTGTTGAAGGGATGCGCGAGTTTACCCCGACGGAAAGTCGTGTGATTCAAATGATCGTCCAGGGTGTGTTTGGCGACTTAAAAAAGTCGTGGGACCCCGTTTATAAGTTGGATTTTGAACACGTTAATAGTGAAATTAATCCGCAGTTTGCTCAGATTGTTGATGACTCTGATTTGGTGATCATTTCAGATTTTGAAATAGAAATGGCGAATGACATATCGGGCACTATCCAGGTGGTATATCCCTTCGGTGCAATGAAACCGATTCGCCATTTGCTCAAGAATCAGGTGCAAGCAGATTATGCTGATGAGCGTGACCGTGCGTGGAAGCGTCAATTAAAAGATTGTGTCAAGGATGTGGAGCTAGATCTCAAATCAGATCTAGCTTACCCGCGTATTTCTTTGTTGGATTTAATGAACCTTAAAGTGGGTGACATTATTCCCATAAAAATGCCAGATACCGTGTTAGTTCAAGTCGAAGGGGTGCCAACCTATGAGGGTATATATGGCACCGTTAATGGTCATGCAGCAATTCGTTTGCTGGGCCTTAAAAAAGAAGAGGGTAAGTCATGAGTGACGAACAGCAAGACGTTGCAGAAAAGGCACCAGAAGAAGAGGTGAAAACCCTCGCCACATTGGAAGATGAGATGGACTTGGATGTTCTTCAGAATATCCCAGTCACCTTGTCAGTTGAAGTTGGCAGAACGGGCATGCAAATCCGTGATTTGCTCAAGCTTAGTGAGGGTAGTGTGATTGAGCTTGACCGCGTTGCGGGTGAATCAATTGATATTTTAGTTAATAACACGGTTATTGCCCGTGGTGAAGTAGTTGTAGTCAATGAGCGTTACGGTGTTCGTTTGACGCAAGTACTCGATGCTGCTGACCGGTTACGTAAAATTTAACCAGAGTGACTTGCGATGAATGGTGAACTTTCCTTGGTGCAGCCTTTGCTAGGACTAGTCTTTGTTTTCTTGGCAATGTTTGGTGCGTTTTGGATTGTTCGTAAGCTTCAAGACAAAAAGAACATTTTTGGAGGAAAATCCATCCATATTATTGAGGCAGCATCTGTTGGTACTCGAGAGCGAATTGTTATTGCCTCTGTAGAAGGCAAGCGTTTAGTTTTAGGTGTAACTTCCCAATCGATTAATTTACTCAAAGAGTTAGAGCAAGCTGAAGGTGAAACCAGCACTTCTACGATTACACAGCCAGAGAAGGAATCTTTTAAGACGCAGTTAACTCAATCTCTTAGCTCGGTATTGCCACAGCGGGGTAAGCAATAATGTCCTCGTTTTATTTAAAACTATTGATGGCATTACTGATTGGTCTATCTTCTGGTCAATTGCTGGCAAATGAAGCATTGATGCCGGGCGTGGTTGTGCAAAATCAACCTAATGGCGATCAAACGTATAGCCTGACCCTTCAAATATTAGCGTTAATGACAGTGCTGACATTGTTGCCAGCGCTTTTGCTAACAACAACTGCATTTGCTCGAATCATTATTGTCCTTTCAATTCTTCGTCAGGCAATGGGTACTATGCAAACGCCGCCTAACCAAGTTTTGATTGGTCTCGCGCTATTTTTGACATTTTTTGTCATGGCGCCTGTTTTTGAACGCGTAAATACTGAAGCATTGCAACCTTACTTGAGTGGATCACTTGAAGCGGAACCGGCGTTGGAAAAAGCTATTGTACCAATGCGTGAGTTCATGTTGTTGCAAACAAGAGAAACAGATGTGGCGCTCTTTGCTAATTTAGTTGGTCAGGATGTCATTGAAAGTAAAGAGGCTATTCCTTTACGTATTTTGATTCCGGCATTTGTAACCAGTGAGTTAAAAACCGCCTTTCAAATCGGCTTTATGATTTTTATACCTTTCGTGGTTATTGATCTAGTTGTGGCGAGTGTTTTGATGTCGATGGGTATGATGATGTTGTCACCAATGATGATCTCATTGCCATTCAAATTGATGCTTTTCGTTTTGATCGATGGCTGGCAACTAACCTTGGGAACATTGGCAGGAAGCTTCTTTCCAGCAACTTAGTGAGATTGACGATGACGCATGGTGAAGTTCTAGATATTGGTCGTGAAGCACTTTGGATGGTTGCATTAATCTCGGCACCTTTGTTGTTGGCTGCACTGGGCGTTGGCTTGTTGATTGGTATTATTCAAGCAGCCACGTCAATTAATGAAATGACTTTAAGTTTTATTCCAAAGCTTGTTGCACTTGTTGTGGTTATTTATCTCTTTGGCAGTTGGCAATTGTCGGTATTAACCGACTTTGCGCTTCGTCAATATGAACGAATACCTTTACTGATGGGTGGCTAGCAATGTTTGTCGTGATGGATGACATTTTGGCCTTTTTTTATAGTTTTCTTTGGCCATTCACGCGAATTAGCGCCGCGTTATTAGTAGCGCCAGTTTTTTCTGCGCGATCAGTTTCCATTCGATTAAGAATTGTATTGGCAGCAGCATTAACCTTTGTTGTTTACCCGCTATATGAATGGCCTGTTATTGATGTCTTAACTGGCTCAGGTTTTGTTCTTTTTTTACAGCAGATTGCCTTAGGTATTCTAATGGGATTTATTCTGCAGATTGCTTTTGCTGCTATCAGTGCAGCGGGTGACTACATTGCAGTTTCCATGGGCTTAAGCTTTGCGATGATGGCTGATCCTAATAATGGGCACCAAACACCTATTCTTTCTCAGCTTTTCGTCATTATTGCCACCTTGTTATTTTTAACGGTGGGTGCGCATTTGGTATTAATAGAAATGTTGTTGGATAGCTTTCGCCTAGTACCTGTCGATAAAATCGCCTTTAATGCAGAGCTGGCCGCTGATTTTTTACGCTGGACTTCAATAATATTCACTGGCGGAATGATGATTGCGCTACCCGCTATGATGACTTTGTTGGTTAAGAATATGGCAATGGGTGTGGTATCTCGTGCAGCACCTTCACTGAATGTATTTGCGGTAGGTTTTCCAGCTGCAATGCTCGTTGGTTTTGTTTCATTGGTGATTTTGATGCCATCAATGACGACTGGAATGCAAAGCTTATGGGTTGATGGATACAGCCAAATTCAAATGTATTTGGGAGTTCGGTGATGGCTGAAGAAAGCAGTCAGGAAAAAACGGAACTCCCTACCGCTCGACGTTTGGAAAAGGCTCGAGAGGATGGTGATGTTGCCCGCTCAAAAGAACTTTCCATGGCTATGATCATGATCGTTACTTCGGCGCTGATGATTTTTATGGGTGGCGATATTGTTATGTCATTAGGTCATATGATGACTGATGGTCTATTGCTAGATAGGGCGCTAATTTTTGATATTCAGCTATTGCCAGTACATTTAGGCACCATTTTGTTTGAAGGTTTTTGGGCTATCGTGCCTATTCTGCTTGTTACCCTTTTTATCACACTAGTGACGCCGGCATTTATGGGTGGATGGATATTTTCTACTAAAGCGTTTATGCCTAAGGCCTCCAAATTATCGCCTATTAAGGGCTTTGGTCGAATGTTCGGTATAAAAGCTGTTGTGGAACTGTTGAAGGCAGTGGGTAAGTTTTTATTAGTTGCGGGTATCGGTTTGTTTACATTGACCTGGTATTCAGATGGTCTGTTGGGGCTAGGTAAGGGCAGCCCGGAGGCAGCCTTTATGCAAGCAGGAGAGATTATGGCCTGGAGTGTATTCTTCATGTGTCTTTCTCTAGTACTTATTGCTGCCATTGATGTGCCATTTCAGGCTTATCAACACACTAAAAAGTTGAAAATGACCCTTCAAGAAGTCAAAGATGAAATGAAGGATGTTGAAGGTCGCCCCGAGGTTAAAGCCGCTATACGTCAGAAGCAGCGTGAGATGTCCATGCAGCGAATGGTTGATGCGGTTCCGGATGCTGATGTCGTCATTGTTAACCCAGAGCATTTTGCTGTTGCCTTAAGTTATGACCAGGGCTCTGAAGGGGCGCCTAAGGTTGTTGCAAAGGGTGTTGATCATATGTCTGATCGTATTCGTGAAGTGGCTAAAGAGAATGCCATTGAGATTGTTCGTTTACCGACGCTTGCTCGAGCGATTTACTACACAACAGAGCTTGATCAAGAAATTCCAGAGCCTTTGTACTTGGCAGTTGCTCAAGTGCTGAGCTATGTCTTCTCTTTGAATAACGAAATGTATGGTGATTCTCAAGCTGAGTTACCACAAATTGATGTGCCTGATGATTACCAATTTGACATTAACGGTAATCCGGCGGTTGCTTGATAGCAGATTGATGCGGAGTGTCTTATGACAGATAAAGATGACAAATTTAGACGTGTAGTGGCAGACCCAAAAGAAACTGGTGTTTCTAAAGATCATGAGGATCAATCGGCATCTAATGATCAAGTAATAAATGCTGAAACTGGGCTTCCAGTTGAAAAGGATGGATTAGGAACAACGCTAACGGCAAGTAAGACTCAAAAGGATGAACCCAATGGTGATCTCAGCTTGACCGCTGATGATGAGGTGGATGCGTCAAATATTTCAATGACAGCCCAACCATCAAAAGAGTCATTAGAAAGAGACCTGGACCTTGAAGCGAAAAAAGAAGTTGATGCCACTGATATTGCTTTTAAGGGTGATAAGAAGTCTGAAAAAGATACTGCTGATTTATCTTTTGCCGGGAAAAACGAATCTGAGGTGTCAGATATTAGTTTTGCCGGGGATAAAGAAAAAATTGAAGGCGATGCTTCGCTTGCAGCTAAAAACACGGCTGAATATCACGCTGAGCTTTGCCAGAAAGCTGAGACATTAAATACTGAGCTTGAAATGCTTGCTGAGGGAGCTCGTGAAAGCGCGCAAAAGGCACAGGAAACAATGCAAGAGGTTGAACGGATTGCAAAAGCCAAAAAAATACCTAGCCGTTTGGCCTCTCGGTTGGCGAATGTAAAAGCGGCAACAAGCAAAATTAAAGACTCAACGGATAGCTTAGCGGCTAAGCGTGATGCACTGAAAGGTGGGAAATAACCATGAGTGATAGTAACGACAAAAAACCCGAAGAAACGGTTGATTCAGAAGCAGTAATTGAGCAAGTAGAGCCCACTGAAGATAGTCAATTAGAGCAGGCTGGAGATGAGGGGGAGGTTGATTCAGTTGACCAATCCGTCGATGAGGCCATTCAAGATGTACTAGATTCAGAAAATATAGATGCTAGTGACTCGCCTGATGAGGACGAGCATGAGCAATCTTCTATAGAAGCAATGACAGAAATAGCTTTGGATTCTGCTGAGGCAGCAAATCATGCGGCCGAGAGTGCAAATGCTTCGGCGGAACTGATTATTGGAAGTGTTGCGGCGTTTAACGAATCAATGGCTGGAGTGCAAAAGAAGCAAAACATTATGTTTTGGGTTTTTGCTGGCCTCTTGATTGTGTCGGCATCTGTTAGTGGTGTGTTATTAGAGCGTTTTACTCAAAGCGCTGTGCAAGCAGATGAGATCATGCTAACGGTTGGTAAGCGTGTGGTACAAATGGATGCCGATGTAAAACGTATGGCAAAGTTGCGTGAAGAGTTGAACGGTCTTAATGAGACTAATATTGTACTTAATATGCAAGTTACAGAAGCGCTTAACAATATGAGAGATTATGAAAAGCAAGCGCAGGTTCGAGAAGAGTCTGGCATCAAGCGTACCCAAGAGATTTTAGATCGTATTTCGAATCGTTTGGATGTGAAGTTTGATAAGTTTGCTGAAACAGTGACGTCATTAGAAGACAAAGTTAAACATAATGCGATTCGCCTTGAAAAAGTTGGCGACGAACTATCCGAGCTAACAATCTCAGTCAATGAGATGAAAGATCAGCAATTGGTTGAAAAGCTAGATGCACTAATCAAGCTCGAGCAACATCGTTATTACGACATGATGAGTAAATCGAGTGATGAAAAGGATGTAAAAAAAGATACAACGGAAGCTGCGTGTGTCCCTAGATTAGGATTCCCTTGCCCATAATTAAACTAGCGCTATGAGATATGCGATTTCTCTGCAGATAGCCATTTCTTTTGCCTGCTTATTGCTTGCCTTACTGCTTTGGTCTCGAGGCCCAGTGGCACATAAAGAGAATTTGGCAGGCTTGATCGTTGGTGATTATGATTTGGGAACATCATCTAACGTGGTTTCTCCTTTTGTTGGTGATCCGGTATCTGACAAAGATAAGCCTATTTTACTGACGGAGGATAAAATTATGGCTGAGTCAGCTTCGCCAAAAGTGTATGTCGTTAAGTCAGGAGATACATTAGGTCATATTGCGCAACGTTTTGGTCTTTCTGTTGCTAAGTTGAAAGCGATGAACGAGTTGCAGTCAGACGTGATTGCTGTAGGAAGAGAGTTAACAGTCAGTGAAGCTCAGTGAACTTCTATCTAACTAATTTGGATAACGGATCCATTTCTCTTGAGGGATGTGGTCAAATCTGTTCCCGTTGCTATAGCTGAAAACATAGTTCCTGATGTCATCTACTGTGGGAATGATGATCGTCTCGCCAACAAGAAGGTATTTTGCATTACCGCGAAAGAAGCCGTTTGGGTTCTTGTTAACAATAATTTTTTCCACGATTTCCATATTTAGTGGCGTATTGCCATAGCTATACATCGCTAGCTGACTCAGCGTGTCATCCGCTTGTAAAATATACTTTGAACCAGGCTTCAAGTCGCCTGGTTTCTTCTTGAGGGCTCTTTGTGTCTGTTCAAAATCACCCATGAGAACTCTTAATGCTTGTTGATGTTCAGCTTCACGAGCGGTTTCAGCCGCCGCCAATGAACTTGTAGCGAGTAACATAAGCAGAAGGTTAAGGGAGACGATTGATGCAACTTTCATGGAAATTACCGATTAAAAGGATACGACGATCTTCTGACCGCTTGATGCGATCGGCAGATCACCAGTTATTGGCTTAATGCTAGCGTGATTTGCAGCTAATTTTTCAACAGTGTAAAGGTTCATTGAAGACATATTCGCACTATTGCTGCGCACATTAAAGTTCGCCTTTTCATCAAGCAGTAATAAGTGCTGACCTTCGCTCAGTCCGTGGTTACTTCCAAGGCTTAGTCGTACGGCATTCTGATTAAGTTTGCGTGTTTTAGCGACTACTGGATAACACGATAGTGCACCATCGATGCTTGGCCAGATGTTATTGACCCATTGAGTTATTAGCCGACGTTCATCGCTTGTGGCGGAAAGTGAAGCCGATTCATTCAAGCCAAGGGCTTTAGTGTAATAGCCGCCATTAGGTAGTGTAATGCGTATGCCGACCAAGGTATCTTTTTTAATATTACTGTTAAGAACGGAATTAATTAAACCTAGGGGCAGGCTAATAGCTGATTTGCCAAATCCCACTACTTTCCCTGCGACTGTGTTTGGTTCTTCGTCATAGCCACCAACTGAGAGAGTAAATATGTCTCCAGCGCGCACAGCGGAAACTTTAAGAACATGTTCATTTGATGGCCGCTTAGCCATTAGATAGCTCTTTGCGTAGTGGCTTGTTTGTAGACCTGACTTTTGGCTTTCTGAATAAATTAAGTCAGTACTTTTGTCTACCTTGTTTTTCAGAATCTCTTTTGCACTAATAAGGACAGCATTGATGTCATCTTTTATTGCGGATGGCGTTAAGTTTGAGGGTGTCAACTGAATACTCACCTCGCGTTTCAAAGGAGAGTGCGTTGATTGGCATTGTTGAGGTGATGTAAGGTCGTTTTTTTGCTTTTCTGTACTTTTAAGCAATGCTTTAACTTTCACACGGTAAAGACCACCCAGTCGATCTTCACCATAAATCGACATATTTTGGATGGGTGACTGAGTACTGAGATGAACGCTTTCGCTTAATGAGCCATCGGTAGTCATTAGGCTATGACTTGTAATCTGAGTTGATTGTGCAACTGCGATGTTTCTTAATGCGTCAGCAATCGCATCCAGGCGCGCTTGAGATAGCTGCTGCTGCGTAGCATTTTTTCCACCTTGAATAATAGAGCTACCCTCAGCATGAACAGTCACAGCTTGTGAGGCTGGGGTAATAGCTAATACTGTAAGGAATGCTAAATATCTGACAGATGCTTTTACAGTTGTTTTCATAATGACCACTAAAAAGTGAATTACTTAAACAAGAAAAGATTGCGTATTTCGTTAACGCGCTTTTCTGATAGCTCAAGTCGAGTTTCGTAACTGTCACCGCCGATCGGCTCGATGCTAACCAGGCGAGCGCCGTAAATTAGACCTTGTACGTGTGCTCGTACAGCGTCATTTGTCGCCACCATGTCTTCAACAGTTGTGGAGGCGTTAATGCTTTGACCATAGACGCGTTCTGTAAGATTACGATAAGCATCGATTTTGGAAGCACGAATAGCCATTAATCTACGCTGAGAAGGGTTGTCGCTAGATTGAGCGCTAATATTGGCATAACCACTACTAATAAGAACGCCTTCTTGATAGACAGGAGCTATCTCACTCTGGACTACCTCTTTTTCGTCAACGGTATTGGTGTTGGGTGTTGAGACGAAGGAGGATATCGAGTCTCCCAGATCAGACACTGATGCACAGGCTTGCAGTGTCAAAGCGATCAGAATTACCAAAAATGCCCGTTTCATTGCGTTCTCCGGCCTCGTTGGGGCCAATTTAGAAATTTAGTTGGAAGTCACGTTGTTTATCGTCACTTTAGCTAAATTCTTGAATTTGGCCTGTCTTTTAAAGTGAATGGCATGCTTATTGCTGCCATAGTTCCTAAGTTCTTTTGGAGGTTTAGATGTAATTTTTCTTATTCCTCTTTAAAGAAATATAAAGTAAATATAAAACAATAACTTAGGATTAATTATTAATGTGTAAACACATTAATGAAATCTTGGGATTTTAGGGTAGATCAATCAGCATGGTCGATGCGCTGACGCTTCAGTTGTCAAATATTTGGCGAAATTTCGCCTTGCCCGGTTTGTCGTCGTTAGCGATCCCGTTGGTGCTGTTATGCATCATCGTCATGATGGTGATTCCGCTCCCTCCCATTTTGCTGGACCTGTTTTTCACAGCAAATATTGCACTTTCTCTGATCATCGTGATGATCTGTATCAGCGCGCTTAAGCCACTGGATTTTTCCTCTTTCCCGACAGTTCTTCTGTTTGCGACCTTGCTCCGTCTGGCGCTGAACGTTGCTTCAACTCGCGTTGTGCTTGTAGATGGTCATACTGGACCAGATGCTGCGGGTAACGTGATTGAGGCTTTTGGTGAGTTCATTATCGCGGGTAACTACCTGATCGGTATTATCGTTTTCTCAATTTTGATGATCATTAATTTCGTGGTTGTCACTAAAGGTGCTGGTCGAGTATCTGAAGTTACAGCACGCTTTACCCTGGATGCGATGCCGGGTAAGCAGATGGCTATCGATGCGGATTTAAATGCTGGGATTTTGACCAAAGAAGAGGCAAAAACACGTCGAGCAGAGGTTGCTGCAGAGTCAGAGTTCTACGGTTCAATGGATGGTGCAAGTAAGTTTGTTAAAGGCGACGTCATTGCGGGCCTGATTATTTTGATGATCAACATGGTTGGTGGTTTGATCATTGGTACCGCTTTTCACGATATGTCTTTTACTAATGCGGCCCAAACATACGTTCTTTTGACAATTGGTGACGGTCTCGTTGCCCAAATTCCATCATTATTGTTGGCAACTGCAACCGCAATCATCGTAACTCGTGTATCAGCTGATACAAAAATGCATAGCCAGCTGACGACGCAAATGGGTCATTTCCAACCATTGGCAGTGACTTCAGGGGTATTGCTAATTTTGGGCATGATACCCGGCATGCCGAATATGATGTTTTTGCTGCTTGCTGCAATGTCAGGTGGTTTGGCTTATTACTCTTTTAAAAATACTAACAAGATGGCTGAAGAGCCGGAGATTTCTGAAGAAGAGGCGCGTGAAGCGCGTGAGACAGCTGAGTTATCTTGGGATGATGTGCCCAAGCTTGATGTGATTGGTTTAGAGGTCGGTTACGCCCTGATTCCGCTAATTGATAAAGAGCAAGGTGGAAATTTGATGCAACGTATCAAGGGTGTGCGGAAAAAGTTATCACATGAGCTTGGATTCTTAGTTCAAACCGTTCATATCCGAGACAACCTAGATCTTTCGCCTAATCAATATCGAATCAATATCAATGGTGTTGTTAGGGGTCAGGGTGAGCTGATGCCGGGTCGTGAGTTGGCAATTAATCCTGGGGTGACTCATGGCACATTGAGTGGCAAGGAGACTCGTGATCCTGCATTTGGTCTAGAAGCCACCTGGATCGATGTGTCACAAAAAGAGTATGCGCAAACACTAGGTTTTACTGTGGTTGATGCATCGACAACGTTGGCAACGCATCTGAATAAGATTCTTCAGGAAAATGCTAAAGATTTATTGGGCCATGATGAAGCTCAGCAGTTGCTTGATCAGTTGGCTTCGTCGGCACCAAAGCTTGTTGAGAGTCTTGTGCCTAAGAAAATTTCATTGGGTGTCTTTACCGCTGTTCTACAGAATCTACTCGATGAAGGTGTTCCAATTCGTAATATGAAAGGTATTGTTGAGGTTCTTTCACATCATGCGGATAAAACTCAAGATCCTGATCAGCTAACGTCAGCGGTTCGCCCAAGCCTTGGTCGTATGATTGTTCAGTCATTGGCTGAAATTGGTGAGGATATGTCAGTAATGACGCTAGAGCCTGATCTTGAACAGCTATTGCATACGATTCTTCAGCAAGGTGCTGAGAATGGCGAAAATCTAGAACCAAATCTGGCTGAACAGTTGCTTACGAATCTTTATCACGCGAGTGAGGATTTGGTTGAGCAGGGCATTCAGCCTATCTTAATTGTGTCACCCAGTATTCGTCCTTGGGTGGCGAAGTTTGTCCGTCACCGTGTCCCGGGTCTTGCAGTACTTGGATTTAATGAAATTCCAGATGAGCAAGGTATTAAGGTGGTCAGAACGATTGAGCGCAAAGGCGCAGAGCAGTTACCTAACGAGTAGGTAAGAGAGGATTGCGATGAATATCAAACGTATCGTTGAAAAAGATACCCGTACAGCATTTGAGATAATCAAAGAACAGTACGGTGAAGATGTGGTTATTTTGTCGAATAAGCGTGTCGGCAAGCAGGTTGAGATCATGGTTGCTATTGATCTCAATGATGGAAGCTACAATTTGCAAGATGATCCTGAGTCGGGTGTTGGTAAAGCAAAAGTAATTGATAATAAAAAAATCCATGCTCCAGATGAAGCGAAGAGTGCTCCGACGGTAGCGTGGATGGAAGCGCGTAAAAAAGCTGACGATGCTAATTCTTTAAGGCATTGTGAGCCTTTAAGTGAGCAAGAAAGTATTGAGCAAGTCAGAAAACTACTCGAAAAAACCAAACCAGCGGTTGAGAGAGAAGATGTTGTAGAGAACCCGGCGCTAGTGGCAGAGAGTAGCGATCTAGAAGACATTAAGTTTGAGATGAGTCAATTGCGAGATATGTTTAAAACACATCTTGATATGACAGCACGAAATGAACGCGAAGCTCTTAGTGTAGATGCTAAACATATTATCGAAAAGTTGGAATCGCAGGCTGTTTCAGCTGAGCATATAGACACCATTCAAAAAGAGGTTCTATCTCAGGGTCGCAAAAGAGATTTTTGGAAGAAAACAGTCGCTTGGTTAAATGTGGCCATGGTTAATTCCACAGTTGATCCAATTTATGATGGAGGTATTTATGCCTTTGTCGGACTTTCTGGTGTTGGTAAAACAACTACTATTGCTAAATTGGCATCTCAAGCGGCATTAAAATATGGAAAAGATGAAGTCGCCTTAATTACGCTAGACCACAATCGTATCGGCTCAAAAGAGCAGATGAAATTATTTGGCATGATGCTTGGTGTAAATGTTGTCAATGCATCAAATACGGCTGAACTTCGAGAAAGATTATGTGAGGTTGAGCATAAGCGCATTGTTTTGATCGATACTGCAGGTGTTAGTCTTTGTAACGATAGTTTGCGAGTGAATTGCGAAGCATTGAAATCAAGTCACCCTAAATTGAATGTGGTGCTTACATTGTCTGCTAATAGTCAAAGTGCTAGTAACGATAAGATTTGTCAAGATGTCGACGATTTGGTCTGCGGATCGATCATTACTAAGCTTGATGAGGCAATGGTTCTTGGTGGTGTTATATCCACATTGCGTAACTCAGGTTTAGGTTTAATTGGCGTGAGTTGTGGCCAGGAAATTCCTAGTGACTATCAATCGTTTAGTCCTGGTCAATTGATTGATAAGTGCTTCTCAATCGAGCAAAATATTGAGAGGGAAAAACCGGCTCAATCGCAGCAGGCGAGTGCGGCTTAATCGCCAAGATTTGTACCTATGTCTGAACAGTCACAAATTCAAGTTATTGCCCTAACAAGTGGTAAAGGCGGGGTGGGTAAAACCAATGCCTCTGTCAATATTGCCGTTGCGTTGCAGCAAGCGGGAAACAAAGTTCTCTTGTTGGATGCTGATCTTGGGCTAGCTAACGTGGATGTTATGGTTGGGTTGCATGCGCCTTTTAATTTGTCTCATGTGATTCGTGGTGAAAAGACAGTTGAAGAAATCTTAATTCAAGGGCCTGCTGGTATATCGATTGTTCCTTCGTCTTCAGGTATTCAAAAAATGGCTCAGCTTGACGAGATTGAGGTAGGTCACCTTATTCAAGCATTTAGCCAACTACATGATGATTATGATTACCTTGTTGTAGATACTGCTGCGGGCATTTCATCGGGTGTTTTGTCGTTCTTGCAAGCAGCTCATCATGTTGTCGTGGTTGTTTTGGATGAGCCAAGTTCAATCACGGATGCATATGCCATGATAAAAGTGATGCGTCGAGATTATGATGTTGAAAACATTTGGGTCCTTTCTAATATGGTTGACTCTTTGCCTCATGGTAAACAGCTTTTTGAAAAGTTGAACCGAGTGGCGGAGCAATTCTTGGGTGGAGGCGTGAATTATTTAGATGCCATCCCTCTAGATCGAAGAATTAAAGAAGCAAATAAAGCCCAAAAGGCTGTTTTAGATATGTCTCCTTCTTCACTTTCCGGCATCGCTTATCAACGAGTTGCAGAACAACTTGAGAAACTTCCAAAGCCTAAGTCTGCTCGCGGACAACTTGAGTTTTTTGTTGAGAGATTCATTGAGAGAGCGGCCAACTGATGCATGATCTTTCACTCTACAAAGAGAACGATCAACGCCAAGCTGCGGCTGTGCTTGAGGAATTTTCACCTCTAGTCAAACAAGTCGCTTTACATTTGATTGCTCGGTTGCCATCAAGTGTAGAGTTAGATGATCTTTTGCAGGTTGGTATGATGGGTTTGCTTGAAGCCGATAAGAACTTTGATGCATCCAAAGGTGCTCAATTCGAAACATTCGCACGCATACGCATTCGGGGCGCGATGATTGATGAGGTAAGACGAAATAGTAGCTTGCCGAGAAGTGTCATGACGAGTATTCGTGATATTTCTTCAGCTAGAGCTGAGTTAGAGCAAAAAATCGGTCGAGTTGCTCAAGATGCTGAGCTTGCAGATTACATGGGCTTGTCACTCGATGAATTCCATCAAAATGTCGGAAAAAATCATGATTATCAAACTATCTCTCTGACAGAAAATGATGATGGTGAGCAGGGTGAAACTGAATTACGTTTTGATGGCCTTAGCGTAACGGAGCAACTAGGTGAGGATCAGTTTAGGGATTCATTAGCTGATGAGATTTCAAAACTTCCAGAGCGTGAACAATTAATTTTCTCGTTGTATTACAACGAAGAAATGAATCTGAAAGAAATTGCTTTAGTTATCGGTGTAACTGAATCTCGAGTATGCCAAATACAACGTCAGTCGATTAAAAAGCTTAAAGCTGCGCTTGAAGTCCATATTTAGTCAGTGAGATGTGCCGTATTAAACCCTTTTGGATTGCATGTGCGGCAATTCTGTATTTTATACCAAACGTAATTTTTGCTAAGTCAGCTTTAAATGATTTGAAAGGCGATGGCCCACCCAAAGGTCTGCCTGATATGTCGCATGTTGCAGATGCTTTGCCGAGAGTGGAAAAAATTTATCCGATAAGCCTGCGGCCCTATACGATTCGCGGTAAAGACTATGAACCGATGAAGACAGCTTTAGGGTATGTAGAGCAGGGTGTGGCTTCTTGGTATGGCACGCTTTTTCATGGAAGAAAAACTGCTATGGGTGATGAATACGATATGTTTGGCATGACCGCGGCCCATAAAACATTGCCATTACCTACTTATGTGCGCGTAACCAACCTAGAAAATGATCTTAGTATTGTTGTTCGTGTTAACGATAGAGGGCCATTTCACGCTAATCGTATTATTGATTTGTCCTACACGGCAGCAAGCAGGCTCGACATGCTTGATAAAGGTACTGCGTTAGTCGAGGTGAGTGCGATTGATCCACGCTTACCGCAATTGGTTGATAAAAAGAAAAAACCAGTTTTGGATGATAAGACAAGAATTTATTTACAGTTAGCTAGCTTTGGGAATGAAGAGGCGGCCATAACAGTTAGAGCTCAAATGCAACGGTACTTAAAGCGACCTGTTATCGTAGATAAGGCAAAAACTGAACAGGGTAAAGTCTATCGTGTGCAAGTGGGACCGATTAATTCTCTTGAGTTAGCAGATAGTGTATCGGAGCAGTTGCTACAGATTAATGTTTACCAGCTACAAATGCATTTACGTTAAAAATCGGAAATCACACTCAAGAAATCGGAAATTGGCCGAACAAGACAGAAGTTAGTTCCATTGGAAGGAAATATGCAGGTTGTAAATTCAGTTCTTATTCATAAAGGCGATTCTCTCACTTTGTCAGATATTTTGCGCGTATCAACGATTGAGCGTGTCGGAAATGACGTCAATGAAGATGAGCGCAAAAAGGCTTTCCGAATTGGCTTTAGCGTTGTTATTTTGATGTCAGTGATTATGGGGATTTTCTTCTATAACCATTCGAGTAGTTATTCTGTAACAGAGATTAGTATTGGACTTTTTCTTATCTTGATGTTTTCCGGTTTACTCATTTCTCTTCAAGCTAAATCGAGCTTTCCAATTTTGAAAGATAACGAATATGGAGTGAAAGTTAGCTTCGATGGCGGATCCGCCATCTTGTTCTGGCACAAAAATCAATCGTTTAGTAACAAAGTCGCTAAATCCTTGAGGGAAGCGGTGGTAAAAGAGGCGTCAATGGATATGAATTGGTTCGTTGACTTCAATCACCAAGCAATAAAAATGTGTAGAAGAAACTCTATAAGAGATTCAATCAAGTTATTGATTGAACGTGCAAAGAATCAAGCTGCCTACAGGTTTTGACAGCTAATTTTTTAAAGCTTTGCGGTTGAGTTTTCGCTTCAGCAAGCTACTTACCCTAGAGAGTCCGTTCAATCCATTAGTTATCAATATTTTGTTAGTTTTGATTGAAAACATCATCACGACTGATAGAGCTTTTGCAGTCGTTATTAAGAGAGATTTTGTCAATCGAATGCTCAATGTGTGGGCTTTAGCCAAACGGTAGTCGTGTTGGCTAGGATGCGAAGAAAATTCTTTTAGGGGCGTGGTGTTTCGATTGTGGCGTTCCACTAGCCAGTGCGCATATAGAACTCTACCTAGTACCCAAAAAAGTACAGGCAAGAACGTTAAGGCGAGTAAAAATCCAACATCAGAATTCATTAAACATTTATACCACAAGTCTATGTTTTACATGAATTTTTACTCATAAAAAGTGCAGCAAAATTACATTTTTATTGGTAGCTGCCGATATGTATAAAATAAGGAATTTAACAATCTGTAAAAATGAAATTCGTCATTACATTAATAGCTTTATTTGCAATTTCGTCTTTAGCGTATGCCGAGGAGGATAAGCCTGTGACTTTAGGAAATGTGCTTGATGGGGTAAAAAATTTTTTTCAAACTGATTCAACATCAGACACCAATGCTTCTAAAGAGGAGGGTGTTAATCCTGGTGAGCTAAAGCAAAAAAATGCGACTAAGACTCAAGTAAAAGAATTAGATAATGAAGGGTGTTGGAAAAAGCAGCCCCAAACTGCTTACACAAGGGCGACCACATACCCATCGTTAAATAATGATTACCCTGTTCAATATCGAGCACATATTCCCGATCGTAACGACTTGTCGCTTCAGGTGGATCGTGTAGTTTATGGTCCATCTATCAATTCAGAAAGTGCGCCGGCTGATACTTTGCTGGGTGGCGCCAAGTTAATTGAGTGCAAGCAATGACTGGGCGTTCCTTTTTTAGATTAACTATTCTTTTGCTTGTCATGATAGGCGTTTATGGCTGTGCTTTGTCTGAAAAGATGTCATCTGCTTTTGAGCCATCCCTTGGGTCAAATGGAAAACCGATAGAGAGCCCTCAGGTTGAGAGTCCAAGGGAAAAGGCCTATAACAATAGTGTTAAATATGACCCAATTTTGACTAAATCCGCTTCGTCATCTGCAGGAGCGTTCAATTCTGGTATACATTTTCTGGCTGATCAAATTGAACGAAATTCAGCTGCAAATCTAAAAATACAAAACACGGTTTTAACTTCAATTACTGATTTACATAATCCAAATAAAACTAGCCACTTAGGTCGCCTCATTACTGAGCATATGCTTCATCAATTGCATATTGCTGGGTGGAATGTTTTTGAAATGCGAAAGAATGGCAGGATTAAGACGACTAAAGAAGGTGGCTACATCCTTACGCGACACGCGGATGACTTAGAAGCGTATCAACATGTGGATAATGTGATAAGTGGGACATACTCAAAGACAAACGACGGTGTGCTTGTCAATATGCGTGTAGTAAATCTCAAAACTGGGCAATTAGTCTCTTCAGCACAAATGCGGTATTTGGAAGATGATTTTATTCATAAGTTAAGCCAAGTAGAGATACCTTTGAAACTTAAAACAAGTACTTTAAAAACATTTAAAGTTTCTGAGTAAATGATTGGTCTTATGAAAGCGTATTCGAAATTATTCTCAATCCTTTTCGTTGGCCTCATAAGTGGTTGTGGTTCCCTGACGGAAACGGAGGAGACGCCAGAGCCAAAGAAAAAAGTTGAAATATATGCTGGGTTCACTGATTGGATGAATGTGCCTGTCAAAGAGTGTCGTGGTTACAAGGATCAACTTCTTATTCCAGCAAACTTTGACATGAAAAACTTCTTAACTGCGATGACGGCGCCTTCTTGCGCTGCTTTAAGTGGTTACGACACAAAATCTATCATCATGTCTGATGGCGTAAATTTGAAGAATTTGAAGACAGATGTATTTGG
>CBFHYJ010000010.1:0-39756 GCA_965659945.1 Sedimenticolaceae bacterium | reverse complement strand
ATTAGGTATTGAGCCGATGGAAGTTAAGCCTGGCTCACCAACGGTTGCTATGCCGGGTTATGACGTTCAAGTGTTGGACGAAGAGGGTAACGAAAAGGCAGCAGGGGATATGGGTAATATCGTGGTTAAGTTGCCAATGCCACCATCGTGTTTGCCAACACTGTGGAATAACGACCAACGCTTTATCGATTCGTACTTATCTAAATATCCAGGCTATTACCTAACAGGTGATGCTGGATTCAAAGATGAAGATGACTATCTTTGGATTATGTCGCGTACTGACGACGTGATTAACGTTGCAGGTCACCGTTTATCAACTGGTGCGATGGAAGAGGTTCTCGCAGGTCATGCGGATATCGCTGAATGTGCGGTTATCGGTGTTGCTGATGCACTTAAAGGCCAAATGCCATTAGGCATGGTTGTTCTCAAGGCCGGTGTTGACCGCGACGTGGATGAGCTACGCAAAGAGTTGATTCAGCGCGTGCGTGATCTGATTGGTCCTGTGGCTGCGTTTAAGCTGGTTACCGTTGTTAAGCGTTTGCCAAAGACGCGTTCGGGCAAGATTCTGCGTGGCACTATGTCAAGCATTGCTGACGGTACTGAGTGGAAGATGCCAGCGACCATTGATGATCCTGCGATCCTTGATGAGATAACCGAAGCGCTTAAGGGCTTAGGTTACGCGAAGTAAATGGCCGTTAGTGTTGAACATTTGAAAACCATACCTGAGCGGGTGTTCCAACAACTGCGTGAGGCAATTGTTGAAGGCACGATTCCGGCAGGTACCAAGATCAGCGAGGCTGAGCTTGCGCAAACCTATGGTATTAGCCGTGGTCCTTTGCGTGAAGCCATTAGCCAGCTTGCAGCAATGGGCTTGGTTGAGCGTCGTGCCAATGTGGGTGCACGTGTGATTCAAATGAGCAGCGATCATTTGCTCGATATCTTCCGTGTGCGCGAAGCGCTTGAAGGCATGGCAGCACGTTTAGCTGCAGCCAAGATGACGCCTGAGCAAGTTCAGACCTTAATGGTGACACTTGATCAGCACGGCGAGACAATTAATGAAGATGCGGGCAATAACTATTTTCAAGAGTCCGGCGATCTCGATTTCCACTACCAAGTGGTGATGGGGAGCGGCAGCGATCATTTGATCAAGTTGCTGTGTAACGATCTGTATTACCTCGTGCGTTTGTATCGATATCAATTTGGTATGCGTAGCAAGCGTGGACCGATTGCGATTGTCGAACATCGCAATATCGCTGAAGCGATTGCCCGAGGTGATGGTGAGATGGCTGAACTCTTAATGCGGTCGCACATACGTGCGTCTCGTGAAAACGTTGAACGATTACTTACACAACAGAATTGAGTAATCCAAACCTCATCCGCTTTCACAAGAAGTGAGATGACTTTTGAGAAGGAAAGAAATATGTCAATTGAATCAGCAGGTGCAAAGTTTAGACAAGCGATGGCTGAAGAAAAGCCATTGCAGTGTATGGGTGCAACCACCGCGTATCACGCGCGTTTAGCCGAGGCGAGTGGTTTTAAATCACTGTATATCTCAGGTGGCGGTGTAGCGGCGGGCTCATGTGGTATCCCTGATTTGGGTATCACCACCATGGAAGATGTATTGATTGACTTGCGTCGTATTACGGATGTCTCCACCTTGCCAGTGATGGTGGATATTGATACCGGTTGGGGCGGTGCGTTTAACATTGCTCGTACAGTTCGCAGCATGATTAAGGGTGGTGCAGCTGCTGTGCATATTGAAGACCAGGTGGCGCAAAAGCGTTGTGGTCACCGTCCGAATAAAGCGGTGGTTTCTCAAGGCGAGATGGTTGATCGCATCAAGGCCGCTGTGGATGCAAAGTACGATCCTGACTTTGTCTTGATGGCGCGTACCGATGCGTTAGCAGTAGAAGGTATGCAGTCAGCGATTGATCGTGCTTGCGCGTGTGTTGAAGCAGGTGCCGATGCAATCTTCCCAGAAGCCATAACAGAGCTTTCACAATACGAAGAATTCATTAAGCATGTAGATGTTCCGGTGTTGGCAAACATCACAGAGTTTGGCTCAACGCCTTTGTTTACTGTGGATGAGTTAGCCAGCGTTGGTGTCAGCATTGCGTTGTATCCATTAACCGCTTTCCGTGCAGCTAATGCAGCTGCTCTAAAGGTTTATCAAACCGTACGTGAAACCGGATCGCAGAAAGATGTGATCGATATTATGCAAACGCGTATGGATCTTTACGATTACCTTGGTTACCACGAGTTTGAGCAGAAGCTCGATGCGCTTTTCACAAGCTGTGAAGAAGAGAAATAAGGAGCATAGCGATGGGTGAACAAGTTTTACCAAAAGCCAAAAAATCCGTTGCCTTATCGGGTACTGCTGCGGGTAATACAGCGATTTGTACCGTTGGACGCACGGGTAATGATCTACATTATCGTGGTTATGACATCCTGGATCTTGCTGAGACCTGTGAATTCGAAGAGGTGGCTCACCTAATCGTTCACGGCAAATTGCCAAATGCAGCTGAGCTTAAAAGCTACAAGAAGCGTTTGAAATCGATGCGTGGCTTGCCACAAGCGGTTAAGCAAGTATTGGAAGCGTTGCCTGCATCAGCCCACCCGATGGATGTGATGCGGACCGGTGCGTCAGTTCTGGGTTGTTGTATGCCAGAGAACGAATCTCATCCAGAAGCTGAAGCGCGCGACATTATCGACCGCTTGATGGCGAGCTTCGGTTCGATGCTGCTGTACTGGTATCACTTTGCGGTTAACGGTAAGCGTATTGAAGTGGAAACCGATGATGACTCAGTGGGTGGTCACTTCTTGCATTTGTTGCATGGTGAAGCGCCATCTGATTCATGGGTTCGCGCGATGCATACCTCGTTGATTCTTTATGCGGAGCATGAATTTAATGCATCGACCTTTACCGGTCGTGTCATTGCGGGAACAAACTCAGATTTATATTCATCGATTACCGGTTCAATCGGTGCCTTGCGTGGCCCTAAGCACGGTGGTGCTAACGAAGAAGCTTTTCGTATTCAGTCGCGTTATAACGATGCAGATACTGCTGAGGCAGATATTCGTGAGCGTGTTGGTCGTAAAGAGATTGTGATTGGTTTTGGTCACCCGGTTTACACCGTTGGCGATCCACGTAACGACGTAATCAAGCGAGTAGCAAAATCGCTTTCTGATGAGCAAGGCGATACCAAGATGTTCGACGTAGCTGAGCGCTTAGAAAGTGTGATGTGGGATATCAAAAAGATGTTTCCAAATTTGGATTGGTTCTCTGCGGTGTCCTATAACCAGATGGGTGTACCAACCGATATGTTCACACCCTTGTTTGTTATTGCACGGGTAACTGGTTGGGGTGCTCACGTTATCGAGCAGCGCCAAGACGGCAAAATTATTCGTCCGTCAGCGAATTACACTGGCCCTGAAAACCTTAAGTTTGTTCCATTGAACAAACGCTCATAATTGTTGGATTAAAAGCATGAGCAATACTGAATTTCGTAAACCTCTTCCTGGTACTAATCTTGATTACTACGATGTGATTGATGCGGTTGAGTCGATTGAAAAGGGCGCCTATGCCAAGTTGCCATATACCTCGCGTGTATTAGCAGAGCAGTTGGTACGTCGTTGTGACCCTGAGTCATTAGATGCGTGTTTGAAGCAAATCATTGGCTTTAAGCGTGATTTGGATTTCCCGTGGTATCCGGCGCGTGTGGTTTGTCATGACATCTTGGGTCAGACGGCGCTTGTTGATTTGGCGGGTTTGCGCGATGCAATTGCAGATAAAGGCGGAGATCCGTCCAAGGTTAATCCTGTCGTACCAACCCAGTTGATCGTAGATCACTCATTAGCGGTTGAGGCGCCAGGTTTTGATCCGGAGGCATTCGAAAAGAACCGTGCGATTGAAGATCGTCGTAACGAAGATCGTTTCCACTTTATAGAGTGGACCAAGACGGCCTTTAAAAACGTTGATGTTATCCCTGCAGGTAACGGCATCATGCACCAGATTAATCTGGAAAAGATGTCACCGGTTATTCAAAACCGTGATGGATTGGCTTTCCCAGATACCTGTGTGGGCACAGACTCGCACACACCACACGTTGATGCTTTAGGTGTTATCGCGATTGGCGTGGGAGGTCTTGAAGCTGAGAACGTGATGCTAGGTCGTGCATCGATGATGCGTTTGCCGGAGATTGTGGGTGTTCGCCTTGTGGGTGAGCGTAAGCCAGGTATTACGGCTACCGACATCGTGTTAGCGATCACTGAGTTTTTGCGTCAAGAGCGTGTGGTTTCATCCTATGTTGAGTTCTTTGGCGAAGGTGCAAAAAAGTTAACCATTGGTGACCGTGCGACGATTTCGAATATGACACCTGAGTATGGTGCTTCAGCCGGTATGTTCTACATTGACGAGCAGACCATTGATTACCTCAATTTGACAGGTCGTGATCCTCAGCAAGTTCAGTTGGTTGAAAACTATGCCAAGACCGTTGGGCTTTGGGCAGATGATTTAGCAGAGGCGCATTACGAGCGTGTACTCGAGTTCGATCTATCATCGGTTGTGCGTAATATGGCCGGTCCATCAAATCCACATCGCCGCTTGCCAACAACAGCACTCGGTGAGCGTGAGATTGCCGTTAATCTAGATAAATCCCAAGCAGAGGAAGCAGAAGGCTTGATGCCAGATGGTGCAGTGATCATTGCAGCGATTACTTCATGTACTAATACATCGAACCCTCGCAATGTGGTTGCCGCAGGTTTGGTGGCTAAAAAAGCTAATGAGTTGGGTTTGATTCGTAAGCCTTGGGTTAAATCCTCTTTTGCACCAGGTTCTAAAGTTGCAAAGCTTTATCTCGAAGAGTCAGGCTTGTTGCCTGAACTAGAAAAGATGGGCTTTGGTATCGTGGCTTATGCTTGTACGACATGTAATGGCATGAGTGGTGCGTTGGATTCAAAGATTCAACAAGAGATCATTGATCGTGATCTTTATGCAACGGCGGTGTTATCAGGTAACCGTAACTTCGATGGCCGTATTCACCCTTATGCGAAGCAAGCGTTTCTTGCCTCGCCACCACTGGTTGTGGCGTATGCCATCGCGGGCACTATGCGTTTTGATATTGAGAACGATGTTCTTGGTAAAGATGCGAATGGTAACGAGATTCGTTTGCAAGATATCTGGCCATCAGATGAAGAGATTGATGCGATTGTTTCTGAGTTCGTTAAGCCAGAACAGTTCCGTGCGATCTACGAACCAATGTTTGATCTCGGTGCTATCGAAGAGGCCAAGAGCCCACTTTACGATTGGCGCGAGATGAGTACTTACATCCGTCGTCCTCCTTATTGGGAAGGTGCGCTCGCTGGTGAGCGTACTATGAAAGATATGCGTCCTTTGGCGATCTTGGGTGACAACATCACTACCGATCACTTGTCACCATCTAATGCGATCTTGGCAAGTTCTGCAGCGGGTGAGTATTTAGCCAAGATGGGTCTGCCAGAAGAAGACTTTAATTCGTATGCAACACACCGTGGCGATCATTTGACCGCGCAGCGCGCCACCTTTGCGAATCCTAAGCTGCTCAATGAAATGTGTCGTGATGAAAATGGCGAAGTCATTCAAGGTTCATTGGCACGTGTTGAGCCAGATGGTCAGCAGATGCGCATGTGGGAAGCTATTGAGACCTACATGAATCGTAAACAACCGTTATGTATTGTCGCTGGCGCTGACTATGGTCAGGGTTCATCACGTGACTGGGCGGCTAAGGGTGTGCGTTTGGCAGGTGTTGAAGCCATTATTGCTGAAGGCTTTGAACGTATTCACCGTACTAACTTGGTCGGTATGGGCGTATTGCCTTTAGAGTTTAAAGAGGATGAGACCCGCGAGAGTTTCAACATCGATGGCACTGAGACCTTCACGGTTTTAGGTGATATTTCACCTCGCTGTGATTTGGTTGTTGAAATGACGCGTCGAGATGGCACATCAACTAACATTATTGTGACCTGTCGTTTAGATACCGCTGAAGAAGTCACTGTCTATGTGGCAGGCGGCGTGTTGCAACGCTTTGCTCAAGACTTCCTTGAGTCATCGGCTGCGTGAGGATTTGATATGGCACATACTCCTCAAATCAAAATTGCAGCTACTTACATGCGTGGTGGTACCTCAAAAGGGGTTTTCTTTAAGTTAGAAGATCTGCCGCAAGCGGCACAGGTACCTGGCGAGGTGCGTGACAATATTTTGTTACGTGTGATTGGCAGTCCTGATCCATACGGCAAGCATACCGATGGCATGGGTGGTGCGACCTCAAGTACCAGTAAAACGGCTATTTTGTCCAAGAGTGATCAACTTGATCACGATGTGGATTACTTATTCGGCCAGGTTGCTATCGATCGTGCTTTTGTCGATTGGAGTGGTAACTGCGGTAATCTCACCTCGGCGGTTGGGTCTTTTGCTGTGGCAAGTGGTTTGGTTGATTCAATCCGTGTGCCAGAGAATGGCATTGCAGTGGTGCGTATTTGGCAGAAGAACATTGGTAAGACAATTATTGCGCATGTGCCAGTCACCAATGGTGAGGTTCAAGAGACAGGTGATTTCGAGCTTGATGGTGTGACATTCCCGTCTTCAGAAGTGCAAATCGATTTTGTCAATCCAGTAGATCCTTCTGAAGACATGTTCCCAACAGGTAACTTAGTTGATCAGCTTGAAGTACCGGGTGTTGGAACCTTTGAGGCAACCATGATCAGCTCAGGTATCCCGACCATTTTCTTACGTGCAGCAGATATCGGATATAACGGTACAGAGCTGCAAGATGCGATTAATGGCGATGATGAAGCCCTAGAGCGGTTCGAAACTATTCGCGCCTATGGCGCAGTAAAAATGGGATTGATAGGCGATATCTCAGAAGCTGCAGCACGTCAGCACACACCAAAGGTGGCGTTTGTGGCACCGCCTGCGGCTTATAGCTCATCAAGCGGCAAAGCGATCAGTGAGGGTGATATCGATTTGAATGTGCGTGCCCTATCCATGGGTAAGTTACATCATGCAATGATGGGTACAGCGGCTGTTGCAATTGGTACCGCTGCGGCAATCCCGGGCACTTTGGTGAATGAGGCAGCCGGTGGTGCCGAGCGCGATACGGTTACCTTCGGCCATCCATCGGGTACGTTGAAAGTTGGTGCAACAGCTTCTGAAGTTGATGGCCGTTGGATCGTTGAAAAGGTATCGATGGGTCGAAGTGCGCGTATCTTAATGGAAGGTTTTGTGCGTATTCCAGGTGATGCTTTCTAAAACGATATACTGTTGAGCATGTCTCATCGATTTATTAATCCAACGAAACGGTTAGTAGTCTGGCTACTAGCCGTTTTTTTCGTTTTAGTAGGCTGTAGCGATTCAGAAAAAGCCCAGCTTGTGGGCTTTGATGGCTCAACCATGGGAACTAGCTATTCACTCCGTTGGGTAGCTGTAGATGAACGTCAGGTAGCTGAGATAAAGCAAGCGGTTGAGAAGAACCTTTCGCTTATCAATCAGCAGATGTCCACCTATATCCCTGAGAGTGAGATCTCGCGTTTTAATGCATTGAACTCAATTGAGATGCCTGTGTCGACCGAGCTCGCGAGTCTAGTTAAACGCTCTCAATCCATAAGTGAACAAACGGGTGGGGCTTTTGATATTACTGTGGGTCCTTTGGTAAACCTGTGGGGTTTTGGCCCCGATGGCAGAGTTATCTCCGCGCCAAATGTCGACAAGATTGCATCGATACGTAGTCGCGTGGGATATCAAAAACTACGTGTTAGTCAGAATCCACCCTCATTATCAAAACTATCCAACCTTCAGATAGACCTGTCAGCAATAGCCAAGGGATATGCCGTCGATCAGCTTGCGGCACTCTTGGTAACGAAGGGCATCACTAATTATCTGGTAGAGATCGGTGGGGAGATAAAACTCTCGGGGATTAAGCCTAATGGCGAGTCATGGAGGATTGCGATTGAAGCGCCATTAAATTCTGATCGCGTTGCTCAACAGGTATTGCCTATCAGTAATATAGCAATGGCAACTTCTGGCGATTACCGAAATTATTTTGAAGAGAATGGTGTGCGGTACTCCCACACGATTAATCCGCTGACTGGAGCGCCCATAAAACATGCTTTGGTTTCGGTCACTGTGTTACACCAAAACTGTGCTGATGCGGATGCGTTGGCAACTGCTTTAATGGTCATGGGTGGTAAGAAAGGTGTGGAATTTGCTAAGCGCCATGATCTGGCAGCGTACTTTTTAATTAAGGCTCAAGAGGGTGCGGAATTTGAGTCGGTTGCCACCGCTAAATTCGATGCGTTAGTTAAAAAATGATGCCTTGATCTAAGAAAAAATTCTTGCGGATCTTTTGGTGATTTTCAGTGAAGAAAATTACCGATTAGTCATATTCTAATGTGCGTTTTGTTCAGGCTTTTTACCTTTCAAAACCTTGCTGGCAGGTCTAGAATTGCTTCGTTGTTTACACAGTGTGTTCACACACCCCTAATTATAAATTACAAGAAAACAACTTTAACCAAGGAGAAGTTGGATGAAAGCAATGACTAAATTGGCTACTGCCATGTCGCTGGTCCTCGCATTCGGTTCTGCGCAAGCAGCTGATGAATGTCAAAGTGGCGAGACCGTTATTAAGTTCAGTCATGTAACTGCAGCTAAAGGTCACCCTAAAGGTGAAGCGGCTGAGAAGTTAGCAGAGCGTGTTAATAAAGAGATGGATGGTAAGGTTTGCATGCAAGTCTTCCCTAACTCTCAGTTATACGATGATAAGAAAGTGCTTGAGGCAATGTTAGGTAACGACGTTCAGCTAGCAGCGCCTTCATTATCAAAGTTTGAAAAGTTCACTAAAAAGTTTCGTATCTTTGACCTGCCATTCATGTTTAATGACATCAATGCAGTAGACCGTTTTCAAAACTCTGACTCTGGTCAGCAGTTGCTGGATTCGATGCAGAGTAGAGGTCTTCAGGGTCTTGGCTACTGGCACAACGGTATGAAGCAGTTATCTGCTAACAAAGCTTTGGTTAACCCAAGCGATGCAGAAGGCTTGAAGTTCCGCATCATGACCTCTGATGTGTTGCAGGCGCAATTTGAAGCGTTAAACGCAAATCCTCAGAAGATGTCATTTAAAGAAGTTTACGGTGGTCTTCAGACTGGCGTTATCGATGGTCAGGAAAACACCTGGTCAAACATCTTCACCAAGAAATTCTTCGAAGTTCAAGATGGTGTAACCGAGTCTAACCATGGTGTGTTGGATTACTTGTTGGTTACCTCAACTGAGTTCTGGAACTCTTTAGACGGCGATACTCGTTCGCAGCTTAAAAAGATCATCGATGAAGTGACTGCAGAAGCAAATGCAGTATCTACAGAGATCAACGCGGCTAACCGTCAAAAAGTGGTTGAGTCTGGCAAAGAAGTTCGTTCTTTGTCTCCAGCTCAGCGTTCAGCTTGGGTAGATGCGATGAAGCCAGTATGGGATAGGTTCGCAGGCGACATTGGTGCTGACATGATTAATGCGGCACAAAAAGCGAATCAAATGTAAGTTTGATTCGTAGATAAGGGCCGGCAATGCCGGCCCTTTTTGATTAACTCAACAATAAGATAACGTGAATAATGAGTTACACGCCTACAGGACCGATTTCTCGGTTCATTAATAATCTCGAAGAAAACTTCATTGCGCTCATTTTGGCTGCAATGACAGGTTTAACCTTTGCTAATGTGATTGCACGCTATGTGTTCAATGACAACATTCTGTGGGCGCTTGAAGCTACGGTTTATTTGTTTGCTTGGCTTGTGCTATTTGGCATGAGCTATGCGGTGAAAACATCAGCACATTTAGGTGTTGACGTTATTGTTAACAAGCAATCGCCAGGGGTTAAGAAAATCCTAGGATTGCTTTCTGTTGCAGCGTGTCTGCTTTTTGCCGGTTTGCTGCTCGCTGGCAGTATTGAGTATTGGTGGCGTTTTTTCACCAAGATGTCTTTCTTGGAATCTGAAGATGTTCCATTTCCAGTGATCATCCAATCGCTAGTGGGTCTTGTCGAAAATGGCGAGGCTAAGTACGAAAACATTCCGCGTTTCATTCCTTATTTCATTTTGCCGTTTGGTTTTGCACTGATGGCACTGCGTTTTCTTGAAGTCGGTTGGCATATCTGGACCGGTCAAAAGGACATGGTTATTGCCAGTCACGAGGCCGAAAGCATGATGGATGAAATGACCAAACCAGAGAAGGAGGGCTAACACATGGAAGCATTTCTTCTTTTTTTACTGGTTATTACATTTCTTGCTATCGGTGTTCCGATTGCTGTGGCGCTCGGTTTATCAAGTGTTCTTTTCTTACTCTCATTCTCTGATAGCTCTTTATCATCAATTGCTCAAACCATGTTTGATGCCTTTGAGGGTCACTACACCTTATTAGCTATACCATTCTTTATTCTTGCCTCGTCATATATGTCGACTGGCGGAGTGGCAAAGCGGATTATTCGTTTTGCCATCGCGGCTGTAGGTCATGTTAAGGGTGGCTTAGCGATCGCGGGTGTCTTTGCTTGTATGTTGTTTGCGGCCTTATCGGGTTCGTCGCCTGCAACGGTTGTGGCAATTGGTACCTTGGTTATCGCGGGTATGGTTAAGGTTGGCTATAAGAAAGAATTTGCAGCCGGCGTTATTTGTAACGCGGGTACGTTAGGTATCTTGATCCCGCCTTCTATTGTGATGGTGGTGTATGCGGCAGCAACTGATGTCTCTGTAGGTCGTATGTTCCTAGCCGGCGTTATACCGGGTCTGCTTGCCGGTTTGATGTTAATGATCGGTATTTATGTTGTTGCTCGATACAAGAATCTTCCAGCGCAGCCGTGGGCAGGTTGGAAAGAGATTTATCATGCGGCAGCTGATGCAGGTTGGGGCTTATTCCTAATCGTTATTATCTTGGGTGGTATTTACGGCGGTATCTTTACTCCAACTGAAGCGGCTGCAGTGGCCTCGGTTTATGCCTTCTTTATTGCGAACTTTATCTATCGTGATATGGGGCCCTTGAAGAATCGTCCTAAGCGTCAGTCAGGTGAGTCGCGAGTTGCGGCATTCGTGAAGGGCGTCTTTGATTTTGTTGTCTATCTAATTCCGGCTTTATTGCATAAGGATCACAAAAAGACTCTGCTTGAAGGTGGTCGTCTCACCATCATGTTGTTGTTTATCATTGCCAACGCCTTGATCTTGAAACACGTACTAACTGAAGAGCAGATTCCGCAAGACATCGCTCGTGCGATGTTAGATGCTGGATTTGGCCCAATCATGTTCTTGATCCTCGTGAACGTAATCCTACTGATCGGTGGTCAGTTTATGGAGCCATCGGGCCTAATCATTATCGTGGCGCCATTGGTCTTCCCAATCGCCATGAAGCTTGGTATTGATCCAATTCACCTCGGCATCATTATGGTGGTGAACATGGAGATCGGAATGATTACACCGCCGGTAGGTCTCAACCTATTTGTGACATCCGGTGTAGCGAAAATGGCGATGTGGGATGTGGTTAAGGCAGCAATGCCTTGGCTGGCAATTTTGTTCGTGTTCCTCATTATGATCACCTACATCCCATGGCTTTCAACATTCATCCCAACGATGCTGATGGGACCTGAAGTTATAACGATTCATTAAGGTGGGTTAAGGGATGTCATCGTCGACAGAGATGCGCGATCGCGCGCTCAACTATCACAAGGGCTCTAAGCCTGGAAAGCTCGAGATTCGTGCGACTAAGCCTATGAGTACAGCGGCAGATCTTGCGCTAGCTTACTCGCCAGGTGTTGCGCATCCGTGTGAGGCGATTGTTGAAAATCCATTAGCAGCTGCTGACTACACGGCACGTAATAATTTGGTTGCTGTTGTGACCAACGGAACGGCGGTTTTGGGTTTGGGCGCCATCGGTGCATTAGCCTCTAAGCCAGTGATGGAAGGTAAAGCGGTTCTTTTCAAGCGGTTCGCAGATATCGACGTTTTTGATCTGGAAGTCGATGAGCTAGACCCACAAGAGTTTATTAAGACCGTTGCGCGATTAGAGCCGACCTTTGGTGGTATTAATCTTGAGGATATCAAAGCGCCTGAGTGCTTCGAGATTGAAGAAGGCCTCAAGAAGCGCATGAAAATTCCGGTCTTTCATGATGATCAGCACGGTACGGCAATCGTAGTGGCAGCAGCCATTCTAAATGGACTGAAATTGGTTCATAAGTCAATTGATCAGGTTCGCTTAGTGACGGCAGGTGCAGGTGCTGCAGCGATTGCATGCCTCAACTTGCTCGTTGAGCTTGGCCTTAAGAAAGAAAATATCACCGTGTGTGACATCGTTGGTGTGGTTTATGAGGGCCGCACTGAAGAGATGGATCCTCACAAGGGTGCGTTTGCGCTAGACACCCCGCATCGAACCTTAGGTGAAGCGATTGAGGGTGTAGATATCTTCTTGGGTTTGTCTGCTAAGGGCGTACTAAAAGCTGAATGGCTATCAAAGATGGCTGATAAGCCAATCATTATGGCGTTAGCAAACCCAAATCCTGAAATTGACCCCGATGAAGCTAAAACGATGCGACCTGATGCGATCATCGCAACTGGCCGATCAGATTATCCCAATCAAGTAAACAACGTATTGTGCTTCCCGTTCTTGTTCCGTGGCGCATTGGATGTGGGCGCCACGACGATCAATATCGAAATGAAGCGTGCCGCAGTGACCGCTTTGGCCGAGTTGACCCAACAAGAGGTGAGTGCTGAGGTAAAAGCTGTCTATGGCGGTCAGGCATTTCAGTTTGGACCTGATTATCTTTTGCCGAAGCCGTTTGATCGTCGCTTACGTGAATGTATGCCGTGGGCTGTCGCAAAGGCGGCGATGGAGTCGGGGGTGGCAACACGTCCGCGGGATCTTGAGGAATACGCTGAATACCTCCATCAGAAGGCATTGTCCGTATGAACATCGAGCCATTTTGGCTGGATATCTTTGCCTTTATCTTTTTTGTGCTGCTTTGGGCGGGTTACGCCAGCTTTGCAAAAAAACGATCAGCCACAGATGTCTGTTTAGCCAGTGTGATGCATCTATACAGGGTGCAGTGGGCTAAGGCGCTGATGTCACGTGAAAATCGGATCGCGGATATTTCAGTCATCATGACCTTTGAGCGCAATATGGCCTTTTTGGGGTCGAGTGCGTTGATCATTATTGCTGGTCTACTCACTTTGCTCGGCAATACCAACCAAGCAGTGAATCTGTTTGCGCATATCCCGTTTGCGATTGATCAAAACCTGGCTCAGTTGGAGCTGAAGATAGCGATCTTAATTGCCATGTTTGTCTATGCGTTCTTTAAGTTTTCTTGGGCAATGCGCCAAACTAGCTTTGCTGCGGTGATTATTGCCGGCGCACCTCAGGGGCATCGAGAAGAGCTTTCGACCCAAGAGCAGAAAGATGCGGCGGAGCGAATTGCTCGCGTTGTATCGATGGCGGGGCATCACTTCAATTTTGGTATTCGGACCTATTATTTTGCGTTGGCAGTGATTACTTGGTTTATCAATAGCTGGGTCTTTATGGGTGCAACGGCTCTGGTGGTATGGGTCCTGTATCGTCGTGAATTCCGCTCTTCGGTTCTGCATACCTTGTCTGGAAATCATTCTAAAGCGTAGTTCAATCGCGTTTGCTATAGTAGCTAGACCTTTGGGGGCGACACGGCATTCGACGTGGGTTGCGAAACCTGAGGTGCATGCCGAGGTGCAGTTACCTCGAAAACCACTGCAAACTTATAGTTGCAAACGACGACAACTACGCACTCGCTGCTTAATACCCAGTAGGGTGCCGTCTGACTGGAGCCGTGCTTGTGCGTCCAGCGTCCTTCGGGACACTCAGGCGTCATATCTCACAAGATCGTGATGACGGGCGTCCGGACCTGATTTGCTAAATCCTAACGGAATCGCTGAACCACGCGCCCTGTCAGTCGGGCAGTGCTCAGTTAAAGATAATTGACATGACTAAGCATGTAGAGCCGATGGCAGAGGGCTTGCGGACGCGGGTTCAACTCCCGCCGCCTCCACCAAATATGATCGGGCTGATGGTTCAGCCCGTTATAACAATAACGAGGGGGGGCCATGTCGGTACACACTCAATGGTCAACGCGACTAGCGTTTATGTTGGCAGCTATTGGTTCGGCTGTTGGCTTGGGTAACATTTGGAAGTTTCCTTACATCACTGGTGAAAATGGTGGTGGCGCTTTTGTTCTTGTTTATCTCCTGTGTATTGCGCTGATTGGCATCCCTGTGATGATTGCAGAAGTAATGCTCGGACGGCGTGCGCAACGTAGTCCTATTTCAACGATGCAAGTGGTTGCTAAAGAGCAGGGTGCTTCTGGCTTTTGGCAGATTGTTGGTTGGAGCGGTGTATTCGCCGGCTTTTTAATCCTTTCTTTCTATAGCGTGATCGCGGGTTGGGCAATGGCATATGTCATTGAATCGGCAAGCGGTACCTTTAACGCCATTAGCGGCGATGGTTCTGGTGATGTGTTTGGCGGTCTTATTGGTGATCCGCAACGACTGATGGTCTGGCATACCGTGTTTATGATCATGACGATCGCCGTGGTTGCTCGTGGTGTCCGTGCGGGCATTGAAAAGCTCGTAGTGATTTTGATGCCACTATTGCTAGTCATGCTGTTGATCCTGGTGGCTTACGCATTTAACTTGGGTGAGTTTGGTCGTGGTCTATCCTATTTGTTCTCGTTTGATTTCAGTAAGCTTTCAACCGATTCCATTATCGTTGCTATGGGACATGCCTTCTTTACCTTAAGTTTGGGTATGGGCGCGATCATGGTTTATGGCTCTTACATGCAAAAGAACACATCAATCGGCAGCTCGGTATTGATGATTGCCATTGCGGATACCGTAGTGGCTTTGCTTGCAGGCTTGGCGATCTTCCCCTTGGTGTTTGCAAATGGCTTGGAGCCAGGCGCAGGCCCTGGTTTGGTCTTTGTTACGTTGCCCACAGCTTTTGGTGCGATGCCGGGTGGTCAGTTCTTTGGCACGGTCTTTTTTGTTCTATTGGTGATCGCAGCCTGGTCTTCGGCTATTTCTCTGGTAGAGCCTGCCGTCGCATGGCTATCAGAGCGTGACATTATGTCGCGCGCTAAAGCGAGCTGGATGATTGGTTTGTTCAGTTGGATTTTAGGTATTGGTACCGTGATGTCATTCAATCTTTGGTCGGGTGATGAATACAAGGTAATGGGTAAAACCTTCTTTGATCTCAAAGATTATCTGGCCTCAAATATCATGTTGCCTTTGGGTGGTTTATTGATTGCCTTGTTTGTTGGCTGGTCAGCTAAATCTTCGATGTCGAAAGATGAACTCAATCTATCCAATGGTGCCTTTAAGTTGTTTTGGTTGGCGATACGTTTCTTAGCACCCTTAGGTGTCGCGATCATCTTCTTGAATGCGGTAGGTTTACTCTAAGTGTCGCGTGTCGAGAAATCCGCTTTGGTTATGTTTAGTGACCAAAGAATGTTTGATTTAGTCAGTGATGTGGAAAGTTACAAAAACTTCCTGCCTTGGTGTGCTGATTCCGAAGTGATTTCTCAAGACGGTAATGAGCTGTGTGGCCGAATTCACGTTGAGCGATTAGGCATCCGTCAGTCCTTTACCACTTGTAACCATTGTGATGCGCCATCACGTATGACCCTAAGACTTAAAGATGGTCCTTTTTCCAAGCTAGATGGTGAATGGCGCTTTGAGGCGTTGAATGACTCGGCTTGCAAAGTGATTCTTGTGCTCGAGTTTGAGTTTGCCGGTAAGTTAATCAGCGCCGCGTTCGGCAAGGTGTTTGAACAGATTGCAAATACCATGGTGGAGTCGTTCGTGGCTCGTGCGAAAGAGGTATATACCGATTAAACGCGGTTGTTCTTCATGATGCGCTCTTGATCGCGCTTCCAATCTTTCTCTTTCAGGTCAGCACGTTTGTCGTGCATCTTTTTACCTTTACCCAGTCCAACTTGTAACTTGGCGCGACCACGTTTCCAGTAAAGCGTCATAGGAACCAGGGTGAAGCCTTTACGCTCGACAAAGCCAATTAGCTTATTGATTTCTTCACGATGCAGTAGCAGTTTACGTGCGCGCATTGGCGTTGGAGAAACATGGGTTGATGCGCTGAGTAATGGCGTAATCAGGGCGCCAATGAGGAAAACCTCTTGGCCTTGCAGCATGACATAGGCATCAGTCAGATTGACGCGTTTATCACGCAGACTTTTGACTTCCCAGCCTTCAAGCGACACACCAGCCTCAATGGTTTCATTGATGGTGTAGTCATGCCGCGCTTTTTTGTTAAGCGCGATCGTATTGTCGTTGCCCGAAGGCTTCTTAGCTTTGCCCATGGGTGTAATTTTATCTCAGTTCCAAGCTGCTCGGTTGATAAGGTGACGCTAAGAGGGCTTTCTGAGAAAATAAATGCATGTCTGAGACCATTTCGATTGAAGTTGCCTACGCCAACCCTGATGAGCAGTTAATTCTGGTTGTCGAGATACCTGCGTCTGCCACCATTGCTGAGGCGATCAAACTTAGCCATATCGATGATTATTTTCCTGATATCGATATGGATGCGCCTAAAGTCGGAATATTTGGCAAATTGGCGAAATTAGATGCGACATTAAATCCGGGAGATCGGATTGAGATTTATCGTCCTCTGATTGCCGATCCAAAAGAAGCCCGTAAGAAGCGTGCGGCCGAAGGCAAGACAATGAAAAAGGGCGCTAAGGCCCTTAATGAAGAATCGGGTAGTTAATCCATTATCCAACTCTTGGTTTTTTGCCACCAAGACTTCTCATCGCCTTGAGATTCATAACCCTCGTAATCGGGTACGGTGACAACTGACGCCTTAGGTTTGGTTTCCTGTTGGCTCTCAGGTTGCGGGTGAAGATCGCCGGTTACGCGAACAAGCTTGTCACCCTCAAAGTAGATCGATAGGTATTTGTATTCATCAGGTGTACTACCTACGCCCTCGGTGTAAGGGTAGTCCCAGCGATCATCATGAAAGACGTCGCGAAGAGTAGGTGAACCAAGGACGAAGCGTACTTGTCGACGAGACATGCCAGGTTTGAGCCCGTTGACTTGTTCCTGCGTTACTATATTTCCTTGAATAATGGTCGGGCGGTAAATTAAACCGGCTGAGTCCAATGCCTCAGGAATAACGTTTGCAGCTGAATCAACGCTATCGCCAATATCATCAAAGGTGCTGCAGCCCGCGGTGAGCAAAGTAAAGGTAGCGCAAATGCTAATGAGAGACTTTCGCATACAAGAATGATTCGCATTAAATAAGGTAAACTATGCGCGAATGATAGCGAATTCGGCGGCCAAAATCAGCCGTAACGGAGCCTTTGTGCAAGATACTGACATTAAAAAAGCGGGTCTAAAAGTGACCCTGCCTCGAGTGAAAATCCTTGAGGTTTTTGAGTCTGAGCCTGACGCTCATATGACGGCTGAAGATGTCTATAAGCTTCTGATGGAGCGTGGTGAAGAGATTGGCTTAGCGACGGTTTATCGTGTGCTAACCCAATTTGTTACGGCAGGTCTTTTGGTGCGCCACCACTTTGAAGGCGGTCAGGCCGTTTTTGAGCTGGATAGTGGTTCTCACCACGACCATATTGTTTGTGAACAGTGTGGCCATGTCGAAGAGTTCATTGATGAAACCATTGAGAAGCATCAACACCAGATTGCCGCCTCTAAAGGCTTTGATATCAGTGACCACTCGTTAATTATTTATGGTCGCTGCAAACGCAAAAATTGTCCTAATTTAGATGCATAAAGCACTTTTTCTAGACCGAGATGGTTTGATTAATATCGACCATGCGTATGTTTACCGCCAAGAAGATTTCGATTTCGTAGATGGAATCTTTGAGGTCTGTCGAACTGCCCAAAATAAAGGCTACCAACTGATTGTTGTGACGAATCAGTCAGGTATTGGTCGTGGCTATTACACTGAAGCTGATTTTCATGTGATATCCGACTGGATGGTTGAACAATTTAAGCAGCATGGCGTTCTGATTAATGATGTGTATTTCTGTCCTTATCATCCAACTTCGGCAGAAGGTGAATACAAAAAGGATATGCCTTGTCGTAAGCCTCTTCCGGGTATGTTGTTAGATGCGGCAAACGAGCATCAAATCGACCTTACGCAATCAATAATGTTTGGTGATAGCGTTAAAGACGTGGAAGCGGGTGATGCTGCCGGTGTGAAGTTGAGCGTTTTATACGACCCGAATGATAAGCATCAAGCCATCGTAAATCGCGTTTCAAAATTGGTGGATATCATTCCAATGCTTTAAGCGCTAGCGCGTTGAATCATCTCCGCTGCATGGTTAAGCGTACTTTCTGTGATTTCCACGCCACCCATCATGCGTGCAATTTCTTGCGTACGCGTTTCATTATCTAAAGCGGTGATATGTGTTTCTGTAGATGAAGACTTGCTGGTCTTCTTAACAAGGTAGTGATGGTTTGATTGTGCAGCCACTTGTGCCAAGTGTGTGACGCAGAGCACTTGCCGCGTTTTACCCAGCTCTCTTAAAAGTTTGCCCACAACCTCGGCAACTGCACCGCCGATACCGACATCGACTTCGTCGAAAATGAGCGTGGGTAGTTCGGTGCAGCTCGCAGTAGCTACTTGAATCGCTAATGAGATTCGCGAAAGCTCACCACCCGATGCTGTTTCATCTAATGCGCTAGCCACTTGTCCAGCGTTAGTTTGCACCATGAATTGAATGAGGTCGTCGCCATGCTTGCTATGATGATCTTGCGCGCTTAGCTCAACAGTGAATTGCCCTTGCTCCATGCCGAGAGTGTGCATACTTTGAGTTACTTCTTGGCTTAGCTTTTTCGCAGCTTTTTGACGACTTTTATGCACTTTTTCTGATGCGGATAGATAGGCTTCTAGCGCCTGTTTAACCTGAGTCTCTTGTTTATCAATGTTGCTGTCTGCGTGCTGTAGCTGTTCTAGCTCACGACTTAAGGTGTTGAAAAGCTCAGGTAATTGATCAATCTCGATATGGTGCTTGCGTGAGGCGTTATGACATTGCGCGATCTGTTGATCAAGCTGCGATAGCTGTTCCGGATCCAGTTCAATGCTATCGGCATAGTAATTAAGTGACTGAGATGCTTCATCGACCTGAATCGAAGCAGACTCGAGTAAGGAAGCACTGTCTTTAAGGCTGGTATCAATTTCAGCGAGAGCGTTGACTTGCTGGCTCAGGCGGGTGAGTAATCGACTGATATCGAGCTCATCATTATCGAGTTGTTGTATGATGGATTGTGTTTGCGCCAACAGGGATTCAGCATGGCTGAGTATTTTGTGTGTTTGCTCGATCTGATCAAAAGACTTTGCTATCTCTTGAATGGGCTCTAACTCACTCACTTGGAATTTGAGGTAGTCGAGTCGAGCGGCACCTTCAGCAAGATTCGATTTCAATGAATCCAGTGATTGCTTTGTACGTTGCCAATGATCAAAGCTCTTGGCCGTTTGTTCCAGAAGCTGAGGGTGATTAGCATAAGCATCAAGTAGGGCGCGTTGATGTGATTTTCTGAGTAAGCCTTGATGTGCATGCTGCCCATGAATAGCGATGATTACATTGGCTAAGGTTTGCAGCGATGCCTGTGGTGCAGGACTACCATTGATGTAAGCGCGTGAACGACCTTCCTTCACTAGAACACGGCGTAAAACGAGCTGACCATCATCCGTTAAATCATTCTCTTCGAGCCATTGCTGGGCTTTGCTGCAATCGCTGATATCAAAAATAGCGCTGACTTCTGCTTTGTCTGCGCCTTGTCTAATTAGTTTGGCGTCGGCTTTATCGCCAAGCGCTAAGCCAAGAGCATCGATCAGTATGGATTTACCTGCACCTGTTTCACCGGTCATGGCATGCATTCCGGCATGAAACTCGAGTTCTAGTTGCTTAACAATGACAAGATCTTTGATCGAGATATGGGTCAGCATTAGAGTGTCTTGGGGTGGCTTCCCCAGCCAAGTTTGGTGCGCAGAACTTTGTAGTGATCATGGCCTGCTGGGTGCAATAAACGCAGTGGTTTATCGAACTTTCGAATGGTGACTTTCTCATTTGATTTTAGTTCGAGCATCTCTTGGCCATCACAGCTGACCCGAACTTCTTGGGGATCTGTTTTGCCGCAAACACCAATTTGAATTTTGGTATTGCCAGGCACCACGATCGGGCGATTGCTGAGCGTATGAGGACAAATCGGCACAAGTGAGATCGCATCTAAGCTAGGTGATAGCAAAGGGCCACCACCCGATAATGCATACGCTGTAGAGCCGGTGGGTGTAGAGATAACAATGCCATCAGATCGTTGTGAGTCGATAGAGCTGCCATTAATCCAAGTTTCAAACTCGATCATGCGTGCCACATTCCATTTCTGTAGCACGACATCGTTCATAGCAAGTTGTGGCTTTTGATTACCTACTCGGCACTCAAGTAGTGTGCGGTCATCGGCTTCGTAATGCCCAGCGAGAACGCTAGAAACGACCTCACAAACATTGGTTGGTGAGATATCAACAAGAAAACCGAGGCGCCCAAGGTTGATTCCAAGAATGGGTGTGTTGGTAGGGACAATTTCACGTGCACAATGAAGCAGAGTGCCATCACCACCGACCACGATAACCAGATTGCTTTTCTCAGCAAGAGCGCACAAGTCGTCACTGCCCGTCTCATCAACGAGTGGTCCCGCAGCCTTATCAAACAGCACCTCACATTGATGTTCTTTGAGACACGCGTGAAGTTCGCTCAGCGTCTGAACGAGCTGATCTGAAACATCGGGTTTGCCAACGATGGCGATGGTTTTAAAAGCAGATGATTTCGACACTTGAGAGTCCAATTTAGTCTGACTAAAGCTAGCACGAGGGCAGTTAAGGTAAAAGAACATTTGTTCACCTTGACAGCGCTTTTTGCTCGTTCGGATAATGCTTGTATCAACTTAAACGGATCACTCTTTTGCCCGGTTTGCCAGAAACATCGATAAACGAACGAGCGCAGCACTTTTTACGTGTTTTAATTGAGCGTTATATCCGTGATGGTCAGCCTGTCGGTTCGAGAACCTTAGCTAAGGACTCAGGGTTAGATTTATCACCGGCAACCATTCGAAACGTGATGGCGGATCTGGAAGATGCTGGTCTCATTGTTTCCCCGCATACCTCTGCGGGCCGCATTCCCACAGCGAATGGCTACCGCATGTTTGTCGATTCGTTGATTGCTTCTCAGAACGTCGATCAGAAGCTACTGTCCTCGATCAGCCAAGAGTTTCAGGTTTCAGATAAGAAGGGCGGTGACATTATTCACTCTACCTCTGAGCTACTTTCGAATATGACTCACCTTGCTGGCGTGGTGATGGTGCCAAAGCGCAACTCTGAGACGATTCGTCAGATTGAGTTTGTGCCTTTGTCTGGCACGCGAGTTTTAACCGTTATCGTCACCTCAGCGGGTGAGATATTGAATCGCTTGATTGAAACTTCACGCGAATTCACGCGCAGTGAGCTGGAGCAATTCAGCAAAATCCTCACGCAGCATTATGCCAACACTCATCTTGAAGGCGTGCGTAAGCGTGTTTTTGAGCAAATGCAGGCAGATCGCCAGCATATGGATAAATTGATGGCAGATGCGCTCACAATGGCTGAGCAGGCCTTTGGCTCGGGCGATGATGTGCCTGCCGACATGATTGTGTCTGGTCAGACCAATTTGATGGATTTTGATGAACTGGCCGAGATGGACCGTCTGCGTGGCTTATTTAACGCCTTCACTGAAAAACAAGAGATTCTGCATCTTTTGGATCGAGCGCTCGACGCAGATGGTCTGCAGATCTTTATTGGCGAAGAATCTGGCTACACGACGCTTCGAGATTGCAGTGTGATCACAGCGCCTTATGAGGTCGATAATGAGGTGATCGGTGTTTTGGGTGTAATTGGCCCAACTCGAATAAATTACGACCGCGTCATTCCCATTGTCGATATCACTGCGAAATTATTCGGCGCAGCCTTGAAAACCCGCTAATCATCCCCATTTACCTGCAAAGTTTAGTTTAATCAGCGACATAACTGATAGACTTATTATTATTTATCAATAGCTTAGCAGGTCTTTTTCATGAGCGATGAGAAGAATGAAAATCTAGTCGAAGAGACGGTAGAAAACGTCGAAGCGGTGCTGGAAGAAGAGATTTCAGCCAGTGAGGGTGATGTAGATGCGATGTCTTCTGAGCTCGCAGTGCTGCAAAAGAAAGCTGATGAACACTACGACCAACTCGTTCGCGCTCATGCAGAAATCGAAAATCTAAAGCGTCGTCACACTCAGGAGCTCGAAAAAGCGCATAAGTATGCACTCGATAAGTTCGTAGGTGAGCTGTTGACTATTTGGGACAGCTTGGAACTTGGGCTTCAAGCCGCGCAAAACGATGAGGCTGACGTGGCGTCATTGCGTGAAGGCACTGAGCTCACCGTCAAAATGTTTGGCGATGTGATGGAGAAATTCAATGTTGAGCGCATCAACCCTGAGGGTGAGGCGTTTAACCCTGAATTCCATCAAGCCATGTCGATGGTCCCAAATGCGGAGATGGCGCCAAACACTGTAATGGCAGTCATGCAGAAGGGCGTTTCATTGAATGGCCGTTTGATCAGGCCAGCCATGGTGGTTGTTTCTCAGGCGATGCCAGAAGCAGCGGAATAAATAATCAGATCATGGGCTTGAAACACCAATTTCAGTCCCCACTTATACATTAATCAAAAATTAAACCAGTTTTTACGGAGAACCCCGATGGGCAAAATTATTGGTATTGACTTAGGTACAACCAACTCGTGTGTGTCAGTGATGGACGGCCAAACGGCGCGTGTTATTGAAAACAGCGAAGGCGACCGCACAACCCCATCTATTATCGCGTATACCCAAGACGGTGAGGTGCTAGTCGGTCAGAGCGCAAAGCGCCAGGCTGTTACGAACCCAAAAAACACCTTGTTTGCTATTAAGCGTTTGATCGGTCGTCGTTTCACTGACGATGTCGTAAAGCGTGATCAAGATATCGTCCCTTACAAGATTGTAGGTGCTGATAATGGTGATGCGTGGGTTGAAGTTAACGACAAGAAAATGGCGCCACCTGAGATCTCGGCAAAGGTTCTTCAGAAGATGAAGAAAACCGCTGAAGACTATCTTGGCGAGCCAGTAACCGAAGCAGTTATCACTGTTCCGGCTTACTTCAACGACTCTCAACGCCAAGCAACCAAAGATGCGGGCAAGATTGCAGGCTTGGATGTTAAGCGCATCATCAACGAGCCAACTGCAGCGGCATTGGCTTACGGCTTAGATAAGTCGAATGGCGATAAGAAGCTAGCAGTTTATGACTTAGGTGGCGGTACGTTCGACGTATCAATCATTGAAGTCGCAGAAGTTGATGGTGAATATCAGTTCGAAGTATTGGCAACCAATGGCGACACATTCCTTGGTGGTGAAGACTTCGATATGCGCATTATTGATTTCTTGGTGTCAGAGTTTAAGAAAGACCAAGGTGTCGATCTTAAGAACGATCCATTAGCGCTGCAGCGTTTAAAAGAAGCCGCTGAAAAAGCAAAGATTGAGCTATCCAACGGTCAGCAAACTGATATCAACCTGCCATATGTGACTGCAGATGCCTCTGGCCCTAAGCACATGAACATCAAATTAAGCCGTTCTAAGCTTGAGTCACTGGTTGAAGACTTGGTTAAGCGCACACTTGATCCGTGTAAGACGGCTTTGAAAGATGCGGGCTTATCAGCTTCTGACATTGATGACGTAATTTTGGTCGGTGGTCAGACACGTATGCCAATGGTGCAAAAGACCGTTACTGATTTCTTCGGTAAAGAGCCACGTAAAGACGTGAACCCTGACGAAGCAGTAGCGATGGGTGCGGCCATTCAGGGTGGTGTTTTAGGCGGCGACGTAAAAGACGTGTTGTTGCTCGACGTAACGCCATTGTCACTGGGCATCGAAACTATGGGTGGCGTGATGACCAAGTTGATCGAAAAGAACACCACGATTCCTACCAACGCATCACAGGTGTTCTCAACCGCAGATGACAATCAAACAGCGGTTACTGTTCACGTATTACAAGGCGAGCGTGAGCAAGCAGCGGGCAATAAGTCACTCGGTCGTTTCGATTTGAGCGATATACCACCAGCACCACGCGGTGTGCCTCAGATCGAGGTTAGCTTTGATATTGACGCTAACGGCATCTTGAACGTGTCGGCTAAAGATAAAGCGACAGGCAAAGAGCAATCGATCAAGATAACAGCCTCTTCAGGCTTGTCGGATGATGAGATCGAAAAGATGGTTCAAGATGCAGAGGCGCATGCTGAAGAGGATAAAAAATTCCACGAGCTAGTTACTGCACGTAACCAAGCAGATGGCATGATTCACGCAACCAAGAAGTCAATGGAAGAGCTTGGCGATGACAAGCTTGAAGCTGGCGAAAAGGAAGCGATTGAAGCAGCGATCGCTGATCTAGAAGAAGCGGTTAAAGATTCTGATGTTGCGGTTATCGAAGAGAAAACCAAAGCATTGGCAGAAGCTTCTGCAAAGATGGCTGAGCGTTTGTATGGCCAAGGTGGCGATGCAGCAGCAGCGGCTGCAGCTGCAGGTGCGGCCGGAGCCGCGGGCGCTGAGGCCTCATCTGGTGATGACGACGTGGTTGATGCGGAGTTTGAAGAGGTGAAAGACGACAAGTAATTGTTGCCTTTCGCTGAATCACTAGCTGAACGTGCGGCTTTGAAAGAGGTCGCACGTTTTCTTGTATTTAGCCGGATATGAATTTCGGTAGCTGTATAGAGCAAGCGCTATGTCAAAACGAGATTATTACGAAGTCCTTGGAGTGCAGAAGAATGCATCTGAGGCTGAATTAAAAAAGGCTTATCGTCGTCTAGCGATGAAGTATCACCCTGACCGTAATACCGGTGATGAGGCGAAAGAGGCTGAAGTCAAATTCAAAGAAGCTAAAGAAGCCTACGAAGTGCTCACCGATGGTCAAAAACGTGCAGCCTACGATCAGTTTGGCCATGCGGGTGTTGATCCATCCATGGGTGGTGGCGCAGGTGGCTTCCACGGCGGTAGTGCTGATTTTGGCGATATCTTTGGTGATGTGTTCGGCGATATCTTCGGTGGAGGTCGTCGTGGTGGTGGGGGTAGATCAAGCGTTCAGCGTGGCGCAGATCTTCGTTACAACTTAGAGCTATCACTTGAAGAAGCCGTTGCAGGTACTGAGGTAAAAATCAAAGTACCAACCATGGTTAACTGTAAAACCTGTGATGGTACAGGTGCTAAGAAAGGCTCATCGCCAAAGCAGTGTGGTACTTGTGGTGGTGCTGGCCAAGTGCGTATGTCTCAGGGCTTCTTCTCAGTGCAACAAACCTGTCCGACATGTCAGGGTCGCGGTACGGTGATTGATGATCCATGTGGTAGCTGTCATGGCCAAGGTCGTGTTCAAGAATCCAAAATGCTATCTGTAAAGGTGCCTGCCGGTGTTGATACTGGCGATCGCATTCGCCTGTCAGGCGAAGGTGAGGCAGGCGCTAATGGTGGTCCTGCAGGCGATCTTTACGTTCAAGTGGCTGTTAAAGCACATCCTATCTTCGAGCGTGAAGATAGCCATTTGTATTGCGACATGCCGGTGTCATTTGCGGATGCCGCATTGGGTGGCGAGATTGAGGTGCCCACACTGACCGGCAAGGTCAAACTGAAGATTCCGGAAGGCACTCAGACAGGCAAAATGTTCCGTCTGCGTAACAAAGGCGTAAAGCCTGTGCGTGGAGGTCCTCAAGGTGATTTGATCTGTCGAGTGATCATTGAAACGCCAGTAAAGCTGACGGGAGAGCAACGAGACCTTATTATGCAGCTTGATGAGTCATTGCGCGGTGGTGGTAGCACCCATAATCCGAACGCACATGGATGGCTTGATAAAGTAAAAGGTTTCTTTAAAGACGTTGGTCTCTAAGACTAAACACGAGAGTACAAAATGCGAGTAGCAGTAGTTGGCGCCGCCGGGCGGATGGGTAAAAACTTAATTGAGGCCGTTGGTATCACCAAAGGTCTTGAGTTGACCGCTGCGACTGAGCATCCAGACTCAAGCTTGATCGGTGCGGATGTCGGTGAAGTGGCTGGTGTTGGCAAATTAGGCGTCACGATTGCAGCTGATTTAGCTTCAATTGTGAATGACTTTGACGTGGTGATCGATTTCACCGGCCTTGCACCGACATTAAACCACCTCTCATTTTGTCGTGAGCATGGCAAAAAGATTGTCATTGGTACAACTGGTTTCGATGATGCCCAGAAAGCTCAAATTGCAGATGCTTCAAAAGAGATTGGCGTGGTATTTGCGCCGAACATGAGCGTGGGTGTGAACCTATGTTTTAAGTTGCTCGATATGGCAGCACGCGTAATGGGCGATGACTGTGATATTGAGATTATTGAAGCGCATCACCGTCATAAATTAGATGCACCATCAGGTACCGCTGTGCGTATGGGTGAGGTTGTTGCCGATGCGCTTGGGCGTGATTTATCTAAAGTGGCGGTTTATGGTCGTGAAGGTCAAACCGGAGAGCGTGAGCGCGAGACTATCGGTTTTGAAACGATTCGTGCCGGTGATGTGGTTGGTGAGCACACTGTTTGGTTTGCCACAGAAGGTGAGCGCGTCGAGATAACGCACAAGGCTTCTAGTCGTATGACTTTTGCTAAAGGTGCTGCACGTGCTGCAGCATGGTTAGAAAGCAAAGATGCAGGACTGTTTGATATGCAGGACGTCTTAGGTCTGCGTTAACGTCCAAAGAGAACGCTTAATTCTGTCCCCAAGGTGTAATCTCCGGGACCTTCTAAGCTGAAATACCAATCAACCGCCGCCTTTAATGGGCGTCGCTGTCGTTTACGCACCTGTACAATCCCATCCGTTTCTAAACTAGAGAATGTTTTAGCTGAGTCTAATAAAGCCTCGCGCGAGACCTGTGCGCAATCAGAGCCGCCGGCGGGATAGGCCGCATGCGCATAGACCTCTATTGCATATGCAATCTGCTGAGCTTGGCTTTGCGATACGGCTATCGCAAAGGTTTTCTCTGCCATTAACTTTGTCCGTAAACTGGAATCGCAGCACCAGTGACGTAGGTGGCTGCATCTGAAGCTAAAAACAAAATGACATCGGCAAGGCCGCTAGTCGGTACCCACGAGCTGTGATTTGCATCTGGCATGCTTTCTCGGTTTTCAGGGGTATCAACAGTGCCCGGCATGATGCAGTTAACCGTAATGCCTTTATCTTTGGTTTCATTAGCCAGTGATTCGGTCAATGTTTTAACGGCCGCTTTAGAGGCGCAGTATGGGCCCATATTGGCGCCGCCATGTAGAGCAGCGCGTGCTGAAACGTTAATGATGCGACCTGATGCTTTTTTGATCATGTAAGGTAGAGCGGCACGACTTGCATAGAAAACAGATCGTGCGTTGAGATTCATCATGAATTCCCAATCTTTATCCGGTGTTTCATCAATGCCTGGGCCCATGGTGAAACCACCCGCGATATTGGCTAGCACATCGATTCGGCCATACTTTTTATGAATTGCTGTAATAACTGAATTGACACTTTCAGCCTCGAGCAAATTAACGGTAAAGCCGTCTTTGTTATTCGTATTAAGACACTCAAGCGCCGCTTTTAAGCCATCTTCGTTGTAGTCCAATAGCACTACAGTAGCGCCCTGGTCTGCGAATGCGGCTGCTGTGGCTTTACCTACATTACCCACGCCACCGGTAATAACGACGATTTGATCTTGAAACTGTCCCATGATGAATCCTGATAAAAAATTTTGCTTAGCCTAACGGGTTGAGGAGGGCATTCAAAGCCGCAAATTCAGGTTAGCTGTGCGGTATTAGGCTGACATGACTAAAACTGCCTATTCTTCAATGAATTGGTATGATGACCCCCATCATTAAGAGGGCTTCACATGCTGGGCTTTTTAAAGTTTTTGATCGTGATCATCTTGGCGGCGCTGGGCGCAGCTTTTGCTGTGGCGAATAGTGCTGCAGTACAGATTGATTTGGGGCTTTATCGACCCACGGCGCCCTTGAGTGTTTTGCTGCTGCTTTCCTTGGGTGTTGGACTCATACTTGGTGGTCTTGCGAGTAGTGTCTATTACCTTCGTTTCAAGCGTGAAAACATCGCGCTAAAGCGCCAACGAAAAATCGGTGAGCAACAGCAAGCCTCTTCAACGCCCCGTTTGACCAATCAGTAATCATGCAGATTGAATGGCTTATTCTTCTTTTACCGCTAGCGGCAGTCTCAGGCTGGTTTGCAGCTTCTCATGCTGCACGCATAGAATCGGCAAAATCAGAGCGCGAAGCTAACCCGGTTTATTTCCAAGGTCTTAACTACTTACTTAACGAAGAGCCTGATAAGGCAATTGATGTCTTTCTGGAGATGTTAGAGGTCGATGCGGATACGATTGAGACCCATCTTGCCTTAGGTAATCTTTTTCGTCGCCGTGGCGAGGTAGAGCGAGCGATTCGTATTCACCAAAACCTCATTGCGCGCCCAGCTTTGTCGCGTGAGCAACGTGCGCAAGCCGTTTTAGAGTTAGCACAAGATTATATGCGCTCAGGTTTATACGATCGTGCCGAGCAGTTACTGCTAGAACTGAAACAAGGTCGTCAGTATGTTGTGCCGGTGTTACGTAACTTGGTGAAGATTTACCAACAAGAAAAAGACTGGGATGCCTGCTTAAAAACCATTGAAGCGCTCGACATTGAAAGTGGCGAGACACACGATCTGCAGAAATCACATTACTTCTGCGAGATGGCCAATAAGGCGCGTGCAGATGGCGATAATGAAGTTGCTCGAATCTATCTAAAGCGTGCATTAAATGTCTACAAGGGTTGTGTGCGAGCGACGCATTTACTGGCACGTATCGATATTCAAGAAAATAAACGTAAAGATGCGCTGGTTAAATTACTTGATGCGGCTGAGCGCGCCCCTGAGTATCTGCCAGAAATTATCCGTGAGATCGTGGATATCTATCGCAGTGAAGGCGATATGCGCGGTGTTCGCGCATTCCTTGAAGATCAGGTAAAGCGCCATCCAAATCAGGGTACAGAGTTGTTCTTAGCTGAAATTATTCGGCAGCAGTCGGGAGATGCAGAGGCAACGCGATTCTTAGGTGAATACATTGCCAAGAACCCGTCTATGCCGGGCTTGATTCGTTTGGTGGAGTTGCAATGTACGATGCCTTCAATGGGTAACGACCATTTGTTATATAACGTGCGTGCGCATTTGCATCGTTTAATGGCCGAACGTATTAACTATCAATGTCAGAAATGTGGCTTTGAAGCTAAACAATTGCATTGGCAATGTCCTAGCTGTGACTCGTGGAGCACAATTAAACGCCGCTCTTTAATTGAAGCTGACAATCAAATTAAAACCATGAAGGAAGTTATATGACGGATCTTGGACCTCGCATCATTATTGCTTTGGATTACCCCAATGAGGCCTCAGCATGGCAATTGATTGATCAACTTGATGCCAAGATGTGTCGCCTAAAAATTGGTAAAGAGATGTTTACCCGTTTGGGCCCTGATTTTGTACGTAAAGTCATCAATAAGGGCTTTGATGTCTTTCTCGACCTTAAATATCACGACATTCCGAACACAGTTGCAGCTGCTTGTGAGGCTGGTGCAGATTTGGGCGTCTGGATGATGAATGTGCATGCTGCTGGTGGACGTAAGATGATGGAAACCGCCGCGAATCGTTTGGCAAAGCTAGAGTCACGGCCTTTGCTGATTGCGGTAACCATTTTGACTAGCTTAAGTGCTGATGAAGTGGCTGAAATCGGTTATTCAGGTTCACCCCAAGAGAATGTGAGTCGGTTTGCAGCACTGACTGAATCAAGTGGATTAGACGGTGTCGTGTGCTCGCCACTCGAAGCAGGTGTACTGCGAGGTGAGCGAAGTGCTGACTTTCGTCTTGTGACGCCGGGTGTGCGTCTGGCAACCGCTTCTATGGATGATCAAACCCGCGTTATGACACCAGGTGATGCGATGCGTGCAGGTTCTGACTTCTTAGTGGTTGGTCGTCCAATAACCGCAGCTGAAAGCCCGTTGGACTCTTTGATAGCCATCAATGCTGAGGTTACTTCAGCTTTGTCATGAAATATGACGTAGAAATTCTCGATGAGTCCTTGCTCAGCGAGCATTTTTTCACGTTAAAGCAATACAAGGTTAAACACAGCAGTTTTCTAGAAGGTGATTGTCCTGCTGTTGTACGTGAACGCTTAGAAGGTAAAACTGCCGTCTCCATATTGCTTTTTGATCCTAATAAGGATGCGATTGTGTGTGTCGAGCAGTTCCGCATTGGCTTGATGGGTGTGGCTGATTGCTCATGGAGCATAGAGACCGTCTCTGGGTTTTGTGACAGTGCTCATGAAAAGCCTCATGAGGTTGCCGCTCGCGAAGTCGTTGAGGAAACAGGCTGCGAGCTCGAAGACCTAATTGAAGTTGGTGAATTCTTTGTTACCCCAGGCAGTTCTACAGAACGTATAACGGTCTTTGTAGGGCGTGTTGATAGCGCTATGGTTTCTGGGATTCATGGGCTTGCACATGAAGGTGAAGAAATAAGACCTGTTGTGATTGCCCGCGAAGCTGCTGTGAAGCAGTTGTTCAGAGAGCTTAATTCTACAAGCATTATCATTGCGTTGCAGTGGCTGCAGGAAAAATTTAAACGAGCTTCAGCGGCGCTGGTTATAACGTTTTTTTCATTGTTTGATGCGGAATGCCGGCATCGTCAAATACATCACTGATGATCGTATACCCGCGCTTTTCATAAAAAGGGATTGCGGTGATCTGTGCGTTCAAGAACACCTCAGTAAGTTCATTTACTTGCGCGATTAATTCAAGATGATAGAGTATTTTGTTTCCGTAACCTTTTTTACGATGCTCCTTTAATACCGCGAGCCGTCCAATATGCCCATCAAGAAGAATTCGTCCGGTACCAACTGGTTGATCATCCACACGGCATAAAACATGCGAGGCGAGTGGGTCGTCATGATCAATTTCTAATTCGATAGGGACTTTTTGCTCATCAACAAAGACCTGGTGTCGAATGTTGCTTAAGTGCTCTCTATCTTGCTGCCAGGTCGTTCGTTGTATTTGTTCACTCATCAACAACCCACCAATTGCGGCGCACAAGCTCGCAGAGCAGTTTGGTCTTATGGGAATCGTTTAGCGCATGACTAATAAATGATTTTTCCAATAACGGCATTCGAGACAAGGTTTCAGCCCATTCATATAAATCAGGAGTGAAACTGAATGAGGCGCCTTGTGCACAAAAATAAGCGCGTTCTTCATCAACAATAATAGCCGTTCGTAACCAAGGGTGACGTTGCAGATTATCGATATCTTCAAGCTCTTCGGGGGTTACTGCTTGTTCATCTGCAGGAATATCAAAATTCAACTTTGGCTCGGTTAGAAACTCGCCCAGCCATGGGCCATTTTTTAGTGCACCAAGGTTGAGAGTTTTCTCAGTGATAGCAACGCTTTGCTTGATCTCTCCCTGAGTCAACATATTGGGATGATCGTAGTGTTTATTGAGCTGATCAGTAAGGTGTGCAATTGGGTGGTGCTGAGCTGCATGCTGCACCCAAGCATCAAGAATCTCTTCGCTACTTGGACCACGCATGCCAACGCTCCAGGTCATGCATTGATCATCCACAGCGACGCCCCAATGAGCGAGTTTAGGCGGTAAATAGAGCACGTCACCGGGCTCGAGAGTCCATTCTTCTGTTGTATTGAATTCAGCCAGTAAGTTCAGATGAGGGTGCTCTCTAAAGGTTTCTTTAGCGTTTGAATCTAGCTGCCAGTGACGTTGGCCAGAAGATTGGATAAGAAATACATCATAGTTGTCGGTGTGTGGGCCAACACTGCCACCGGTCGATGCATAGCTAATCATGATGTCATCAAGTCGCCAACTGGGTAGGAAATCAAACGCGTTAAGTATGTTTGAAACATCATCTATCCATTTGTCGCAATCTTGAACAAGCAGCGTCCATTTTTTCTCTGGTAGCTCACCAAAGAACGCTTCAGCAAAAGGTCCATGGTGCAAGGTGTACTCGTCATCTTGAGATTGGATGATGATGCGCGATTCGATTTCGCTTTCTAATGATAGTCCGGCAAGCTCTTCAGCAGGAAAAGTCAGGCAATCTGGATCGATCGCTTGGCGGAAGAGATACGGCTTTTTTTGCCAATACTCTGCAAAGAAGGTTTCTTTAGGCAGGTCTTTAGAAAAGCGAAATTCAACGTGTGGCATTAGTTAACTCATGTTGTTTGCGGCCACGCCCAGTCAGGACGCCTGAAAGCATGATAAGCAATGCGCCAATTGCTGTGGCGATTGTGACCATCTCGTCCCAGAATAACCAACCGAAATAAGCACCAAAAAGGACAGAGAAAAATGCAAAGGGCCCCAGTCGAGCTGCAGGTGCACAGGCAAAACCTCGGGTCATGCTTAGTTGTCCTGCGGTGGCAAAAAGGCCAAGAATGATTAGCCAGCTAACTTGATTCAGAGTGGGTGTTTGCCAGTACCAAATCAAAGGTATGATCGAGACGATCAAGCCAACTAAAGCAAAGTAAAACACGGTGAGATTGGCCGATTCAGATTTCGATAAGCGACGCACTGTCACTTTGGCGATCGCAGCAAAAGCACCACCTGCCATTGCGATCAGGGATATGCCCAATTGAGTATCGATCTCTGGACCCAGCATAATCGCCACGCCTGTAAAGCCGATCACCAGCGCCGCGATGACATGCCAAGTAAATTGCTCTTTTAACCAAAACAGGGCGACAAATGGAATAAAGAGTGGTGCGGTGAGCTTCAATAGCATTGCATTGGCGAGCGGTAAGTTCGCAATGGCATAAAAAAAGCAGTACATGGCGCACACGCCAGCGAGTCCTCGCAGCAGATGCAAATGAGGCACTTGTGTTTTAAAGCGTTTGCCCCCATGTAATAACCAAGGCAAAAGAACTAATAAGCCGACGAGGTTTCTAGCAAATACAACCATCGGGTTATTTAGGTCTTCAGACACAAACCGGATGCTCGCACCCATGCTGGCGAAGAATAATTCGGCCAATATGATGTAAAGAGCGCCGGCAAAGAGTCGATGATTTTGCATGTGATAGCTCTGATATGAATCAGTAGATTGTGTCAGAAAGGTGAATTTTCACGAAGTGCTATTGCGATAAAGCCATTAAATAGGATAATTAATCCACAAATCCGGGCAGGGACGGTGCTCGGTAACTCGTATTAGGAAATGAAACGGTCATTTGGAGGCCAAAATGTACGGTAAAGGAAAAACAATTTTAGGTTTAGTTGTAGCAACAGGCTTGTTTGTTATGGCAGGTACCGCTTCAGCAGAGAAGCGATATGTTACTGATTCTGCAGGCAATGTGGTTAAAGATGGCTTTGGTGGCTGTGTAACTGCTCCTGTAGGCGGTACATTGATGTCATTGCCAGAATGTGGCGATGAAGCACCTGCAAAGGCAGAAGCACCTGCAAAGGCAGAAGCGCCAGCAGCGAAGCCTGCTCCAGCACCTGCTCCACTAGCTGTAATTGACGCAACAACTGCACAATTTGCTTTTGATAAGTCAGATTTAACCTCGGCTCATCGCACCATCTTGATCGATGTGGCGGGCAAGTTGACCGGTAAAGAGAACTTAGAAATCGTCGGTCACACTGACTCCAAAGGTTCTAAGGCTTACAACCAAAAGCTATCAGAGCGTCGTGCTAAAGCAGTTGCAGATTTCTTGCGCAACTTTGGTGTTAAGAACAACATGTCTGTCAGCGGCATGGGTGAGACTCAACCAGTAGCAGATAACGCAACAGACGCTGGTCGTGCTCAAAACCGTCGTGTTGAGATTCGCACTAAGTAATCTCACATAACGAAAAAACCCGCAGATCGAGAGACCTGCGGGTTTTTTTATGTTTCTAAGTGTGGGTTATATTTTCTTGGCCTGATCGATTGCATTACCGATATAAGTGCTAGGTGTTAGCTTCTTAAGCTCCGCTTTAGCCTCATCAGGTAAATCCAAACCATCAACAAAGGCCTGCATACCTGCTTGATCGACGCGATGACCGCGGGTGAGTTCTTTTAACTTCTCGTAAGGCTTTTCAATGCCATAGCGACGCATAACGGTTTGAATGGGCTCGGCGAGGACTTCCCAGTTAGCATCCAGATCATCCGCTAGGCGCTTAGCATCTGCTTCTAATTTGTTTATGCCTTTAAGAACCGACTGAATAGCGACTGAGGTATAAGCAATACCCACACCCATGTTTCTCAAAACCGTTGAGTCAGTCAGATCACGTTGCCAACGAGAGACAGGAAGCTTGCTCGCTAAATGACCAAAGATGGCGTTTGCGATACCAAAATTACCTTCACCGTTTTCAAAATCGATAGGATTTACCTTGTGGGGCATCGTTGAAGAGCCGACTTCTCCGGCAACCGTCTTTTGTTTGAAGTAACCAATTGAGATGTAGCTCCAGATATCACGACAGTAATCAATCAAGATGGTATTGAAGCGAGCCATGCCATCAAACAGTTCTGCCATGTAATCGTGAGGCTCAATTTGAATGGTGTAGGGGTTCCACGTCAGGCCAAGTGATCCAACAAATGCTTGAGCAAACTCTTCCCAATCAATATCCGGATAAGCTGAGATATGTGCGTTGTAGTTACCAACAGCACCATTCATCTTACCCATCAAAGGAATATTCGCAATTTGTTCCATTTGACGCTCTAAGCGATAAACCACGTTCGCCATTTCTTTACCCAAAGTGGTAGGAGAGGCGGTTTGTCCGTGGGTGCGAGAGAGCATTGGCTTATCAGCATGCTCGTGTGCAAGTGCGCGAATGGCATGGATAATTTGTTGCGCTTGCTTGAGGAATACCTCAGCACGACCTTCTCGAAGCATCAAAGCATGAGACAAATTGTTGATGTCTTCTGAGGTGCAGGCAAAGTGAATAAACTCAGTAACTGCTTCGAGCTCACCATTGCCGGCTATCTTCTCTTTCAGTAGATATTCGACCGCTTTTACGTCGTGATTGGTAGTTGCCTCGATTTCTTTAACCCGAAGCGCATCAGATTCACTGAAGTTGTCCACAATGCCATTGAGTAGGGCATTGGTTTCAGCAGAGAAAGGCTGAACTTCTTTGATTTGAGGATGGACAGATAGGGCTTGGAGCCAGCGGATTTCGACGGTAACACGCTGCTTAATCAGGCCAAATTCACTAAAAATTGGGCGTAAATCAGCAGTTTTGCTGCCATAGCGACCATCCATTGGTGAGATCGCAGTTAGCGTACTTAAATCCATCTCGGCTCCGAATCATTGATTAAGCGCCTTATTATAAAGGTGTCAGCCTATGCTGACGAGTCACTTAACCGGCGCAGGCTCCGTGCGAGGCTTGCTACCAAACTGCTGCTTGGCCTTTTCGTAAAGATTGCTACTCTCGGTTTTGATCGATTGGTAGGTTTCACTGTTTTGTACCTTGTCGACAATCTCGCTGCCTTTGGTTTTTGCCGACTGGTAGGTCTCACTGTTTTGTACCTTTTCGACAATTTCGCCGCCTTTAGTTTTTGCCGATTGGTAGGTGTCGCTGTTTTCGACCTTCTCAGCGGTTTCAGCGGTAGTGTCTTTGGTTTCAGACCAGATGGCACTTCCAAGCTCCTTAGTCTTATCCCACCAGCCGCTAAAAGTGCTGCTTAGCGATGATTCTTCAGCATGGTTATCTGCAAAAGCTAGGGTGCTAAATAAGACCAGTGAGATGGCAAGAATGTTTTTCATGAAAAGTGTCCTTAGGTTAACTAACGGTTTTTAGTTGATTCGCAAGTTGTGCGATCTTTTTTCTATTAAGTAAAAGCTGCCAGCGTTTTCCGCCAGTTTGTCGCCACAAGATAGCCGCACGAATGCCAGCTAAAAGTGACGCTCTGATCATCGCAGCGGTATCCGTATTTTGTAGATTGCGGCCATCGCCTTTAACAATGATCTTCGGTTGTATCGGACTAACGAATTGTGAATAAGTTTCCGCCAGTTGAGTTGTCTGTGCTTGTTGTGAGAATTCAAACGCCTTGGTGCGATCAGCGAGATTCTCAATCGCATCGGTAATCTGATTGAGACTTTTTGAATCTTTTAACAGCTTGTCGCACAACTGAATAATAGAGATGACATACCGCGTGATCTCCATGTCGCGCTCACGAGGGCGCTCTAACTGCGTCCACAAGGTATGTAGCCCTAATTGAACACCTGCTTGGTTGCCAAACACGGCACTCACCGAAGGTGGGTTGAGATTAAATAACGATAGCAAGCTCGCATCGTAAGCTGATGTATCAGTGCGACCATCATGCGCAAGATCAGTCACCATGCGCGCAGATTGAAAAATACCGGCAAGCGCAATGACGCGATCTTCTTCGGTATAGCTCATTGAATAATTCCTCCACCAAGACATTCATCGCCTTGGTAAAACACAATCGACTGCCCCGGTGTTATCGCACGTTGTGGATCAGTGAAGCTTACCTTGGCTAAGCCATCTTCAAGCACCACTGAGCAGTCTTGTAAGTGTTGGCGATGACGACAGCGTGCTTGGCAACTAAATGATGTTGCAGGCTCTGCATCTCGAGTCCAGTGCAATTGTTCAGCAATTAAGTTATCGCGCATCAGTGACGCGTGCTGATGACCTTGCACCACATATAAAATGTTTTTCTCGAGATCTTTGCGTGCAACAAACCACGGATCATTATCATGCTCGTGTGTTCCACCAATACCAAGTCCTTGGCGTTGCCCAATGGTGTAGTACATCAAACCTTGGTGTTCACCAAGATGCTCACCATCCAGTGAATGGATTTCACCGGGATTGGCAGGTAAATAAGTAGATAGAAAGTCTTTAAAGCGACGCTCGCCAATAAAACAAATGCCGGTTGAATCTTTCTTTTTAAAATTAGCAAAGCCGGCTTTCTTAGCTAGTGCGCGCACCTCAGGCTTGGGCATATCTTGCAGTGGGAAGAGGGCTTTAGTTAACGCCCTCTGTTCGAGCATATAAAGAAAGTAGGTTTGATCTTTATCGTGATCGACAGCTTTGATCAGTCGTGAGATGTCAGCCTGATGATCAATACCAGCATAGTGACCTGTGGCAATGTAATCAGCACCAAGTTCAAGCGCGTAATCTAAGAAAGCTTTGAATTTAATCTCGCGGTTACACAACACATCCGGGTTAGGGGTGCGGCCGGCTTGGTATTCGGCCAGGAAGTGCGCAAACACGTTATCCCAATATTCCAATGAAAAGTTCACCGTATGTAAATGAATACCTAAGGTGTCAGCAACTTGTTGCGCGTCAGCAAGGTCTTCAGCGGCTGAGCAATATTCAGCATCGTCATCTTCTTCCCAGTTCTTCATGAATAGGCCTTCAACTTGATAGCCTTGTTCAATGAGGCGGAAAGCGGCAACGGATGAATCAACACCACCTGATAAACCGACAATAACGCGACCTAAGCTCACAAAAGATCTCTAGAAAGAATAAAACAGAAGGATACCCAAGCTTGCAAAGAGTTTCAGCGTTGGCGTTTACGAAACACCTTTTTCTTTGCAGGAGGCTTGGGCATATCAGGTACGGTTTCGACGCGATACTCGCCGAGTGATAAATTACCTAATTGCCAGTTACCGATAGCTGCCCGAATTAATCGCAGTGTCGGGTGTCCAATCGCCGCCGTCATGCGTCGCACTTGTCGATTGCGACCTTCCGTGATTTTCACCTCAAGCCAGCTGTCAGGAATAGATTTGCGCACCCGAATCGGTGGATCACGCTGCCATAAATTTTGAGGCTCATTTATACGTTTGATCTGCGCAAGTTTAGTAGGGCCATCTTTCAGCTCGAGACCTTTTCGGAATTTCTCTAGCGCCTGCTCAGAGGGTTCTCCCTCTACTTGCACCCAGTAAGTCTTCCAGGTGTTCTTTTTAGGGTGGGTGAGCTGATGCGCAAGGCCACCATCATCGGTGAGCAGCAACAGGCCTTCGCTATCACGGTCCAGTCGGCCGGCAGGGTAAACCCCTGAAATATCGATAAATTTAGCTAATGTCTTACGATCTTCCTTATCCGTAAATTGGGTCAGAACATCGAAAGGTTTATTAAAAAGAACAAGCTTTGCCATCCGGACATTGTACGGTCTGAGTGCTAAAATCTCGGGCATAATTTTTTATAGCACTCAGAAAGTGGGACCCAAATGGCTTTTGACAAAATCGAAATTCCAGCCGGCGCGGAAAAAATCACCGTAAACGCAGATAACTCTATCAACGTACCTAACAACCCAATCATTCCTTATATCGAAGGTGATGGTATCGGTGTTGATATCTCTCCTGTGATGATCAAAGTTGTCGATGCAGCGGTAGAGAAGTCATACGGCGGTGAGCGCAAGATTTCGTGGATGGAAATCTATGCTGGTGAGAAATCAACCCAGGTATATGGCGAGGGTGTTTGGTTACCTGAAGAGACTTTAGAAGCGGTTAAGGATTTTGTTGTTTCGATTAAAGGTCCATTAACCACCCCAGTGGGTGGTGGTATCCGCTCATTGAACGTTAGCTTGCGCCAAGAGCTTGACCTGTATGTGTGCCTACGTCCTGTGCGTTACTTCAACGGCACACCATCGCCACTGTTGCGTCCACAAGATACTGACATGGTGATCTTCCGTGAGAACTCAGAAGACATCTATGCAGGTGTTGAGTATCAAGAAGGTACGCCAGAAGCGAAAAAGGTTATCGACTTCTTGATCAAAGAAATGGGTGTTACCAAGATCCGTTTCCCAGAGACCTCAGGCATTGGTGTAAAGCCAGTCTCTAAAGACGGTACTGAGCGCTTAGTTCGCAAAGCAATCCAATATGCGATTGATAATGATCGCGCTTCTGTGACCTTGGTTCACAAAGGCAACATCATGAAGTTCACCGAAGGTGCCTTCAAAGAGTGGGGCTATGAGCTCGCGAAATCTGAGTTTGGTGCAACTGAACTGGATGGTGGTCCATGGTGTACCTTCAAGAATCCTAAGACCGGTAATGAGATCGTTGTAAAAGACGTGATCGCAGATGCTTTCTTGCAACAGATTCTGTTGCGTCCTCGTGAATACGATGTCATCGCAACCTTGAATCTTAACGGTGACTACGTATCTGATGCATTAGCGGCACAGGTGGGTGGTATTGGTATTGCGCCAGGTGCAAACCTGTCAGATACCGTCGCGATGTTTGAAGCGACTCACGGTACTGCGCCTAAGTATGCAGGCCAAGATAAAGTGAACCCAGGTTCATTGATCTTGTCAGCAGAAATGATGTTGCGTCACATGGGTTGGACAGAAGCAGCAGATCTGATTATCAAAGCAATGGAAGATGCTATCAGTGCAAAGACTGTCACTTATGACTTCGAGCGTTTGATGGATGATGCACAGCTATTGAGCTGTTCTGAGTTCGGCGATGCAATGATTGCGAAGATGTAATTCATCTTCTAAAGAATCGAAAAAGCCCCGTTATGCTGCGGTATCGCCTACATTAGGAGCTAGGGACCATTGATCTCACGATGAATCAATAGGTTACCTAGCTCCTCATGCACTCTCAAGCACTGCTTTGTACTACCGCTGGTACTACCCAACAAATTGAGTCACCCATGAGTGAATCCCAAGAACACATAAG